>CAZXJB010000098.1:0-9266 GCA_964640965.1 uncultured Actinomycetes bacterium | reverse complement strand
TCGGTGCGGCGACGGCGTGAGAGCGGCACCCAGGTCACGACGTCGGCGCGCTCGCCTGTCGCGATCCAGGCCTCGGCCGCCGCCCGGCCGAGGGCGAGCGCCACGGGCCGCCACCCCGCGAACTTCAGCCGGTGCACCGCCGTCCGGACCGGCCCCGCGAACAGGAACGCGGAGCGGACGAGGCCGATCGGCGGCGGGGGGCAGTCGTGGCACCGCCGACGCGCGCCGCTCCGCGGCGAGCCGCACCGCGCGCACCACGGCGGCTGCAGCGGACGGACCCGCGCCAGGCACCGCTCGCAGAACGGCCAGGGCCCCCGGCCGCAGGCCACGCAGCGTCGCGGGTACAGGACGTCGAGGAGGCCGTCGAGCACGGCCCGACGCTACCCCGGCCCACCGACGGGCTCAGGGCAGGCGCACGTCCAGCGCTCCCTCCGCCCGTCCCCGTCCCCTGGCCTCGACCCGCAGGACGCGGTGGGTGCGCAGGAGCGGGTAGGCGACGAGCCGGAGCACCCCGCGCTCCGGATCCTCCTCCCGCTCGAGCAGGGGCAGGGGCTCGCCGTCGGCGCGCAGGCGGACCCGGAGCTCGTCGAAGGGCTCGATCGCGAGGGCGAGGCGAGCGGTGTCCGCGCCGCAGTCGATCTGCTCCAGGCGGACCCGCGTCCGCCGCCCGCCGCCGAGGGTGAAGGCCTTGCCGACGGGCACGATCCCCCGCCGCACCGTCCCGCGGGGCCACGGGACGACGAACCGCCGGCCCCCCGAGTAGGTCCCGAGCGTGCCGTCCACCTCGAGGTCGCACTCGAACCCGTACCAGCCGGGCGGCAGGTCGGCCACCATGAGCTCGAACGGCACGAACAGGTCCCGGTGCGGCGCGACGTCGACGACCGAGACCCCGACCGGCATCTCCCGCCGCGCGCCCCCGCCGACGGGCACGGCACGGACCCCGTGGAACACGACCTGGTGCGGGTCGGGATCCTCGCCCCGGAGGATGAGGGCGCCCTTGACGGTGGCGGGGAACCGCTCGAACCGAGCCCGGACCGACAGGTTCGGCCTCACGCGGCCCCCCTCGCACGGACGAGCGACCGGAGGGTCTCGGCGTCGGGCGGACGCGCGATGCCCCGCTCGGTCACGATCGCGGTGACGAGCTCGGCCGGGGTGACGTCGAAGGCGGGGTTCGCGACCGGGGTGTCGGGCTCGGCGACGGGCGCGCCCCCGGGGGCGAGGACCTCGGCCGCGTCCCGCTCCTCGATCGGGATCTCGGCGCCGCTCGGGGTGGCGAGGTCGACGGTCGAGGTCGGCGCGGCCACCGCGAAGGGCACCCCGTGGTGCCGCGCCAGCACCGCGAGCCCGTAGGTCCCGATCTTGTTGGCGACGTCCCCGTTGGCCGCGATCCGGTCGGCCCCCACGATGACGAGGTCCACGAGGCCCCGGGCCATCAGCGATCCCGCGGCCGCGTCCACGATCAGCGTACGCGGGATCCCGAGGCGACCGAGCTCCCAGGCCGTGAGCCGGGCGCCCTGGAGCACGGGGCGCGTCTCGTCCACCCACACGTGCGGCCGCCGGCCCGCCCGGTGGGCCGCGACGATCACCCCGAGGGCGGTCCCGATCCCCGCGGTGCAGAGCATCCCGGTGTTGCAGTGCGTGAGGACGTTCGCGCCCTCGGGCACGAGCTCGAGCCCGTGCGCCCCGATCGCCGCGCACGCCTCCCGGTCCTCGGCCTCGATCGCGAGGGCCTCGGCAACCATCGCCTCGTGCACCCGGCGGACGGTGCTGCCGACCGAGCAGCACTGCCCCGTCGCCACCCGAAGCATCCGGTCCACGGCCCATCCGAGGTTCACGGCGGTCGGCCGCGCCGCCTTCAGCGTCCGGGCGGCCTCCTCGAGCCCAGCGATAGACCGCGCCCTTGCTCATGTGCTGGCGGCTGGCGGGGTCGGTCGAGTCCACGCCCAACCCCTCGATGTGGCCGACATAGAGGTCGACCGCCGTGCCGGTGCGGTGCGGCGAGCAGGCGGCGCGGCCGACCCTCCGTCGAGACCGTCGCCGCGAGCGCCATCCCGTACGCCGCGGCCACCCCGATGATGGGAGCACCCCGCACCGCGAGCGAGCGGATGGCCTCGGCCACCTCCGCCACGCTCCGGCACTCGAGCACCTCCACGCGGTGGGGCAGCAGCCGCTGATCCAGGATCGCGACGACGTCCCCCCGCCACTCCACCGGGACGATGCCGGGGCCGGTCACGCTCCCTCCCGCACCTCCCGGACCAGGAGCGCGACGGCCTCCTCGAGGCTCGCGGCGTGCGCGTAGCGCCCGTGCGGCTGCCCCTCGGTCCAGCCCTCGGGCACGCTGCCGGGCGGGTGCGCGTGCGCGACGGCCCCGGGGCCGCGCTCCCGGTACATCGCCCGATGCACCTCGAGGTCGGAGGAGGCGCCCTCGGGCGGGGCCTCCAGGGTGCCCTCGAGCACGTCGTCCGGGCCGAGCTCGGCCAGGCTGCAGCCGGTGCGGGTGATCCACAGGCGCTCGCCGTCCCAGGCCGACAGGTTCCCCTCGCTCCCCCGCACCAGCCCGAGCGAGGAAAGGGTGCGCCCGGCCCGGCGGAACGCGGTCAGGTCCCCTGCTCCCACGAGCGCAGGTACTCCTCCTGCTCCGGCGTGAGCGCGTCGATCTCGATCCCCATCGCCCGCAGCTTCAGCCGCGCTACCTCGCGGTCGATCTCCTCGGGCACCGGGTACACCCGCGGGTCGAGGTCCGCGTGGTGCGCGACGAGCCACTCGACCGACAGGGCCTGGTTCGCGAAGGACATGTCCATCACCGCGGCCGGGTGGCCCTCGGCGGCCGCGAGGTTCACGAGCCTGCCCTCCCCGAGCAGGCGCAGCCGCCGCCCGTCGGCCAGGCGGTACTCGTCGACCGAGCCGCGGACCCGGCGGACCGAGACCGCGAGCTCCTCGAGCGCGCCCTTGTCGATCTCGACGTCGAAGTGCCCGGCGTTCGCGAGCACCGCGCCGTCCTTCATGAGCTCCAGGTGCTCGCGCCGGATCACGTGGGTGTCGCCGGTCACCGTGACGAAGATGTCGCCCACCCGCGCGGCCTCCCGGAGCGGCATCACGCGGTAGCCCTCCATCGCCGCCTCGAGCGCGGGCAGCGGCTCGACCTCCGTCACGATCACCTGGGCGCCCATCCCCCGGGCCCGTGAAGCCACGCCGCGGCCGCACATCCCGTAGCCGCAGACGACCACCGTCCGTCCGGCGAGCAGCAGGTTCGTGGCGCGCATGATGGCGTCGATCGTCGACTGGCCCGTCCCGAAGCGGTTGTCGAACAGGTGCTTCGTGTTCGCGTCGTTCACGCTCACGATCGGGTAGCGCAGGGCGCCGTCCGCCGCCATCGCGCGGAGCCGGATGACCCCGGTCGTCGTCTCCTCGGTGCCACCGAGGACCTCCGGGACCTGCTCCGGCCGGTCGCGGTGCAGCAGGCTCACCATGTCGCACCCGTCGTCCATCGTGATCCGCGGGTGCGTGTCGAGCACGGCCTGGATGTGTCGGAAGTACGTGTCGTGGTCCTCGCCCTTGATCGCCTGCGTCGGCACGCCGGCCTCGACGAGCGCCGCCGCCACGTCGTCCTGGGTCGACAGCGGGTTCGAGGCGCAGAGCGCGACCTCGGCCCCCCCCGCGCGTAGGGTGAGCATCAGGTTGGCGGTCTCGGTCGTCACGTGCAGGCACGCGCCGATGCGCACCCCCTCGAGCGGCCGCTCCTTCTCGAACCGCTCCCGGATCAGCGCCAGGACCGGCATCTCCCCGGCGGCCCACTCGATCCGCTCGCGCCCCATCGGGGCGAGCGACAGGTCCTTCACGTCCGCGTCCATCCGTCTCCTTCCGCCAGCACGTCCTCGATCACCGCGCCGATCGTCCCGGCCATCCGGTCCGAGGCGCGCACCACGTCCTCGTGCTCCACCTTCGCCCCGACCACGTTCGTGACGAAGAACAGCCCCAGCACCCGCATCCCGAGGGCGCGGGCCGGCACCGCCTCCGGCACCACCGACATCCCGACCACGCTCGCGCCGATCGTCCGGAGGAACCCGATCTCGGCCGGGGTCTCGTACATCGGCCCCATCATCGCCGCGTAGACCCCGCGGTGCACGGGGACCCCGCGGCGCTCGGCCGCCTCGACCGCGAGCCGCGCGAGCTCGGGGTCGTAGGCGTCGACCATGTCGACGAAGGGCGGCGAGCCGTCGGGGCGACGCCAGCCGCGCAGGGGGCTCTGGCCGAGCAGGTTGATGTGGTCGGACCCCACCACGAGGTGCCCGGTGTCCAGACCCGGCGCGATGCCGCCGACCGCGGCCGTGAGGATGGCCGTCCCCGCGCCGAGCAGCCGCGCGAGGCGGATCGGCAGCGCGCAGATCGCGAGGTCGTTCCCCTCGTAGAAGTGGATCCGCCCCCGGAACAGGGCCACGCCCACGCCCGAGACCTCGCCGAGCACGAGGCGGCCCGCGTGCCCGGGGACCGTGGGCCGCGGGAACCCGGGGAGCTCCTCGAAGGAGAACGAGGCCTCCTCGCGCACCGAGGCGAGGGCCGCCCCGAGGCCGCTGCCGAGGACGACCACGACCTCGGGCTCGAAGGCCGTGCGCGAGCGCACCACCTCGGCCGCCTCGTCGGCGAACGCGTCGGGCGGTGCGGGGAGCATCACGCCTCCGCGAGCGCGCGCTTCAGGCGCACGATCGCCTCCATCTCGGTCGGGTCCTCTCCGTGGGCGAGGCCGAGGTACGTCGCCGTCGCGTCCCCGTGCGCGACGAGCGTGAGGAGCCGCGCGAGCGGGGACGTCCCGCTCGCCCACACCTCCTCGGTCGCGGCGCCCGAGGCCCGCGCGATCGCGAGCGAGAGCTCCACGCGCGCGGGGGTGTCGCCGGCCTCCCCCTCGTGGCGGAGGGCCACGACGAAGAACCGCCGCCCCCGCTCCGCCGACCACCCGAGGACCTCGTTGTGGTCGAGCTCGGGCAGCGCGCTCGCCCAGGCGGGGACCTTCCCGTTCTCGTTCAGCTGCGTCTTCCAGCGGAGGGCGGCGACCGCGCCGATCCCCTCGGCGCCCCAGACCACCGGCACGCGCTCCCCGATCGCCTCGGCGAGGTGCTTCGCGGGGTTCGCGGACGTGGGCAGGGCCGGCGCGAGCTGCGCGAGCCGCGCCTCCGTCTCCCGTGCCGCCTCCTCCACGTCGGCCCCCATCGACGGGAGCAGCCCCATCGCCTCGAGCGCGCCCAGCAGGCCGAGCGCGAGGTGGCCGAAGGCCGCCCGTGGGACCGAGCCTCCCGGCACGAGGACGCGCCCGAGGCCGAGCTCGGCGGCGCGGTCGCCGAGCCTCCCCCCGGAGGTGACCACGACCGTGCGGCAGCCGCGGCGCAGGGCCTCCTCGAAGCAGGCGAGCGTCTCGGCCGTCTCCCCGGAGTAGGAGGAGGCCACCACGAGCGTCCGGTGCTGACACCAGGCCGGGAGCTCGGGCTGGCGCACGACGACGACGGGGATCCCGAGCCGGGGCGCCGCGAGCGCCCGCACGACGTCGCCGGAGATCGCGGACCCGCCCATCCCGCAGACCGCGATCGAGGTCACCCCCTCGGCCGAGGGCAGGTCCGGCGCCGCGAGCCCGAGCTCGTAGCCCTCGCGCACCTGCCGCGCGAGGCTCGCGACCCGCTCGAGCATCCCCGAGCGGTCGAAGGCGCGGAGCTCGCGCTCGTCGTCGAGGAGGCTCACCGACGCCGCTTCCCCGTCGGCTTCTCGGCCTCGTCGATCAGCATGACCGGGATGCCGTCGCGGACGGGGTACCGGTACCCGCAGGACCGGCACTCGAGCACCTGCTCGTCCTCGTGGTAGTCGACCTCACCCCGGTCGTTCGGGCAGACGAGGATCTCCAGCAGCTCCGGATCGAGGCTCACGACGATCCTCCCTCCCTGCGGATGATGGCGAGCACCTCGGCGGCCTTCTCCTTCAGCAGCCCCTCGTCCCGCGCCTCCACGTTGAGGCGGAGCAGCGGCTCCGTGTTGGAGGGGCGCAGGTTGAACCACCAGTCGTCGAACTCCACGGTGAGCCCGTCGGTGCGGTCGTGCCGACCGTCGGGGAAGGCCGCCGCCACCGCCTCGATCGCCCGGGCCTGGTCGCGGACGACGGTGTTGATCTCGCCCGAGGCGTGGTAGCGGCGCAGCGGCGCGAGCACCTCGGAGAGGGGGCGCCCGGCCCGGGAGAGCACCTCGAGGACCACGACGGCCGCGATCAGCCCGGAGTCCGCGCGGTAGTTGTCCCGGAAGTAGTAGTGCCCCGAGTGCTCCCCCCCGAACACGGCCCCGGTCTCGGCCATGACCTGCTTGATGAAGGAGTGACCCACGCGGGTGCGGATCGGGATCCCGCCGTGCTCCCGGATGACCTCCGGCACGGCCCAGGAGCAGATGAGGTTGTGCACGATCTTCGCGCCGGGGTGGCGCTCGAGCATCGCGATGGCGACGAGCGCCGTGATCTCCGAGCCGCTCACCCCCTCGGCCCGCTCGTCGACGACGAACACGCGGTCGGCGTCCCCGTCGAACGCGAGCCCGAGGTCGGCCCCCCGCGCGAGCACCTCGCGCTTCAGATCGCGCTGGTTCTCGGGGTCGATGGGATCGGCCGGGTGGTTCGGGAAGGTGCCGTCGAGCTCGGGGTACAGGTGCACGAGCGTGACCGGCAGCCGGGCGAACACCTTCGGCACGACGAGGCCGCCCATGCCGTTGGCGGTATCGACGACGACGGTGAGCGGGCGGAAGCTCGCCGGATCGACGAAGGACAGGACGTGCTCGGTGTAGGCGTCGAGGAGGTCGCGGTGCTCCACGGAGCCGCGGCGCTCGGCCGGCGGATGATCGTCGCGCTCGGCGAGCTCCCGGATCTCGGCGAGGCCGGTGTCCTGGCCGACCGGCTTCGCCCCCGCCAGGCAGAACTTGAGCCCGTTGTAGCGGGGCGGGTTGTGGCTCGCGGTGATCATCACGCCGGGGACGTCGAGCGAGCCGGAGGCGAAGTACAGCAGGTCGGTCGCGGCGAGCCCGAGGTCGACGACGTCCACCCCCCGGGAGGTGATGCCCTGGGTGAGGGCGGCGGCGAGCGAGGGCGAGGAGGGGCGGCAGTCGCGGCCGATGGCCACCTTCGGCTCGCCGGCCCAGCGGGCGAACGCGGCGCCGATGCGCCGGGCGACGTCCTCGTTCAGCTCGTCGGGGACGACCCCGCGGACGTCGTAGGCCTTGAAGATGGGTCCGAGATCCGGATGCGGTGCCACGGCACCCGCATCCTATCGGACGCCGACCTCAGGCCTTCCGGGACAGGACCGAGCCGATGACGCTCTGGAGCGGGACCGGGTTGCCGTCCCGGTACCACCACTTCGCCTCGCAGAGGTGGCAGGTGGTGAAGGTCAGGTCGCTCCCGCTCACGTTCATCGAGATGCTGATGAGGTCGCCCTGGTGGCAGACAGGACAGGTGCCGTCGAGCTTGCCGTTCATGCCCGTATCCTCGACCCGCACCCCGCCCGGCGCCCATAGCACGCCGACCTCATTTCCACCGGTCCGCGCGGGTGGGGCGGCGATGGGCCGGGAGCGCCGTCGCGGCGCCCTCGGCGGTCCTCCTCGGGGGCGGTACGGCTACGACGAACGGCGGGCGGCCCGTCCCCCGATCGGGCGGGTCAGGGCTTGATGATCACCCGCGTGCCGATCGGCACGAGCGGGTAGAGCTCCTCGGAGTCGGAGATGTACATCCGGATGCACCCGTGGGAGGCGTAGGTGCCGATCGAGGCCGCGTTCGAGGTCCCGTGGATCCGGATCCCCGGAGCGTTCAGGTACAGCGCCCGGGTCCCGAGGGGGTTGTCCGGTCCGGGCCCGATCACCGGCGGCAGGTCGGCGCCCCACGAGTCGAGGGCCGGGTTGTACCAGGTGGGGTTCTCGCGCTTGTCGATCACCTTCCACGTCCCGACCGGGGTGACGTAGCCGGGCGCGGCCGTCGCGACCGGGTACTCCTTCACGACCCTGAGCCCGTCGTACAGGCGCAGCACGTTCTCGGAGAGATCCACGACGATCGTCTTGCCGAGCTCGGAGGCGGTCACCTCGGGCTCCAGGGTCCGGAGCGGCACCTCGACCGAGGACGCGCGCTGCTCCAGCGCGGCCCGGATGCGCTCGATCGCCGCCTGCCCCTTCAGCGTCACGCCGGTCCTCGCGCGCCGGAGCACGAGGTCGTCGTCGGCGAGCGCGATGCGCGCGTCCACCGGTGGGACGGCGACCTCCTCGCGCGCCTGCTCGACGAAGGCGCGGATCTGTTCCTCGTCGATCGGGAAGGCGAGGTCGATCTCGGCCCCCACGGGCCGGTCCGCGAGCCGGTGGTAGACCCGGCTCACGAGCGGCAGGTCCTCCGCGAGCGCGAACGCGCGATCCACCGCGCCCTCCACGTCCGCGCGCATCCCGAGGGCCGCCGGCGTCACCGTCCAGGTGTGGCCGCCGGCCGTGACCGACAGGGGCGCCTCCAGCGTGGGGGCCGCGAGCGCGGTGAGCTCGCGCACCGCCTGGGAGCGCGTCATCCCGGACACGTCCAGCCCCGCGATCCGAACCCCCGGCAGGATCCGCGCGGCGGACGCGGCGTCGTACCGGTAGGCCGCGACGGCGGTGCCGCCGCCGACGAGCCCGAGCACGCCCAGGACGATGAGCGCGGCCTTCAGCCCGCGGTGCCGTCGTCTCCCGTGCTTCCCCACCGCCATCCCGTCACCCCTCGGGCGTTGCTCGGTCGGACATCATACCCCGGACGGCGCCGGGGCCCATCCGTCGGGCAGGCGCACGCCGAGAGCGACCGCGTAGGTCGCGAACCCCTCGCGCCCCAGGGCGTAGGACGCCGAGACCGGCACGAACGTTCCCGCGGAGGCCACGGCGAGCACGGAGGAGGCGGCCGCCTGCTCCGTGAACGCCTTCGGGGCGAGGACGGTGGCCCCGGGCGGGATCCGGACCGTGACCGGGCCGGGCGCCGCGGCCCCCTCGACCGGCAGCACCGTGAGCGTGACCGAGGCCGGGGCGGTCCCGGGGTTCGCGAGCGCGATCCGCGGGTGGGACGGCTGCCCGATGACCGACGGCGTGAGCACCCACGCCGCCCCCGGCTCGGTCGCGCCGCTCGTCGAGCCCTGGTCGGCCACGACGCCGAAGGTCCGACGGGCGAACGCCACGCCCGGTCGATCGGCGCGCAGGACCAGCGCGGACGGGCTCCCGGCGGTGAGCGGGACCGTCGCCGCGGCGCGCGGCCTCGGT
>CAZXJB010000097.1:0-9291 GCA_964640965.1 uncultured Actinomycetes bacterium | reverse complement strand
CCCCGGGGTGAGGGCCTCGAGGGTCTCGCGGACGGCGGCGGCGGCCCGCTGGGGCAGGGTGTCGCGTGGACCGAGCGCCTCGAGCAGCCCGAGGTCCAAGGCCTCCACGCCGAACGGGTCCAGGCCGTCGCGGCGCGCGAGGGCCTGGAGGTCGGCCGCGGAGGGCCCGGGGCCGCACAGCCCGAGGATGAGGCCGCCGGCCTCCCGCGCCCGCGCCGCCGTCGGGTCGGCGCAGAGGTCGGGGACGAGCTCCACGCGGGCGTCCTCGAGGGCGGCGCTGCAGAGATCGGCGATCGCGTGGGCGGTCCCCGCATCGCCCACGTGGGTGCGGTCGCAGCAGGCGATGACCGGCCGGCTCATGACTGGACCCTACCGGGCGGCGGCTCGGACGGCCTCGAGCAGGACCCGGTCGTGCTCGGCGAACCGCCGGGCGACGGCCACGGTCTCGGCGAGCAGGCTCCCGGGGGCGGCCGCGTCGAGGGCGGCCTCGAGGGACGGGAGCCAGGGGAGGAGGTGCTCGAGGAGGAACGCGCGCTCGCGCGCCCGGAGCGCCTCGGCCTCGGCCGCGCGCCCGGACCCCTCGGCCTCGGCCTCCCGCCGACAGAGTGCGGCGAGGAAGTCGAGCTCGACGGCGACGTGGTCGGGGGCCTCGCCGTCGGCGTCCAGGACGAACCCGGCCGCGCGGTACGCGGCGTCGACGCGGGCCGCCGCCATGGGCGCGTCGGCGCCGGGGCGGAGGTGGGCCGAGGCGTACGGCGGGGGCGAGCCGCGCCGGCCCGAGACCCAGAGCGTCGCGTAGGTCTCCCGATGCGCCTCGGCCTCCTCCGGCGAGAGGAGGGCGAGCCGCTCGAGCAGGCCCCGGAGCGCCGGGTGGGGCGCCAGGCCCTCGAGCGGCTCCAGCAGCTCGAGGACCTTCGGGGCGGCCTCGACGAGGGTCCCCAGGCGCTCGGGCGTCGGCGGGAGCAGGGCGCTCGCGAGCACGCGGTAGGCGGCGCCGCGGAGCTCGGCGAGCGTCGGCTCCCGCGGGCTCACGACCCCTCGCCCTGCGAGCGGCCGCGGTCGCCGCGCTCGGGCAGCAGCTCGTACACGATCGCAGCGATGAACACGAGCATGACCCCGAGGATGAACAGGGCGGGCGCGAAGGGGACCCGCGGGTTGCTGAAGCGCACCGAGGACGGCTTCCCGATCGGCGTCGCGAGGAACAGGTACGTGACGGCCTGGAGCGCGAACCCCGCGACGGCCATGGCGACGGCGATGACCCCGCGCTTCATGCGACCTCACCACTCTCGGTGGTCCGGTCGAGCGGCAGGATCGGGAAGACCTTCGCGAAGAGCGCGAGCAGGAGCGCGCAGAGCGCGAGGAGCCCGATCGCCTCGATGTACTCGACCCAGGTCGGCGCGTACGAGCCGGTCCCGTACGGCAGCAGGGTCCCGTGCGTCTGGGAGGGGACCACGATGAGGAACCGCTTGCCGATCGCGCCGAGGTTCACGAGCACGCCCGCGGCGACCA
Source organism: uncultured Actinomycetes bacterium (assembly GCA_964640965.1). Taxonomy (GTDB): domain Bacteria; phylum Actinomycetota; class UBA4738; order UBA4738; family HRBIN12; genus HRBIN12. The sequence goes on along the minus strand of CAZXJB010000097.1, from coordinate 7,782 downwards.
GCAGCGGCAGGGCCGCGGTGCGGCGGACGAAGCGGACGACGAGCAGGCCGACCGAGATCACGAAGGTCGCGACGGACCCCCAGTAGATCGGTGCGAAGTCTCCGAAGAGCAGCTCGCGGGTCACGTCGCGCTCGCGCTCGGCCCCCGTGTAGATGTTGGTCAGGATCTCGACGACCATGAAGTACAGGTAGGCGAGGAGCAGGATCAGCAGCGCCGTCCCGAGCCAGTGGAAGATCCGGTCGGGGAGCTCGGCGCCGGGGACCGTCCGGCGGACGACCGCCGCGATCAGGATGAGCCCCCCGAGCCCCGAGACGCCGGCGAGCAGGACGAAGGCCGGCGCCTGGAGCGCGCTGTACCAGCCCGGCCGCCCCACCTGCAGGCCGAAGACGAACCCGAGCGTCGAGTGGGCCGTCACGAGCAGCGGCACGATCGCGATCGCGAGCCAGAAGGCGGTGCGGTCGTGGCGGGCGCGCTCGGCGGGCGTGCCGCGGTAGCCGGCCGCCCACAGCCGGTGGAACCACCGCAGGCGGCTCGGGGCCTTCGCGAGCTCGGCCGCGTCGGCCCGACCGTCGAGGTACAGGTAGACGAGGCTCGCGAACAGGTAGCCCGAGATCACGAGCGTGAAGGTGCCGAAGAACGGCGACTGCGGCCGCGCGTAACGGAACAGGTTCACGACGCCGCGGAGGGGTTGCCCGAGGTCGTACATGATCGCGAAGGCGGCGGCCACGAGGGCCACCACCGTGAGGGCCTCGGCCATGCGGGCGATCGGCTTCAGGTCCGTGAGGTTCGCCAGCCGGATGAGGGCGGCCACCGTGATCCCCGCGAAGCTGACGCCGACGAAGTACACGACGAAGGCCACGTCCAGACCCCACGTGGCTCCGCCCATCGGGCCGATGTCCCGCAGGCCGGTGACGATCATGCCCTGGCTGATCTCGCGCGACCAGCCGTACCACCCCGCGATCGCGAGGGCCGCGAGGAGCGCGGTCCACGTCGCCCAGGTCCGCGACGCCCGGCCGACGCCGTAGGGGAGCCCTCGCACCTGCTGCGCCGTCTGCACGTCCTGCGCCATCGCCTACACCTCCGCCTTCGCGGGCTCGATCTGCCTGGTCTCGGCCGAGGGCGGCGCCCCGCCCACGTAGTGCACCCGCGGCTCGGTCCCGGCCTCCTCGAGCAGCCGGAAGCTCGGTCGGCGCTCGAGGATCTTCGAGACCTCGCTCTCGGGGTCGTCCAGGTCGCCGAAGACGAGCGCCCGCACGGGGCAGTTCTGCACGCAGGCCGGGTCCAGGTCCTGCTCGACCCGCTGCACGCAGAACGTGCACTTGTCCACGACCCCCTTCAGGTGCCCGCCGCCCGCGATGTGCCGCTGCTCGGGGCCGTAGGGGAGGTCCAGGCTCGGGTTGTCCCAGGCGGGGACGGTGCCACGGACCTCCGGGGCGACGTCCTCGGCGTTCCAGTCGACGTAGTGGTGCTCTTCGGGATGTCCCCAGTTGAACGTGTTCACCCCGTAGGGGCAGGCCACCTCGCAGTACCGGCAGCCGATGCACCGCTGCCAGTCCGTCGCGACCAGGCCGTCCTCCCGCTTGTAGCGGGCCCCGACGGGACAGACCTTCACGCACGGCGCGTTGTCGCAGTGCTGGCAGGGTCGGGGCATGAACCGGACCTTCGTGGCCGGGAACTCCCCCTCCTCGAAGCGGAACACGTACATCCAGTACGAGCCCTGGGGGGTGTTGTTCTCGATCTTGCAGGACTCCATGCACCCGCGGCAGCCGGTGCATCGGTCCAGGTCGATCACCATGCCGTACCTCGTCACGTTCCTCACCCCCCTTCGCTACGCGGGCTCGACGCGGACCTTCACGTGGAAGGACGCGTCCGCGGTCATGCCGACGTACCCGGGCCCCGTGAAGAACAGGGTGTTCGGGGTCGGCCCCAGATCCTTCGAGTTCGGGTTCGACGTCAGGCCGAAGTGGTGCGGCATCGCCACCACGTCCGGCCGGACGGCGTGCGTGAGGTTCGCCGGAGCCTGGACCCGGCGGGTCTCACCGGTGACGGCGTTGTGGGACTCGACCCACACCATCTGCCCCTGCGAGATCCCCTTCGCCGCGGCCGTCACGGGGTTGATGTCCACGCGCTGCCCGCCGGAGAGCTCCGACAGCAGCGGGATGAACGAGGTGCGGTCCTGCTTGTGCTCGATGAGCTTGTAGCTGATCAGGTACAGGTCGTACTCGGACGGGGACGTGTCCATCGTGAGGGTGCGCCAGGCGGGCAGCGGCGTGTAGTCCCGCCAGAAGACCTCGGGCGCTCCCTTCTCGCGCATCTGCTCCTGGTAGCGGAGCAGCGAGTCGCCGTAGAAGCGGTGGATCACCCCGCCGAAGGGCGGGTCGGTCGCGTAGCCGTACCGGACCGAGGGCGGCACCGGGTCCTTCACCCAGACGCCGTGCTTCTCGAAGTAGCCGATGCCCTCCTCCAGACCCTGCTGCTTCGCCCAGTGATCGAAGATCTCGCGCTCGGTGTACCGGCGCGTGGGGTCCAGGGCGTGGCGGCCCGAGAGCCCGAGCTGCTCGTTCAGGTGCTCGATGAAGGCCTCGTAGACGCCGATGCGCTCGGTGAGCTGCAGGTAGATGTCGGTCTCGCCCCGGGACTGGTACAGCGGGGGCATCGGCGGCGTCCGGACCATGACGGCGTCGAGGTACGTGTCGCTCGCCGAGCCCGGCCCCTCGTACTTCTCCAGCGTGGCGGCCGGGAGCACGACGTCGGCGAACAGGTCCGCGGTCTCCGAGAGCCACGGGCTGATCACGACGACGAACCGGAGCGTGCGGTAGGCCTCCTTCAGGACCTCCGTGTTCGGGTAGGAGACCACGGCGTTGGACATGTGGACGATCATGACCTCGGGGAACTTCCCCACGTCGTAGGTCTCGGGGTCGAGGATGGCCGTGGCGGCCACCGCCGGGTTGCCGGTGTTGATGGGGAAGAAGCGGCTGGACTTCAGCAGGAAGTCGTACGGCCCGTCGCCGATCGCGATCGCGTCGAGTGCCCAGTAGTTGTCGTCGATCTCCCACTTGGTGGTCGCGAGGGTGCCGCCCACCGCCCCCATCGCGCCGATCAGCATGAGCATGAGGGTCATCGCGCGCGCCGCCTGGAACCCGAGCTCCTGCTGCATCGCGTGGTAGGCCATGACCCCCACCGGCCGGTACGGCAGCTCCATGCCGTCCACGACGATCGTGCTGCCGATCGAGGCCGTCTCGCCGATCTCGCGGCCGAGCTGCCAGATGTCGTCCTCGGCGATCCCGGTGATCTCCGCCGCCCAGGCCGGGGTCGACCCCTCGATGTGCTCGACGAAGACCTGGAACGCCGGCTTCACGGTCGCCCCGTCGAGCTCGGAGGACCCCTCGAGGGCGGGGACGGCCCCGGCCGTGCCGGCCGGGACGATCCGGCCGGTGCGCTCGTCCAGGATGAGGAAGTCCTCCCCGCGCCGGACGAGGTGCCCGTCGGGGCCCACCAGGTAGGGCGCGTTGGTGTACGTGCGGAGGTAGTCGCGGTCGATGGTGCCCTCCTTCACGAGCACGTGGCAGAGGGCGAGCGCGAGGGCGAGGTCCGTGCCCGGCCGGATCGGGAGCCACCGGTCGCTGAAGTGCGCGGTCCCGCGGATCCGCGGGTCGATCGTGACGAGCTTCGCGCCGTTCTCCTTGGCCTCGATGAGCTGCCGCGGCCAGGTGATCCAGCACAGCTGGTTCCCCCCGGCGGCGACGGCGTTCCAGCCCCAGGCCAGGATGAGCTTCGAGTGGCGCAGGTCCGGGTTCAGGACGCCCTTCAGACCGATCGTGTACTCGAGCGCGCGGTAGCCGGCGTCCGAGCAGAACGCCCCGTGGCCGATCTTCGTGCACCCGAGGGCCTCGGTCAGGGCCTCGTCGTAGACGTACTTCGACTTGCTGCGGCCCTTCTGCCAGACGACGAGCGAGGGGTCCTTCTCGAGGGTGGCGCGGATCTCCTTCGCGGCGAGCTCGAGCGCTTCGTCCCAGCTCGCCTGGCGCCAGGTCCCCGGGACGCCCTTCCCGTTCGTGCGGATGAGGGGGGCCTTCACGCGGTGCGGGTCGTAGAGGGCCTCGATCTGGGCGACGCCCTTCGGGCAGAGCGTCCCGAGGTTCCGGGGGTTCGACGGGTTGCCGTACAGGCTGACCACCCGCCCGTTGATGCGGCGGGCGAGGATCCCGCAGTCCTGCTTGCCGATCCAGCACGCGGTCGGCACGAGGTCCTCGACGATCGGCTGGGCGACCTCGGCCGCGCGGAGCGTCTCGGGGCCTCGCAGGAGCCGGCTCGCGGCGATCGCGGCCCCCGTCGCCCCCGTGCCCTTCAGGAACGTCCGTCTCGTGACCCGCATGGCGCCCTCCTCGTTGCAGGTGCAACTCGGCCGTCGCTGTCGCGCGTAGTGTGCGGGTCCCGGACGGCGGCTCCACGGGTCGGAGGTCCCGCCGGCCGGGGGCCGGCCGCCCCCATTCATCCGGGCGGGTGCGGGCCTCCGCTGGGACCGGCGGGAGCGTCCTCGCCGACGGCCTCCACGGGCTCGAGCACCTTCCGGAGGAACCCCCGGAGCCGGCCCACGGTCGGCACCTGCCCGGCCATGGCGAGCCGGCCGTCGATCACGAGGGCGGGGGAGGCGAGGATCCCGAGCGCGAGCATCTCGCCCACGTCCTCCACCTTCGTCACCCGGGCGTCGAGCCCGAGGTCCGCCACGGCCTCGAGCGTGCGCTCGTAGAGGGCCTCGCAGCGGTAGCAGCCCGGCCCGAGCACGCGGACGTCGATCGTCATGGGGACCTCCTCACAGGATCGCGTTGAACAGGTAGCCGACGAGCAGGATGCCGGTCGCGACGACGCCGATGAACGCGCCGATGAGCGTCGGCCGAAGCACCCGGCGCAGCAGGATCATCTCGGGGAGCGACAGGGCGACGACGGCCATCATGAAGGCGAGGAGGGTCCCCATCCCCAGCCCCTTCGCGTACAGGGCCTCGACGAGCGGCAACACCCCCGCCGCGTTCGAGTACAGCGGGATCCCCATGAGCACGGCCAGGGGCACGGCGAGCGGCTGCCCGGGGCCGGCGTAGCGCTCGAAGAAGCTCTGCGGCGCCCACCCGTGGATGACGGCGCCGAGCGCGATGCCGGCGAGCAGGTACGGGAGGACCTTCCCGACGATCCGCCGGACCTCCCCCCGCGCGAGCTCCACCCGCGTGCGCCAGGAGGGGCGGAGGGCTTCGCCCCCCTCCTGCCCCAGCCGCAGCTCGAAGACGAAGGGCTCGACCCAGCGCTCGGCGCGCAGTCGCCCGAGGGCGAAGCCGGAGACGACCGCGATCGTGAGGCCCGCGGCGGCGTAGAGCAGGGCGATCCGCCAGCCGAAGAGGCCGTAGAGGAGCACGACGGCCACCTCGTTCACGAGCGGGCTCGCGATGAGGAACGAGAGGGTCACGCCGATCGGCACGCCGGCGGTCACGAAGCCGATGAAGGCGGGGACCGCGCTGCACGAGCAGAAAGGGGTCGCCACGCCGAGGGCGGCGGCGAGCACGTTCGCGATCCCCTCCCGCCGCCCGCCGAGGAGCGCCCGGGTGCGCTCCAGGCTCAGGAACGAGCGCAGGATCGAGACGACGAAGATGACGCCCGAGAGCAGGAGCAGGATCTTCGTGGTGTCGTAGAGGAAGAAGCGGACGGTCTCGCCGAGCCGACCCTGGGGGTCGAGGCCAGCGACGCGGAACAGCGCCCAGTCCCAGACGGGCGCGTTCGCGTGGTAGAGCCCGAGCCAGGCGAGTGCGCCGACGGTGAGACCGGCCGGTAGCCGGACGTCGCGGCCGGGCGCGGGCTCGGCCCCCTCGAGCTCGCGTTCCTCCCCGGTCCGCGAGCTCGTCCGGGCGCTCATCGGCCGGCCCCCGCCGGCGCCAGCCGTTCGAGCTCGCGGCGCAGCTGCGCGAGACCCTCGGATCGGACCCGATACTCGACCCGCCGGCCTCGGCGGGTGCCGGTCACGAGCTCGGCCTCCCGGAGGATCCGGAGGTGGTACGAGAGCAGGTTCGAGGCCATCCCGAGCTCGACCTGGAGGTCGCAGACGCAGGCCGGGCCGCGCCGGAGCCGGGACATGATCGCGAGCCGCGCGGGGTCGGCGAGGGCGTGGAAGCGCTCGTCGGGCCTCGGGTCGGTCCGCGCGGGCCTCTCCTCAAGGATCGTTGATGGGTCCATGGCCGCCAGTGTGGCGATGATCGACCGCCGCCACCGCCGTCGGACGCCTCTGCGATGCGGGGACCTTCGGCCCACCGCCCCTCGCGCGCTCAGGGGATGAGCAGCTTCACCTTCGTGTCGTTGAAGGAGACGCTCCCACCGATCGGGTCGGTGACCGGCCCGGTGCGCATGTAGTCGTCCAGGCGCAGCAGGGCGTTCACCGGGAGGCCCCGGCCCCGCCGTGGATCGCCGAGGACGAGCTCCCCGTCCACGATGACGTCGGCGGATCCGTACGCCCAGTGGCCGAAATGGTGGGAGACGGCGAGGACCCCCGGCCGCAGCCCCTGCACGACCCTGACCTTCCCCTCGATCGGTCTGCGGCGGCCGTCCCCGAGGTCGAGGACGCCGTCCGGCAGGGTCCGGGAGGCGAGCCGCACGATGTCGCCGTCCCGGAGGCCCAGACGCTCGGCGTCGGCCGCAGCCATGAGGACGAAGTTCTCGGGGGCGAGGGAGACCTGGCCCCAGTAGTTCCCGGCCGTGCGGCTCTGGGTCGCGAAGGACTCCTTGTACGTGATGAGGGAGAAGGGGTAGCCGGGGTCGTCGAGGGAGCTGCCGTCTGCCGCCACCGGCGGATCCCAGCGCGGCAGCCCGTCGAACGGCCGTCCGCTGATCGAGTCCCTGGCGGCCGCGATCCGCTCGAGGTACAGGTGCCACGTCCCGCCGAAGGTGTGGAACATGTGATCGCCGGCGTACCCGTCCTGCAGGCTGCCGAAGCGTCCACCGCGGTTCAGGACGTGCACGACCCTGCGCCACAGCCGCTCGTCGCCGACCGCGCGCCGCCACTTCGCCTCGTCGAAGACGCTCGGCGGGAGGTGTCGGCGCGCCGCCCGGAAGATCTCGAGCTCCGCGTCGTCGGCCTCGGGCACCGCGTCGGCGTTGCTCCCGTCCTCGCTGTCTCCCCACGCGAGATTGGCGACGATCTTGAGGTAGAAGTCCTCCGGACGCTTCAGGTCCTGCCCGGGTCCGAACCCGCCCGGGCCGAAGAGCGGGAGATGCATCTGCTCGGCGATCGCGAGCATGACGGCCTCCATGCTGATCGGCATCTCCTCACCGAAGACCGTCACCGTCTCCGGGACCGGGGCGGCGGCCGGCTGCCGGATGGGGCTCGTCTTGAAGGCGGGCTGGATGACGTCGCCGGGGCTCGCCCAGCGCTCCAGGTAGGTGAGGTCCGGGAAGATGTAGTCGGCGTACATCGACGTCTCCCCGATGACGATGTCGGTCGCGATGAACAGGGGGATCTTCGTCGGATCCCGGAGGATGCGGATCTGCTCCGCACCGCCCGGCACCGAGTAGCCCGGGGTGCCCATGTGGAGCCAGAGGGCCTTCACCGGGTAGGGGTAGCCGGCCTCGGCCGCCGGGATGACGTCGTGGTACATCTCGAACGCGAATGGGTACCACGGCCGCCGGGCGGGATAGCCGTCCGACTCGAACAGCGTCGTCGACTCGTAGGCCACGCCCTCGCGCGAGACCTTGATCCCGAAGGCCCGGAGCTTCCCCGGGCTCATCCAGGCGAACACGAACGGATGA
>CAZXJB010000096.1:0-9415 GCA_964640965.1 uncultured Actinomycetes bacterium | reverse complement strand
TCTGCTCCTTCCACCACCGCCTGGTGCACGAGCACGGCTGGAGGGCAAGGCGGCTGCCCTCCGGGGAGCTTGCCTGGTACCGCCCCGACGGCAGGCGCCATGCCCCCGGGCCGGTGCTTCGGGGAGCGGACGTGGACGGACCCCCCGAGCGGGTGGTCTTCGGCCCGTTCGGGGATGGGGACCGGGCCCGGGACGGGCCGGACCCGTAGGGGGCTCGGGCCCCGCACGTCCGCCAGGGGGTCGCCGCCACGGGGCCACGCCCACGGGCCACGACCACGAGGGCTACGGCCCCACGGCGGGCTCTGCCCGCGCGCCCGCCGCTTCGCCATCACGCCCGCGGCGCGCCCGGATCGCGGGACGCGAGCCTGCCCGCCCCGCCTCGTCTCAGGCCGTGGGCCAGCCCGTGTAGACCCCGGCGCCGCGCTTGCGGAGCTCGTTGCCGATGACCATGCGCTGGATCTCGGAGGTGCCCTCCCAGATGCGGTCCACGCGGATCTCGCGGTACAGGCGCTCGACGGGCTGCTCGCGCATGTACCCGCGCCCCCCGTGGATCTGCACAGCCCGGTCGATGATGCGTCCGGCGGTCTCCGAGCACACCAGCTTCACCGCGCTCGCGAGCGCGTGGATCTCCTTGCGCGAGGCGGCGCCGCGGGCCGCCTGCCAGGCCACCCGGTAGAGCATCGACTTGGCGGCCATGAGCTCGGCGGCCATGTCGGCGAGCATGAACTCGATCGCCTGGTGCTCGACGATGGGCTTGCCGAACTGGACGCGGCCCTTGGCGAACGCGAGCGACAGCTCCAGGGCGCGCGTCGCGGCGCCCACCGTGCGGGCCCCGATCATGATCCGCTCCTCGACGAACCAGTCCTTCGTGAGCTCGTACCCCTGGCCGACCTCGCCGAGGACCTTGTCCGGCCCGAGCCGGACGTCCTCGAAGGCGAAGATGGGGTGCTCGAACACGAAGGTGTGCATGTACTTCGGCGTCCGGACCACGCGCACGCCGGGGAGGTCCTTGTCCACGAGGAAGATCGTGGCCTTGGCCGGGTCGCCGTCCACGTGCGCGTGCACGAGGATGAAGTCCGCGACGTCGCCCGAGGTGACGTGCCACTTCGTCCCGTTCAGCACCCAGCCGTCCCCGTCCCGCACGGCCGTCGTCTCCACCATCGTGGGGTCCGAGCCGGCGCCGGCCTCGGTGATCGCGTAGCAGTCGCGACGCTCCCCCCGGCAGGCGGGGCGGAGGTACTCCTCCTTCTGCTCCTCGGTCGCGACCGCGAGGGGGATCGACGGGCGCCACGGGATGTCCCAGAGCGCCCCGGTGGCCCGGCCCCACGCCTCCTCGATGAGGACCTGCTGGAAGATGTCGTAGCCCTGGCCCCCGTCCTCGACGGCGTGGTTGATCGCGTTGAACCGGTGCTCGAGGACGGCCCGCTTGGCGCGCTCGAGGCTCTCGGGGGACAGCCCCCCGCGCTCCTCGCACTCGTCCTCCAGCGGGATCAGCACCTCCTCGCAGAAGGCGCGGGCGCGCGCCTTGAGCTCGGCGTCCTCGGGCGTCAGTCGGATGTCCATGCGCGGGCCTCCCGTGGTTGAACGGCGGTACAGGGCGGAGTGTAGGCTGCCCCGCGACCGCGCGCAGCGCGCGGCGCGGTGCGGTTCCGGAGGCGCGAGGACGGGAGGCGGCATGGCGCGGACGGTGTTCACCGGCGGACGGGTCTTCGACGGGACGGGAGCGCCCCTCGCCGAGGCGGACGTGGTCATCGAGGACGGGCGCATCCTCGAGGTCGGCCCCGGGCTCGACGGCGACGAGGCCGTGGACTGCTCGGACAAGGCGATCCTGCCCGGCCTGTTCGACGTCCACGTCCACGTCGCCTTCTCCTACGAGGACTTCGACGAGGTCCGGCTCATGCACGAGCCGTTCTCGCTCCGCTTCTACCGGGTCGCCGAGAACCTGCGCCGGACGATCGCGCTCGGCATCACCACCGTCCGGGACGCGAGCGGCGCGGACGCGGGCGTGAAGGCCGCGGTCGAGCAGGGGCTGCTGGTCGGGCCGCGCATGCAGATCTCGGTGACGATGCTCTCGATGACCGGGGGCCACAACGACCCCTGGCTGCCGAGCGGCGCCCGCGGGGCTTGGGGCACGCCCTACCCGGGGATGCCCGACGGCGTCTGCGACGGCGTCGACGGGGTGGCCGCGAAGGTGCGCGAGGTGATCCGCGCCGGGGCCGACGTGATCAAGATCGCCTCCTCCGGGGGGTTCCTCTCGCCCGCGGATGACCCGAGGCAGCCGAACTACTCCGAGGCCGAGGTCCGGGCGATCGTCGAGACCGCCGCCGACCTCGGACGGTGGGTGATGTCCCACGCGCACGGGGCGGAGGGCATCAAGCGCGCGGTCCGCGCGGGCGTCCGCTCGATCGAGCACGGCACGTTCCTCGACGACGAGGCGATCGAGCTCATGCTCGAGCGCGGGACCTGGCTCGTGCCGACCCTCACGGCCGGGGACACGACCGAGGAGCTCGCGAACGACCCCAAGATCCCCGAGCCCGTCCGCGAGAAGCTCCGGGCGCTCGGCCGGCCCGAGCTCGAGGCCTTCCGGCGGGCGGCCGAGGCGGGCGTGCGGGTGGCGATGGGCACGGACTGCCCCGTCGCCCCCCACGGCACGAACCTCCGCGAGCTCCAGCTCATGGCCGAGCACGGCTCCACGCCGGCCCAGGCGCTCGTCGCGGCGACCTCGAGCGCGGCCGAGCTCATGGGGCTCGAGCGCGAGCTGGGCACGATCGAGCCGGGCAAGCGCGCGGACCTCGTGCTCGTGGACGGCGACCCCTTCGAGCTCGCGACGCTGAAGGATCGGATCTCGCAGGTCTGGAAGGACGGCGCGCGGGTCGTCTAGGGGGCCCGTCGTCTAGTCTGCGCCAGACTAGCCGACGCAGGTCGTGCCGCGGAGGGCGAAGCTCGAGCGACCCTCGGGGCCGTCGCGGTAGCCCACGCCGAGGAGCGTGCCGTCGGGGAGCGCGCTCACGCCCGTGAGCGTGACCGAGCCCGCGACCCCCCGGCCCCGCACGCGGCTCCAGGCGGCACCGTCGAAGCGCAGCACGAGCGGCTTCAGCTCGCCCTCCCCGGTCGGCCTCGTCCCGACCGCCCAGACGTCGGTCGGGCTCACGGCCGCGAGGGAGCGCAGCACCTCGCCCGGGCGGAGCGAGCCGACCTCGGTCCAGCCGGACCCGTCGAAGCGCTGGATCCGCTCGCCCACCGCCCAGACGTCGTCGGGCTCGAGCGCCGCCACCGCGAGGACGTCGCCGCGCACCTCGCTGGGCGAGCGGGACCAGCTTGTCCCGTCGAAGTGCAGGATCGCCGGACGCGCGCGCTGGTACCCGACGGCCCACACATCGGCCCCCGAGAGGGCCGAGACGGCCACCAGCTGGCTCCGACCGCCGCCGAGGGCCGGTCGCAGCGGGATCGAGCTCCACTCGAAGCCGTTCCAGTGCGCGGCGAGGGCCCGCTCGGTCCCGAGCGCGGGGTCGCCCGAGTACCCGACCACCCAGAGGTCGTCGGTCGAGATCGCCGCGACGCCGAGGAGCGCCCCCTCCGGCACGTCGGGTGGGCTCGGCAGGAGCGTCCAGCCCGACCCGTCCCACTGCGCCACGATCGGCACGTCGCCGGCGCCGCTCGAGGCCCGCCCCACCGCCCACGCCGCGTCGGGCGAGAGCGCATCGACCGCGTCGAACCGGTTCTGGAGCGAGCCCGCGTTCGGCGTCGCGACGAGGTCCCACTCGGCCCCGTTCCAGAGGGTGGCCAGGGTCGAGCTCGGCGCGACCGGGTCGCCTGAGCCGCCGACCGCCCAGGCCACGTCGGGCGCGACGGCCACGACGGCCGTGAGGAGCGCGCCCCCGTCCTCGGGGGTGGGGCTCGGGACCCGCTCCCAGCTGGGGTCGCAGGCGACCGGCGGGCTCGGGCTCTCGGACGGCGTCGCGCTCGCCCGCGGGCGGCGCTCGCCCTCGGGCAGGGCGGAGACCGCCATGAGCCCGACGATCGCCGTGACCGCGGCGGCGACCACGGCGTTCACGAGCGCGCGCTCGTGCCTCGGGTCCAGACCCATCCGTCCCTCCGTCCTCCGGCGCCCGGGGCCCTCCCGGGTCGGCCCGGCCGCAGCCTACCGCGGGGTGGCCCTGCGGTCGGCGCGCCCGCGCGGCCGGTAGGCTGCGCGCAGACCAGGTCGAGGCAGGAGGACGGAGGATGGGACTCGCGGAGCTCTCGGCGGCGGTGCGTTCGAGGGAGGTCTCGGCGGAGGAGCTCGTGCGGACCGCGCTCGAGCGGATCCAGCGGTGGAACCCCCAGCTGAACGCGGTCGTGCTCGTCCGCGAGGAGGCCCTGGAGGAGGCGCGGGCGCTCGATGCGCGGCTCGCGCGCGGCGAGGACCCGGGCGAGCGCCCGCTCCTCGGCCTGCCGCTGCTCGTGAAGGACAACGAGGACGCGGCGGGCCTGCCGACGACGTTCGGGTCGCTGCTTCGGGCCGACGCCGGCCCGGCGCAGGCGGACTGCGAGGAGGTGGCGCGGCTGAAGGCGGCCGGCGCGATCGTCGTCGGGAAGACGAACACGCCGGAGTTCGCCTTCGAGGGCTTCACCGCCAACCGCCTCTTCGGGGCGACGCGCAACCCGTGGGCGCCGGCGTTCTCGCCGGGCGGCTCCTCGGGTGGCAGCGGCGCCGCGCTGGCGGCGGGGCTCGCGCCGCTCGCGACCGGCACCGACGGGGGCGGCTCGGTCCGCATCCCGGCCTCGTTCTGCGGGCTCGTCGGGTTGAAGCCGACGAACGGGCTCATCGGGCAGTGGCCCCCGCCCTCCTGGATCGAGCTCTCGACGAAGGGGCCGCTCGCGGTCTCGGTCGCCGACGCGCGGCTGCTCCTGGACATCCTCCGCGGGCCGATCGCGGGCGCGCCGACCGCGCTGCCCGCCTGGGAGCCGCGGTCGGACGCGCGGCCGGGCCGGATCCTCGCCACCCCGCGCCTGGTCGCCCACGACCGGCCGCTGCCCGCCTCGCTCCTGGAGCGGTTCCGGGACGCGCTCGCGACGCTCGAGCGGGCGACGGGCCTGCCCATCGAGGAGATCGACCCTCCCTTCCCGCCGGCGCTCGACGACGAGTGGTTCGTCATGGCGGCCGTGGATGAGCTCACGTGGATCGGGCGCGAGACCCTGCTCGCGCGCGCGGACGACCTCACCCCGTACTTCCGCGAGGGCATGGAGATCGCGGCCGGGATCTCCGTGGACGGGTACCTGGCGGCGCGCCGCGCGCGGTTCACGTACTGCCGTGCGCTCGACGAGCTCCTCGGCGAGGACGGGGTGCTCGTCTGCCCGACGATGTGCGTCGAGGGGTTCCCGGCCGAGGGGCCCGACCCGGGCCCGCTCACCGACGGCGCCGACTACAACACGCAGCCGACGAACTCGACGGGTCACCCCTCCCTCTCGGTCCCGGCGGGGGTCGCGCCGAACGGCGTCCCGGTGGGCCTGCAGATCACCGGCCCGCGGTTCCGGGACGACCTGGTGCTCGCCGTGGGCGAGGCCCTGGGGGCCGCCGCGCCCTGGCCGGCCTCGGCCCCGGGCTTCGAGCCCTTCCCGATGCTCGGCGGCTGAGACGGCTCCGGGTCAGCCGAGGAAGCGTCGCAGCAGCGCGGCCTGGGTCACGAGCTCGCTCACGTGGGTGCTCTCGCCGCGGTCCAGCCCGTCGCGGATGCGCCGGACGATCCCGAGGTGCTCGCGGTCGGGGTCGTGGTCGAACCCCGCCCGGTGCAGGGCCACGCGCAGCGAGGCCGGCACGAGGGGCGCGTCGAGGTCGGCGAAGCGGAGCGCTGCCGAGATCTCCGCGTCGATGGACGGGTACGCGCTGCGGACGAACCCGAGGTCGTCCGCGCTCAGCGCGTCGAACGCGATGAGTTCCGGCGGGAGGCCGAGTGAGTACAGGGCGCAGGTGAAGGAGATCGCCCTCGGCAGCCGCACGCCCCCGAGCGAGCGCGCGTAGCCGAACAGGCCGATGTGAAGCTTGCGGGCCCGGCGCGGGGGGACGAACCTCGCTGCCGCGTCGATCCGGGGCGCGAGCTCGACCACGTGCCGGCGGTAGGCGGCGGTGGTGCGCTTCATCACCGCCAGGGCCCGGCGGACGTCGAGCGCCTGGGGCGGGCCGATCGGACGCGTCCGCAGGTGGTCGCACGCGGCGCGCACCTCGGTGGCGGGATGGTCGAACTTGAAGGAGGACTGGATCGTGAAGGTGGCCGCGCTCGGGTACTCGCGGCCGATCCGCTCGGCGGTCGAGGGCGCGAGGCCGCCGCGGAACGGCGCAGAGCCCAGGCCGAGGATCGGGTGCAGCCGGACCCCGATGCGCGCGGCGAGCTCGCCGAGGCGCGCCAGCGCGATCTTGTTCGCGAGCGCGGCCGAGACCAGGCCGTAGTTCATCGCGGTGTCCGAACGCGCGAGGAACACCCGTTGGTCCGAGGGCTCCTTGTCCGCGAGGTACCGCTCGAGGATGCGGTGGGCGCGGAGCATGGAGGGCGCGTCCTCGAACAGGGGGATGACGTCGATCCGCGGCGGGTGGAAGTCCCCGAACCACTCGGCTATCGTGATGTCGTCCTCGGCGAACCGGTGGTGCTGCCGCGCGACGATGTGGTCCGCGTAGTAGCGGTACACGCGGTTGACGGCGCGGGAGGAGGTCGTCATCGGCAGGATGACCTCGAAGATCGGCGCGACGTCGCGCCCGTAGAAGGCTCGGGCCGCGTCCGAGGAGCGGGGGATGCTCTCGAGGGTCTCCAGCAGGACCTTGCCCTCGGTGCGCTCGAAGGTCGGGTTCGGCACCCGCAGCGTGAGCCGAACGTCCTCGCCGAGCACGTGCTCGCGGAAGAACGCCTCGTAGCTCGACAGGAGCTTGCGCACGACGTAGAGGTCGATCTCCTTGCCCTCGACGTCCCACATCTGCTCGTCGCAGCCGAGGTGGGAGTAGGCGTAGAAGGCCTCCCGGATCTCGTCCTCGCCGGCGAGCACGGCGGAGGACGCGAAGAACGGCACGGTGGCGTTGTCAGGGTGTTGGGTGCTCATGCACCGGGGTACGTCCATGCTCGCTCCGTCCTCGGCCGCGATCTCCGTGGCCGCGCATGGTCTCACACGCGGGCGGCGCGGGGGAGCCCTCCGTCGCGCCGACCGACCCGCCTACGCGGCGAGGTCGCGGCGCTCGAACAGGACGACCGCGGCGGCGAAGGAGGCGATGGCGATCCCGGCGAGCACGAGCGAGCCGCCGAGGTCGAAGCCGCGGAGCATCGGCTCGGCGTCCAGGTAGTAGTGCAGCGGCGACACGTACTGGAGCCAGGAGGTGGCGTCGGCCGCCGGCGCGAGGAGGTCGACCAGCCACGAGCCCGCCGCGACCCCGCCGGTGATGCCGATCGCGAGGCCCCGGCGTCCGGTGGCCGCGCCGATCGCGAGCGCGATGCCGCCGAAGGCCATCGCGAGCAGGTCGCACATCACCACCGCCGCCGTGAGGTCGGAGAGGTCGACCCGGAGGTCGAAGGGCGGCCCGACGAGGGGCACCGAGATCCACAGCAGCGCGGCGAGCGCGGCGCCCCCGAGGAGCATCGCGAGGAACTTCTCGACGACGACGCGGCGCCGCGGGATCGGGGCGGCGAGCAGGATGTCGAGGGTCCCCCGCTCCTCCTCGCCCGCCGTCGCCCGCGCCCCGGCGCCGATCGCGAAGAGCAGGAAGAGCAGGGGGGCGAAGAAGCTGAACAGCTCCGTGCTGAGGTAGCCGGCCGGGGAGGTGAAGTCGCCGCTGCGGCCGAGGAACGCCTCGCGGAAGACCTCGGGCAGGGCCTCGAGGTAGCGGTCGAAGGTCTCCGCGTTCTCGCGGATCGAGGGGTAGAACGGCGCGTACATCGCGCCGGCCGCGAACAAGCCGAGCCCCCACCAGGCGATCGCGCGACGCTGCTCCCACAGCGTCTTGCCGAGGATCGTCCGCAGCAGCGGGCGCTCGCGCAGGACCTCAGTCGCCATCGCCCTCCCCCCTGCCGTAGAAGGTGAGGAAGATCTCCTCGAGGCTCGGCTCGTGGCTCGTGAGGTCCACGACCTCGAAGGCGGCGAGGCGCTTGATGAGCGCGTCCATCGGCCCGTTCACCGTCACGCGCGCGGTCTCGCCGTTCACGTGGGCCTCGCGCACCCCGGGCACGTCCGCGAACGCGTCCGGCCGGACGGGGTGCCCGAACCGGATCTCGAGCGTGCGGAGCTCCTTCGCCCGCAGGTCGCCGATCTCCTCGACCGCCACGAGCCGGCCCTCGCGGATGATCCCGACGCGGTCGCACATCCGCTCGACCTCGGGCATCACGTGCGAGGAGAGGAACACCGTCCGCCCGTCGGCCCGCACCTCCTCGACCAGGCGCTGGAACTCGTGCTGGATGAGGGGGTCGAGGCCCTGGGTGGGCTCGTCCAGGATGAGCAGCTCGGGGCGGTGCATGAAGGCCTGGATGAGGCCGATCTTCTGGCGGTTCCCGTGGGAGAGCGTGCGGATCCTCGCGCCGAGGTCCACGGCGAGGCGCTCGGCGAGCTCCCGGATCCGCTCGCGGGGCACGCCGCCGCGCAGGCTCGCGAGGTACGTCAGGTACTCCGCGCCCGTCATGTGCTCGTACAGGGAGAACTCGCCGGGCAGGTAACCGACCCGTGCGTGGATCCGGACCGCGTCGCGGTGGCTGTCGAGGCCGAAGACGAAGGCGCGGCCCGAGGTCGGGCGGATGAGGTCGAGGAGCGTGCGGATCGTGGTCGTCTTCCCGGCGCCGTTCGGCCCGAGGTAGCCGAAGACCTCCCCGGGCGAGACCGAGAACGAGAGCTCGACCACCCCGCGCCGAGCCCCGTAGGACTTGGTCAGCCGGTCGGTGAGGATGACCTCGGCCATGCGCCGCCCCGCGTCCCCGCGGACCTCCGGCACCCACTCTCCCACGCCGGGCCGGGGGCGCCAAGGACCGTGGCCCCGTGGGGGACCGGCCGGAGGTCGGTGTAGCGTTCGGTACGTGAGGAGGCTGCCCGCCTGGGCGGTGCTCGGCCTGGCGTACCTCGTCGGGTCGGTGCCGTTCTCGAACATCGCCGCGCGGCTGCTGCGCGGGGTGGACCTCCGCCGCGTGGGGACCGGCACGGTCTCGGGGACCGGGTTGTACCGGGTCGCGGGGTTCGGTCCGCTCGCGGTGGCGGGCTCGCTCGACGTGGCGAAGGGCGCCGTCGGACCGCTCCTCGCGGGGCGGGATCGGCCGGCGCTCGCGGCCCTCGCCGGCGGGGCGGCCGTGGCCGGGCACGACTGGTCCCCGTTCCTCGGCTTCGCCGGGGGGCGGGGGATCTCCCCGGCGCTCGGAGCGCTCGCGGCGAACGCGCCGGCCGGCGGTTTTACGATCAAATCACCCTGTTCAAGGCG
>CAZXJB010000095.1:0-9418 GCA_964640965.1 uncultured Actinomycetes bacterium | reverse complement strand
CAGCGGCGGGTCCGCGTCGAGCTCCGCGAGGGGCGCGACCACGAACCCGCGCTCGTGCATCCGCGGGTGGGGCACCTCGAGGTCGGGCTCGGCGATCCGCTCGTCCCCGTAGGTGAGCACGTCGACGTCGATCGTGCGGGGCCCGAAGCGCTCGCCCCGCACCCGGCCGAGCGCCGCCTCGACCTCGCCGCAGGCGGCGAGCAGCCCACGCGGGTCGAGCTCGGTCTCGACCTCGAGGACGGCGTTCAGGTACCGCGGCTGCGGGGGCCCGCCCACGGGCTCGGTCTCGTAGACGCGGCTGGAGCGCAGGACCCGCACCCCCGGACGGTCGGCGAGGAGCTCCACGGCGCGCCGCAGGTTCCCCAGCCGGTCGCCCAGGTTGGAGCCCAGCCCGAGGTAGCAGCGGACCGCCACCGCTCAGCCCTCGCGCTCGGCCGTGGCGGCCGCGGCGACGCCCTGCACGTCGCTCGAGCGGGCCGCCGCCGGCTTGTGGACCACGGCCGTCGCCCGCAGGACCCCGGGGTGCGAGGCGACGGCGCGGGCCACGGCCGCGGCCAGGGACTCGAGCAGGTCGAACGAGGTCGTCGCGACGGTCTCGCGGGCGGCGCGGATGAGCGCCCGGTAGTCGGCGGTCGCCTCAAGGGCATCGGTCTCCGGCGAGACCTCGACGTCGAGGTCCACGACGAACGGCTGCGGGGCGTCCTTCTCCCCGGGGTTCGCGCCGTGGCGACCCTCGGCCTCGATGCCGCTCAGGAACAGCCTCACGCTCACGTGCGGTCCTCCTCGCTCGGACGGCGTCGGGAGAGCTCCACCCGCACGGGGCCCGGGGCGCGCTCGTGAGGCCGCCCGAGGTACCGCGAGCGGAGGTACTCGGCGATGAGCGGCCCGATCGTCTCGGGCGCCTCCTCGGGCAGGAAGTGACCGCAGCCTGGCAGGAGCGCGACCGCGGCCGTGGGGATCTCCTCCGCGAGGCGGTCGGCGAGCTGCGCGGGCAAGAACGGGTCGTCCTCGCCCCAGAGCACGAGCGTGGGGATCCCGCGCTCGCCCACCGCCCGCGCGGCGCGCTCGAGCCCGCGTCCGTCGAACGCGAGGAGCCAGCGCGAGAACGCCCGCGCCCCCGCCGGCCCGGCGAAGGGGCGCACGTAGGCCTCGACGTCGCCCTCCCCCAGGGCCCGGCGCCGGACGCCGAGCTCCACCGCCGTGCGGATCGCCGCCGCGACGAGCGCCGGGTCCTCGGTCGGCGCGTGGGCCTGCGCCTCGCGCGTGGCCTCGCTCGGCCAGGCCTCGAAGCAGGCGGTGTCGATGAGGACCAGCGCCCCGGCCCTCCCATCCGCCGCGAGCAGCTGGGCCACGCCGCCGCCGATCCCGTGCCCGACCACCGCGACGCGCTCGAGGCCGAGCCCGTCCAGCCACTCCCGGAGGTACCCGGCCTGCGCGGCCAGCCCGAGCGGCGCGGCCTCGGGCTTGTCCGAGTCCCCGGCGCCGATGAGGTCGGGCGCGAGCACCCGCAGCATCGGGGCGAGCATCGGCGCGAGGTGGCGCCACAGGCGCGAGGAGGCGGGGAACCCGTGGATCAGGACCACGGCCGGGGCCTCCGGGTCGCCGAGGTCCCGGTAGGCGAGCTCGCCCACCGAGATCCGCACCCGACGGGGCTCGGTCACCGCTCGACCCGCGCGATCGCGTCCACGATGCGCACGGCCCGCACGGTCGAGCGGACGTCGTGGACCCGGACGACGCTCGCCCCGTGCGCGACCGCCCACGCGACCGCCCCCACCGTGCCCTCGTCCCGCTCCTCCTCGGGGAGGTCCAGGATCGCCCCGATGAACCGCTTGCGCGAGGGCCCGACCATGACCGGCCGCCCGAGCTCCGTGAGCGCCTCGAGGTGCCGGAGCAGGAGCAGGTTGTGCTCGAGGGTCTTGCCGAACCCGATGCCGGGGTCGACGACGAGGGCCTCGGGCTCGATCCCCGCGGCGGTGGCCGCTTCCAGGCGCTCGCGGAGGAACGCGCGCACCTCGGCCACGACGTCCTCGTAGGAGGGCGCCTCCTGCATCGTCTTCGGCTCGCCCAGCATGTGCATGAGGACCATCCCGGCGCCGGCGGCGCGGACGACCTCGAACATCCCCTCGGAGCGACCCGCGGCGACGTCGTTCACGATGCAGGCCCCCGCGCCGAGGGCCGCCTCGGCCACCTCCGGCTTGCGGGTGTCGATCGAGATGGCGAGGTCCGGGCGCACCTGCGCGAGACGGCGGATCACCGGCAGGACGCGCGCGAGCTCCTCCTCGGCCGGGACGGGGTCGGACCCCGGCCGGGTGGACTCGCCGCCCACGTCGATCACGTCCGCCCCGTCCTGGACCATGCGCAGCGCGTGCGCCACGGCCACCTCCGGATCCAGGAACCGGCCGCCGTCGGAGAAGGAGTCCGGGGTCACGTTCAGGATCCCCATCACGAGGGTGTGGTCGGCCGGGTCGAGCACCCGATCCTTCGTGTGCCAGGCGAGGCCCCCGCTCATCCGCGACATCGTAGCCGCACGCCGCCGCACGGCCGCGGCCCGGGCTCGGCCGGCGCGGCCGGGCCCCTCAGCGGACCCTCGGACGCCCAGTTCACCCGAGGGGCGCGCGGGGACGGGGCCCGGCTCGCGCAGCGGGAGCGCCCACGGGCGCGGCTTCCACGCGCCCGCACGATGGGTTGCTCCTCTCGGCCACCTCGCATCCTACCCCGGCGGTCAAGTGGGCCGGGTGGCCGACGGCAGGCCGCCGGACGGCGCGGCGCCTACGGCGCGCCGATCAGGTTCATCGCCTCCTGACGCGTCCGGGCGTCGGAGCGGAACAGGCCCCGGACGGCGGAGGTCACGGTGCGCGAGCCCGGCTTGCGGATCCCGCGCATCGTCATGCACAGGTGCTCGGCCTCGATGACGACGAACACGCCGCGCGGCTCGAGGGCGCGCTCGATCGCGTCGGCGATCTCGGTCGTCAGGCGCTCCTGCACCTGGAGGCGCTTCGCGCACAGGTCCACCACCCGCGCGATCTTCGACAGGCCGGTGATGCGTCCGTCCTTGCTCGGGATGTACGCGACGTGGGCCTTGCCGACCCACGGGAGGAGGTGGTGCTCGCAGACCGAGTACAGCGGGATGTCCTTCACCATGATCATCTCGTCGTGCTCGGCGCCGCGGACGACGCTGATGAGCTCCTGCGGGTCCCGGCCGATCCCCGCGAAGATCTCCTCGTACATCTCCGCGACCCGAGCGGGGGTGTCCTGGACCCCCTCACGCTCGGGGTCGTCCCCGATCGCCTCGATGATCATGCGGACGGCCCGCTCGATCCTCGCCCGATCCATCAGCCCTCCACCAGCCGATCGAGGAGGTCCGGCAGCCCCGCGAGGTCGGGGAGCTCGGCCGCCCGCGGCAGGTCGCTCACCTCGCCGAGCCGGTTGATCCACACGGCCCGCAGGCCGAGGCGCGCGCACGGCTCGATGTCGTGGAACCGGGAGGCGGCCACGTGCACGTGGCGCTCGCGCTCGGCCCCGGACCGCTCGAAGAAGCGCTCCCAGTGCCCCGGCGCGGGCTTGTACGAGCCGGCCTCCGCGGCGGTGATCCGCAGGTCCACCGGCACGCCGATCTGCTCCAGCGAGGCGTCGAGCAGGTCGGGGTCGGTGTTGGACAGGATCGCGAGCCGGAAGCCGCGACGGCGGAGCTCGGCGAGCGCGTCGGGGACCTCCGGGAACGGCGGCCAGGACGGCAGCGAGGTCGCGAGCGCCTCCCGATCGCCCTCCGCGAGCTCGAGCCCCTCCCGGTGCGCGACGCGCTCGAGCGACTCGGCGAGCACCTGCCGGTAGGGCACGGCGCGTCCGCGCTGCACCTCCGGCTCGATCTCGTGGTAGGCCGCGAGGAGCAGATCCGCGTCGTGCTCGGGCCACAGATCCGCGAGGGTGGCGCGGATGCCGCCCATCCAGTCGATGAGCGTGCCGTAGCAGTCGAACGTGGCCCAGCGCTCGGCCATGACGCGGCAAGCCTACCCGACGGGGTTCGGCGGGATCGTGCCGCCGCCCGGGGGCTGCGGCGCGCGCACGGCCCGGCGCGAGACCGCGAGGCCCGCCCCCCGCACCGCCTGGTCCCGCTGCGGCCGCTTCGGGATGTCGGCGAGGAACGCCTCGACCTCCTCGCGCTCCATCGTCTCGCGCTCGACGAGGATGGCGGCGAGCTCGTCGAGCTTGCCCCGGTGCTGCCGGAGGATCTCCAGGGCCTCGTCGTGCGCCTCGTCGATCAGCCGGCGGACCTCCTGGTCGATCTCGAAGGCCACCTGGTCCGAGTAGTCGGGCTGCGCCGCGATGTCCCGGCCGAGGAAGACCTCGTGCTGCTTCTGCCCGAGGGTGAGCGGCCCGAGGACGTCCGACATCCCGTACTCGGTCACCATCTGCCGCGCGATCTTCGTGGCGCGCTCGATGTCGTTCGCGGCGCCGGTCGTGATGTCCCCGACCACGAGCTCCTCGGCCACGCGGCCCCCGAGGAGCATCGCGAGCTCGTCGGTGAGCTCCTCGCGCGTGGCGAGGAACTTGTCCTGCTCCGGCAGGGTGAGCGTGTAGCCGAGGGCCCGCCCCCGCGGGATCACGCTGATCTTGTGCACCGGGTCGGTGTTCGGCAGCACGTGCGCCACGAGCGCGTGGCCGCCCTCGTGGTAGGCGATCATCCGCTTCTCGCGCTCGCTCATGACGCGGCTCTTGCGCTCGGGGCCCGCCATGACGCGGTCGATGGCCTCCTCGATCTCCTTCATGCCGATCGCCGGCTTGCCCCAGCGGGCCGCGAGCAGGGCGGCCTCGTTGATCACGTTCGCGAGGTCGGCGCCGGTGAAGCCGGGGGTGCGACGGGCGACGACGTCGAGGTCCACGCCTTCGTCCCAGGGCTTGCCCCGCGCGTGGACGCGCAGGATGGCCTTGCGACCCTCGAGGTCGGGGCGATCGACCGTGATGTGCCGGTCGAAGCGCCCGGGCCGGAGCAGGGCGGGGTCCAGGATGTCCGGGCGGTTCGTCGCCGCCATGAGGATGACGGCCGTGCGCTGGTCGAACCCGTCCATCTCGACCAGGAGCTGGTTCAGGGTCTGCTCGCGCTCGTCGTGGCCGCCGCCCAGGCCGGCGCCCCGATGGCGGCCGACCGCATCGATCTCGTCGATGAACACGATCGCGGGGGCGTTCTGCTTCGCCTGCTCGAACAGGTCCCGGACGCGCGCGGCGCCGACGCCGACGAACATCTCGACGAAGTCCGAGCCGCTGATCGAGTAGAAGGGCACGCCGGCCTCGCCCGCCACCGCCCGCGCGAGCAGCGTCTTGCCGGTGCCGGGCGGACCGAACAGCAGCACCCCGCGGGGGATCTTCGCGCCCATCGCCTGGAACTTGCCCGGGTGCTGGAGGTACTCCTTGACCTCCTGGAGCTCCTCGATGGCCTCATCCACCCCGGCGACGTCGGCGAACGTCGTCTTCGGCTGATCCTTGGCGACCTGCTTGGCGCGGGCCTTCGCGAACTGCATCACGCGACCGCTGCCGCCCTGGGACTGATTCACGATCCACAGGAACGCGCCGACGATGATGAGGACCGGGACGAGCTGGAGGAGGAACCCGACGAGGGCGGAGCCCCGCTGCGGGTCCGCGTCCACCTCGACGCCCTGGTCGAGCATCTGCTTCACGAGCGGCTCCTGCATGTCCGCCGGGTAGGTGGCCGAGTACGCGCTGCCGTCCCCGAGCTCGCCCTCGATCCGCTGATCCCCCTCCAGGAACGTCGCCGAGCGCACCCGCCCGGCGGAGAGGGCCGCCTGGAACTCGCTGAAGCTGAGCTCGGAGCTCGGAGCCCTGCGGCCGGCCACGCTCACGAACAGCCAGACCCCGATGAGCACGACCAGCAGGTACACCACCGGCCCGCGCATCAGGCGGCGGAGCGGGGTCTCGGGTGGGGTCAGCGGGGCTCCTTTCGGCGTGGCTCGGCGCGGCGCAGATGCCGCAGGCCCGGGGTGCGTCCCCACGCACCGGGCCTCGGCCGATGCTAGCACAGGGTGCGGCGGCGGCCCTCCCCCGAACGGCGGATGGGCGGCGCCGAGCTCAGCGGATGCCGGTGTCGATCACGAGGTCGACCCGCACGAAGGAGCCCCGCGGCACCTCGACCTCGACCGGCTTCGCGAACATCCCCGCCGCCCCGGGCTCGACCTCCAGGGTGTACCGGTCGGGCGCGAGCGCGATCTCGAACCGCCCCCTCGGGTCGCTCGTCGCGGTCGTCACCGCCTCGCCGTCCCGCAGGACCGTGATCCGCGCCCCGGGCACGGGCTCGTCCGGGCACGGGGAGCCCTCCTGCTCCACCGGGCACATCGGACCGCGGAGGACCGTCCCGCGGACGCCCTGCGCCCCATCGCCCGCGCCGCCGCGGGCACACGCCGCCGCGGCGAGCGCGAGGACGACGACCACCACACCGATCCGACGCACGTGGCTTGGACGCCTCCGCGGGCGCCGGCGGTTCCGGCTCAGCGGACGTCGCGGTAGACCTCGGGGCGCAGCGTCGCGATGTAGCGGAGGTTCCGGTACTTCTCGGCGAAGTCCAGCCCGTAGCCGACCACGAACTCCGGCGGGATCTCGAACCCGCAGTAGCGCACCTCGATGTCCACCCGCTGGATGCCGGTCTTCTTCAGCAGCGCGCAGACCTCGAGGCTCGCCGGTCGTCGCCCTCGCAGGTTCTTCAGCAGGTAGTTGAGGGTGAGCCCCGAGTCGACGATGTCCTCGACGAGGAGCACATCCCGCCCCTCGATGTCGTGGTCGAGGTCCTTGAGGATGCGGACCACCCCGGAGGTCTTCGTGGCCGCCCCGTAGGAGGCGACCGCCATGAAGTCCATGTCGACCGGGAGCCGGATGAACCGACACAGGTCCGCCATCAGCATGAACGCGCCCTTCAGCACGCCGACGAGGAGCAGGTCGCGCCCTGCGTAGTCGCGCGTGATCTCCTCACCGATGCGCTCCAGCGCCTCCTGGATCTGCCGCTCGGTGATCAGGATGCGGTCGATGTCGCGCTCGAGCGGCGACGACGGATGAGCTCGTACCCCTTCGAGTCCAGACAGCGCGCCCCGGCCTTCCATCTCGCCCCCCTTTCAACCCCGGCCCTCGGGGGAAGCGCGAGAGATGGAAACATACCCCGCCGTGCGCTCGGCCCTCAAGCCGTGCGAGAGGTCCCGCCGCCTGCCGGACCGTCCCCGCGCGAGATCCACCACCGCCTCCACGTCCTCCCGCGTCCCGGGCGCGCCGCAGCGGAGCAGCGCGAGGCGCACGACCCGGCCCGCGATCGCCTTCGGCAGGCCCGCCAGGCGCACCGCATCGAGGTCCACCCCCGCGGGGCTCTCCTCGACCACGTCCCCGAACGCCTCGAGCGCGCGGCGGGCGAGCTCGTCGGCGTCGTCCCGCAGGAGCGCGGCGGTCCGCGCGATCGGCTCGCGCACCGGGCGGCGGAGGGCGGCCTCGAGCGCGGGGATGCCGCGCAGCCGCAGGGCGTTGCGCAGGAAGCGCGGGTCCCGGTTCGTGGGGTCCTCGCGCGGGCGGAGGCGGAGGGCTCGGCAGCAGGCCTCGACCTCCTCCCGCGTGACCTCGAGGAGCGGACGCACGTACGGGCCCGCCACCGGTCGCATCCCCGCGACGGCCTCGAGCCCCTTCCCGGACAGGAGGGCGAGGAGCACGGTCTCGGCCTGGTCGTCCAGGGTGTGGGCGAGCGCCACGCGCCGCGCATCGAGCTCGCGCCGCGCCGCCTCGAAGGCCCGGTACCGCTGAGCGCGGGCCCACGCCTCGACCGACTCCCCCCGCGATGGCCGCTCCGTCACGCGGTGCACGAGCACCGGGACCTTCAGGCGGGCGCCGAGGCGCCGCACGTAGGCGGCGTCCGGGGCCGAGCCCTCGCGCAGACCGTGGTCCACGTGCACCACGGCGAGCCGGATCCGCAGCAGCCGCCGGAGCGCGTGCAGGGCGTGCAGGAGGCACACCGAGTCCGGACCGCCCGACACCCCGACGAGCACGAGCTCGCCCGGCAGGAACAGCTCGTGCTCCCGGCAGGTCGCGGTGACCTTCCCGAGGACGTGCGCGAGGGCCGCGGGCCGGCGGGCCATCAGGTCCCCGCGACGCGCGTGATCCAGCGCTCGGGCCGCCCGATCTCCTCGGGGAGGGGCAGGTGCTCGGGGCGGGCCCACATGTGGTTCAGCCCCTCGCGGCCGAGCGCGCCCACGACCGAGCGGACGAACGCCTCGCCCACGTCGTACTGCAGCACCTTCTGATCGAAGCCGATCGCGCGCTGGAGCGCCCGCTCGGGGCCGCTCGCCTCGCGCCGTCGGCGGAGGCTCCGACGCAGGCGCTCGACGTCGCGGATGTGGGCTCGGCCGAGCTCGTTCATCACCCAGGACGCGTGGCCCTCGAGCAGCGCCATGAGCGCCTGCATCGTGCGGAAGAGCTCGCGCTGCTCGGGGGTGAGCAGGAGCATGATCCCCCCCGCCCCGCGCGCCGCCGCGCCGCTGCGGATCTCCTCCACGGCGCGGCGGAGCTGCTCGAGGAGCTGGCGCGGATCGACCTGCACCGTGGCCAGGTACGCGTCGATCCGTCCCTGGAGGTAGCCCCGGAGCCACGGCGTCGAGCCGAACTGGAGCCGGTGGGTGACCTCGTGGAGCGCGACCCACAGGCGGAAGTCCCGGGGCGCCAGGCCGAAGCGCCGCTCGGTCTCGATGAGGTTCGGGCCGACGAAGTAGATCAGGCCCTCGTCGTCGGGCGGCAGGAACGCGTCGTACTGCCCCAGCACCTTCTTCGACACGTACCCGAGCAGCCCGCCGATCTGGACGCCGAGCGCCTTGCGCCGCACGGGCGAACGCGAAGCGCCCTCGGGCAGCAGGCGCCGCGCGAGGGGCTCGAGGAGGCGCCGCAGGCCGTTCAGGTTGGCCGAGATCCAGTCCCCCCGGGACATGACCCAGGGGCGCGAGGAGGATCCCGCGAGGCGGAGACCCGTGAACCCCGCGACGAGGCCCTCCGCGTGCGGGACGAGCTCGGCCATGTCCGCGCGCAGGCGCGCTCGCTCCTCGGGCGTCGTGGGGGGACCGGCGCCGGCCACGCGGCGGCCGGTGTCCCTCGCGGTCCGCCAGTCGACGAGGGCCTCGGCCCGCGAGCCCATGGACCAGTCGATGCCGGCGGCCCCCATGGCCGGGCGGGGCGTCAGCCCCCGGCCTTCTTCCGCGCGGCGATCATCGCGGCCCGCCGAGCCTGACCTTCGGCGACGCGGCGGTTCGTGCCCTTCTCGAGCAGCTCGGCGAGCACGCGCTCGAACGTCTCCTGGTCGAGCGCGACCTCCTTGTGCCCGCCGCCCTCGGCGGGGGCGGCGGCCGGAGCAGGCGCGGCCACGGCGGCGGGGGCGGCGGCCGGAGCAGGC
>CAZXJB010000094.1:0-9472 GCA_964640965.1 uncultured Actinomycetes bacterium | reverse complement strand
TCGGTCTCGGCGCGTCCGCCCGGCTGCCGTGGCAGCTCGCAACCCTCGCCGGATGGAGCGCCGCCGCCGTGGTCTTCGTCGCCTGGGTGTGGCTGACGCTCGGACCGCTCGACGCCGCGGCCACCCGGCGCCACGCGACCCGCGAGGACCCCTCCCGGGCCGCGGCCGATCTCCTCCTCCTCGGCGCGAGCGTGACGAGCCTCGCTGGGGTGGCGCTCGCGCTCCTCAAGGGGGCGTCGGCGCCCGCGTGGGGCGACCCGGTGAACGCCCTCGTCCTCGCCACCGTGGCCTCCTCCTGGGGGGCGACCCACACGGTGTTCGCGCTCCGGTACGCCGACCTGTACTACCGGAGCCGCGGCGGCGTCGAGTGGAACGAGGACGGTGACCCCGACTACCGCGACTTCGCGTACCTGGCGTTCACGATCGGCATGACGTTCCAGGTGTCGGACACGGCGGTCACGACGCGGGCCATGCGGCGGACGGTCCTCCGTCACGCGCTGCTGTCCTACCTCTTCGGGGTCGTGATCATCGCCGCGACGATCAACGTCGTCGCCGGCCTCTTCCGCGGCTGAGGCGGGTCTCAGGCGAGGCGCGGCGCGCGGAGGGGGAGCCCGCGGAGGCTGGCGTCGACCTCGAGCAGGCTCCAGCCGCCGAGGCTCGAGACCGCGACCCGGTCGAGCTCCGGCCCGATGAAGGCGACGTTCGCTGGCTGGTTCAACACGATGCCGTCGGGGTCCTCGGCGAGCACCTCGGGCCGCCCGCCGGGCCCGACCACCCAGATGCGGTCGGGGCGGTAGCACGCGACGAGCATCGCACCGTCCGCCGCGAGCGCGATGCCGTCGGGCTGGGAGCCCGGGAGCTCGACCAGGGTGACCGGCTCGCCCGCCCGCCCGTCGGGCAGGATCGGCACCCGGGCGACCCGCCGGCCACGGGACTCCACGACGAGCAGGGCGTCGCCCTCCGCCGTGAGGCAGCACCCGTTCGGGAACGCGCCGAGGTCGCGGCACCAGATCTCGGTCCGGCGGTCGGAGAGCACCCGGTAGATGACGCCGTCGTCGCGCCCCCACTCGCCCGAGTCGGTGACGTACAGGGTGCCCGCGTCGTCGAAGGCGCAGAAGTTCGGCACCGCCATCGGACGCTCCTCGGTGCCGCGGGACCAGGTCTCGACCTCACCGGTCGGCCGGACGCGGACGAGCTCGGCGCGACCGAAGTCGCACCCGTAGACGTTGCCCGCCCCGTCGAGCGTCACCCCGTAGAGGAAGCCGCCGGTCGAGGCGATCTGCGCCACCGTCCCGTCCGGGTCCACGGCGTAGACCTGGCCCGCCTCACCCCCGGCGTACACCCGCCCATCGTGGGGCCCCCAGGCCACCCCCTCGGGATGGTCGAGGCCGTCGGCGAGCGTGTGGAAGCGCTCGAGGGGGATCATGCGCCCGCCTCCCCGGGACCCGGCGCCGCGGTGCCCCCCGAGCCCCGCCGGCCCGTGCGCCGCAGCAGGAGCTGGGCGACGAACAGGAACGTGAGCGTGACGGCGAGCATGACCGAGGCGATGGCGTTGATCTTCGGCGTGACCCCGCGGCGGATGGAGGAGAACACGTACAGGGGCAGCGTGTTGTCGGGCCCCGCGACGGGGTCCGACCGGGATGCGCAAGAGGGTTGCTCGCCTCGGGGAGCGTCGCCGACGGCCGTCACCAGGCCCTGGCCGTCGCCATCCCGAGCACCGCGACGACGAGGAGCCCGAGGCTCGTCCTGGCGAGGAGCTTGAGCCGCAGCTGGATCCGTCCGAGCCCCGCCTGCTCCTCGGGGGTGAGCCCCTCGGGGGCGGCCGCCATGAGCGCGAGCGCGCGGGCGACGTTCGGCCGCGTGCCGAACACCCCCACGGCGAGCGCCGCCACCGCCGCCACGGCCCCGATCGTGAGCGACAGACCGAAGCCGGTCGAGACGAAGTCCCCCAGGCCTCCGTAGTCGTGCCAGTCGCGCCAGTACAGGAGCAGGCCGGCGGCCACCGTGGTGCCGCCGAGCGAGATCAGCCAGGCGACGAGCTTCCGGCGGCCGAGGAGCTCCATCATGAACGGACCGGCGGCCGGGCCGACGGCCCCCGCGCTCGGCTGGACGAGCACGACGAACAGGAAGACCGAACCCGCCCACGCCACACCCGTGACGATGTGCAGGATGCGGAACGTGAGCAGGTACGCGCTGGTGGCGACCATCCGTCCCTCCCCTCCGAAGGTCGCCGAAGCCTACCACCCGCGTTGGTCCGACCTGCGGTGCACGGGTGCGGCGGCGCCGTCACCCGTCCCGCAGCGGGAGGCGCACCGTGAGCCGGGCACCGCCCTCGGGCCGGTTCCCCGCCTCCACGTCCCCGCCGTGGGCGGCGACGAGCTCCGCCACGACCGCGAGCCCGATCCCGCTCCCCCCTTCGGCGCCCCGACCCCGATAGAAGCGCTCGAAGACGTGCGGGAGATCCTCGGGCGCGATGCCCGGGCCGGTGTCGGCGACCTCCAGGACCGCCCGCTCCCCCTCGACCCTCGTCCGGACGTCGATGCGCCCGCCGGGCGGCGTGTGGCGGAGGGCGTTCGACAGGAGGTTCACGACCACCTGGCGCAGGCGCTCCGCATCGCCCTCGACCGGCGCGGGCGCGAGGTCGGTCCCGAGGTCGATCTCGGCGTCGAGGGCAGCCCCCCGTGCAAGGGCCACCGCCGAGGTCACCACCTCCGCGAGGTCGACAGGGCGCCGCTCGAGGCGGAGCGCCGCGGCGTCGGCCGCCGCCAACGTCTCGAGGTCGCCGACCAGGCCCGACAGGCGCAGGACCTCCTCGTGCAGGGAGCGGAGCGTGTCCTCGTCCGGCGCGAGCACGCCGTCGACCAGACCCTCCGTCGTCCCGCGGAGGATCGCGAGGGGGGTGCGGACCTCGTGCGCCACCTCGCGGACGAGCCGACGGCGCAGCTCCTCCTCGCGCTCGACGGACTCCGCCATCCGGTCGAAGGCCCCGGCGAGGACGCCGAGCTCCCCCGGCTGGTCCGCGAGACCCACCCGGACCCCTCGCCGCCCGGCGCCGAACGCCGCGGCCGCCCCGGCGAGCGCCACCAGGGGACGGCTCACGCGGCGCGCCACGAAGCCCGAGACACCGATCGCGACCAGGACCGCCACGGCCGCGCCCAGGGTCGCCGTCCGCAGCAGCGCCGAGCGCACCTGCGCCTCGGGCGCGGGCAGGTGCGCCTCGGGGAAGCGGAGCACCACGCTCCCGACCCTGCGCCCGTCCACCACCACCGGCGCGACGACCGGCTCGCCCCGCGGGATGTCGACGAGCTCGACCCCGTGCATCTGCTCCAGCATGCGGGCCGCCTCCTCGGCCGGCGCCGAGATGAGCGCTCCGCTCGCGTCCCGCACGGCGAGCGTCGCCTGTCCGCGGGCCGCGACCGCGACGGCGCCGGTCAGGTCGGCCTCCTCCCAGTCCCCGGCGGCCTCGTAGGCCTGGGCCGCGGCCGCCGCCGCCGCGGCCGCGTCCGCTCGGTGGACCTCGAGCATCAGCTGGGTGAGCTCCTCGCGCGTGGAGGCCACCGTGAGCGCGGCGTAGACGACGACCGCCGCGACCGCGGTCGTCAGGAAGGCCGCCGTGAGGCGCAGCGCCAGCGGGGAGGGACGGCGGTCAGGCATCGCGGCTGAGCCCCAGCCGGTAGCCGACCCCGAGGACCGTGCGGATGATCCGGGGCTCGCGCGGGTCGAGCTCGATCTTGCGCCGCAGGTTCTTCACGTGGCTGTCCACGGTGCGCTCCGAGGCGAACTCGTACCCGCGCGTGCGGTTGATGAGCTCGGTCCGCGAGTACACGCGCCCCGGCGAGCCTGCGAGGGCTACGAGCAGGGCCCACTCGCTCGGGGTGAGCTCGACCGCCCGACCGCGCACGCGGACCTCGTGCCGCTCTTCGTCGATCTCGAGCTCGCCGCCCCCGAAGGACCGCGGGCCGGCGTCCCCAGGTCCCGCGCCGACGCGCCGGAGGATGGCGCCCACCCGGAGCACGACCTCCTGCGGGCTGAACGGCTTCGTGACGTAGTCGTCCACGCCGAGCTCCAGCCCGGCGATCCGGTCCTCCTCGCCCGCCCTGGCGGTGAGCACGAGGATGGGCGTCGCGCCCTCCCGCCGGATCTCGCGGGCCACCGTCTCGCCCGGTACGTCCGGCAGGCCGAGGTCGAGGACCACGAGATCGGGCCGCGCATCGCGGGCGAGCATCAGGCCCTCGGCGCCGCTGCCGGTCGTGAGCACCGAGTACCCCGCGCGCTCGAGGTAGGTGCGCAGGAGCGAGCGGATCTTCCCCTCGTCCTCGATGACCAGGACCGTGCGTGCCACCGCATCCTCCGGGGAACCCTCGCCGGGGTCCCTTGGGGATGGTACGGCGACGCCCGGAGCGAGGCCGAGCGAACCCCACGGTCGCTGCACGCGCCCTCCACACGACCTCCACACCCGCATCCGAGCATGGCCTCGACACGCAGGGGGACACCCAGATGAGACGGGACTCGAGCGCCGACGCCAGCGCAGGGACGTCGAGGTCGGACCGGGGCCTCGCCCCCCTCCTCTCCCTGGGGTTCGCGGCCCTGCTCGTGATCTCCGGCGGGGCGATCGGCCTCGGGATGGCCATGGGCGGGGGGAGCCACGGCGTGATGTGGGGTGGCGCGCCGGTCGCGCCGCCGCAGATGCCGATCGCCCGGGCGGGCCCGCCCGCGGCCCCTCCGGCCGGGTTCCAGCTCACCGGCCTGCCGCCGGACACGGTCGAGCGGTACACGTCCGCGAGGGCGAACGCCGACGTCTACGCGCAGATCCCGTGCTTCTGCGGCTGCGCGACGATGCTCGGGCACCGCAACCTCGCGGAGTGCTTCGTCGCCCCGAACGGGACCTGGGAATCGCACGCCGCGGGCTGTCAGGTCTGCCTCGGCGAGGCCCGGATGGTCATGCGGATGATGGGCCGCGGCATGGGGCCCGCGGCGATGCGCGACCGGATCGTGGCCGCGTTCGGCGGGCCGACCTCAGGCGCCCCGACGATGGGCACGAGCGCGTAAGGAGGAGCCAGGATGGCACGGTCGAGATCCGCAGGGACGGGCGGGGGCGGGACGGTCCTCGGGGTGGTCATCGCCGTCGCCCTCGTCGCCGCGACCGTCGTCGCCTTCGTCGCCGCCGTGGGCGTCTCCGGGGGCGGCACCTCGCCGGTCGGTGGGACGGACGCGAGCGGGCAGCCCGCCGGCGGCGCGGCCCTCGCCCCGACCGGCGAGGTGAACGAGATGGGCCTCCCGGTGGTCGAGGTCCCCGGCTACGCCTCGGGCACCGCGTCGGCGGCCGGCGTCAGCGTGCAGGGTGCGTCCTGGTCCCTTGGTCGGGTCCCCCTGAACGTCGCCGTCCGGCCCTTCTGGACCCTCACGAACACCGGGACCGAGCCCGTCCGCCTCGGCGAGCCGAAGGTCGAGGTGCGGGCCGGATGCTGCCCCGGCCCGTTCGCGCTCGGCGCGCGGACGCTGGCCCCCGGGGAGTCGACGGTCCTGACCTTCGAGCTCGCGATGCACGAAGGGATGGACGGCTGGCACGACATGGGGGTCTACGTGCCGATCGAGACCTCCTCGGGGGAGCGAACGTGGCTCGAGCTCGCCGTCACCGGCGACTTCCGGGACTGAGCGGGCGAGGCGAGCATGCCGCGCTGGCTGTCGTTCCGGCCCTGCCCCGGATGCGCCTTCGACATCGCGACCGGGGAGGGGGTGCGGGGATGCCGCTGGGGCGACTGCCCCTACCTGCCGGCGGAGCTCGACGTGTTCTGCCCGAACTGTCGGTTCAACTTCTTCACCATGCGTGGCAATGCCCTGTGCGGACGGCCGGGCATCTGCGAGCAGAGCGCGCAGGCGCGGTCGAACGTCGCGAACGTGCGCCGGTGGCTGGAGACCCGGGCCCGCACCTGACCGCGCCGGATCAGCCCTCGGTGGGGCGCTCCTCGCGGCGGAGCTCGTAGCGGACGCCCCACCACTCCTCGCCGTCGTCCACGGCCCGGAACCGCTCGACGAGGCGCATCCCCACCTTCTCGGCCACCCGGTGGGAGGCCGTGTTCTCGGCATCGGCGTAGGCGCGCACGACCCCGGCGCCGAGCCGGTCGAACGCGTAGGCGACGAGCGCCCGCATCGCCTCGGTCCCGTACCCGCGCCCCTGGAAGGCGGGCGCGATCGTGTACCCGACCTTCACGACCCCGGGCTCGCCCGCGACCCCGCACAGACCGACGTCGCCGATCAGCCGACCGCTCGCCCGCTCGATGACCGAGAACTGGACCCACCCGGGATCCCCGGGCCGGCGTCGGGCCATCTCCTCGATCTCGCCCCGGACGCTCCCCGGGTCGGTCCGCTGCCAGCCCTGGTACCGATGGACCTCGGGGTCACCCCGGTAGGCCGAGATCGCCTCGGCGTCCTCGGGCTCGGAGCGCCGAAGCACCAGGCGCTCGCTGACGAGCGGCTCGGAGGCGGTGCGCATGGCTCGAAGGGTAGCGAGCGGGCGGACCGGGCGCCCGCTCAGTACGTCGTCATCGCCGCCACGACCACGTCGCGGGCCTCCGGGTCCCCCTGGGAGGTCAGCTCGGTCCGACAGCGGTAGCGCTTGCCCTCCACCGGGCCGGTGATGATGTTCAGCGTGAAGATCACGCGCTCGCCGGCCTCCAGCGTGAAGCGGAGGGTCCCTCGGAGGTACCGACGGGTGAGATCCTCCGCGCTCGGGTCCTGCCGCTTCAGACGACCCAGCTTGACCCGGTTCACCCGGAAGACCTTCGTCCCGCTGCACCCCTGGATCTGGATCGTGTCGGGCTCGGCGCCGTCGTTCTGGATCGCGATCCAGAACCGGACCCCCTCGCCGTCGTTGATGTCCACCTTCACGGTCTGGCGCCGGCCGGTCCAGTTGTAGACGTCCTTGCCCCGCCAGGGATGCGGCGGCGGGTCGATCACGCAGCCGAGGCTGAGGCCGCAGAGCTTGATCCATCCGTCCGGCCGGTACGCCGGTGTCGCCGCCGAGGCGGGCCGCGGGACAGCTGAGGGGACCGAGACCGCGAGCGCGGCGACGATCGCGATCAGGAGCCTGCGGGTCCGGGCGGAGCTGCGCGCCATCGTCTCCATCATCGGCACGAGACGCCGCGGACCGTAGCCCGATCCGGGGTCAGGTCTCGCACCCGAGGCCGTCGTGGTCGCCGTCGAAGTGGTGCGGGTCGGGCGCCCGCACCGTGAACCGGCGGTACGGGACGTCCGCGCAGTCGAGGTCGGGGGGCGGCGGCAGGATGCACACGTCGGGGTAGGCGGGGTCGCAGTCCTCGCCCCCGTCGTCGGCGGCCACGCACGCGCCCCAGACGCCCCGCTCGTGGGACCGCGCCGCGCGCTGGGCCGCGAGGAAGCGCTCCACGTACCGGACGTTCGGCGGGTAGGTCGTGACGAACGCGTACCCGCGCCGCACGAGGGTCTCGTTGAACAGCTCGCTCCCGCGCCAGACGTACGCCAGCGTCCGCCCGTACCGGTCGATGCGCTCGACGTCGAACTCGAGCCGGACCCGGCGGCCTTCGAGCTCGCGCTCGGTGAACGCGGACGCCGCGGGTCCGTAGCACTCGACCGGCTGGCCCGGCGCGACCGTCTCCGGCGTGTCGATCCCGATCAGTCGCACGGTGATCGTCCGGCCCCGGTACCGGACCTCGATCGTGTCCCCGTCCACCACCCGGGTCACGAGCGCGTTCGCTCGCGCGTGGAGCTCCTGGCCGCCGCGCGCAGACGGCGTCCGTCCGGGCGAGGGGCTGGAGGGCGGGAGCGAGGTCCACGTCGGGGCGGGCGTCTGCCGGCGCGGGGAGCTCGGAGACGGCGACGCTCCGAGCGGCGCCCGCGCTTCGTCGACGCAGGACCCGAGGAGCAGGACGGAGGCGAACGCGACGACGAGCCCCGTGACGCGCCTGCCCGAACGCCTGTGCACCGGCCGCATGTCCACCGCCGCCGTCGCGACCCTGCCGCGGCGCCTCGCGTCCCCACGGGTCCCAACCGGGCGCTCAGCGAGCGCCGTCCCGCGGGCGCCGGCCGGCCTCGCGGCTCCGCGAGCGGTACCGCATCCGCTTCCGCTCGAGCGGAGCGTACGTCCCCTGGGCGAGGAGCGCGGACCGGGAGCTCCAGAAGTCCGCCTCGTCCAGGAGCTCTTGGGCCCTCGCCGAGCCCGGGGCCACCTCCTCGAGGCTCCGCGCGGCTTCCTCCAGCGTCCGCAGGGCTCCCTCGAGGTCGCCGGCGTCGGCCAGCTCGCGGGCGCGCTCGCCGGCCTTGGCGGCCGAGAGGATCACCACCTCCTCCCGCACCTCCGCATCGGGGACCGCGCGCGCCGCCTCGTCCGCGCAGACGAGGTTCACCGAGACGGGGACCCGCACCTCGTGGAGGGCCACGGAGGACCCGACCCCGACGTACCGGAGGACGACCTCGGCCACCCGCCGGGGCCCGAGCGCGGCGAGGGTCGGGACGTGCAGGCGGAACACCAGCCGGCGACGCTCCTCCCCGAACGCGTCGCCGAGCTGCACCTGGAGGCCGCCCTCGACGGGCACGATCGGGAAGCCGTGCAGCACACCGAGGACCCGGACGGCCTCGGTCGGCCGGATCTCCACGCTGACGTTCTGCGCGACGACGCTCACGAGCTCGGAGAACTCCCGGCCGAAGACGCCCGGCGCGTCGTCG
Source organism: uncultured Actinomycetes bacterium (assembly GCA_964640965.1). Lineage (GTDB taxonomy): Bacteria > Actinomycetota > UBA4738 > UBA4738 > HRBIN12 > HRBIN12. The sequence goes on along the minus strand of CAZXJB010000094.1, from coordinate 772 downwards.
GGGGACTCCGCGAAGTGCGCGGCCCCGCCGCCGGCGTCCGCGATCGCCGTCATCAGGTCCTCGTCGAAGTCGGCGCCGAAGCCGATGGTGGAGGTCGTCACGCCGGAGCGCTCCCGCGCGCGGGCGGCGATGCCCCGCAGGACCGCGGGCGCGGTGATGCCGACGTTGGCCAGGCCGTCGGAGAGCAGCAGGACCCGGCGGAGCGGCGTCGGATCCGACCCGGCGAGGAGCTCCACGCCCTTCAGGTAGCCGCCCGAGAGGTTCGTCGAGCCTCCGGGGCGGATCCGCTCGATCGCCTCGAGGAGCCGCTGGCGCCCCTCGCCGACCGGCATGAGCGGCACGAGGAGCTCGGCCTCGTCGTGGTAGGTGACGAGGCCCAGGCGGTCCCCGGGGGCCAGGCGCTGGACGAGGAAGGCAGCGCACGCACGCGTCACCGCGAGCTTGCGTCCGGCCATGGAGCCGGACCGGTCCAGGACCAGGGCGAGGCTGAGGGGTCGGCGCTCGGGCGTCGGGGGCGCCGGAGGGGCCGAGAGCTCGAGCATGCACCAGACGTCGTGCTCGGACTCCACGGCGAGCAGCTCGTGCTCGAGGCGCACGGTGGCCTGCATGAGGGGGCCTCCTTCCCGCGCGTCGGGGCCGCGCGATCGTTGGGATGCAGGGTTCGGGCTCAGTGTCGGACGACCCACCGACACGAACACGCGTTCGCCGCTTCCCAAGCCCCCGCGTCGGGCGGAGGGGGACCACCGTGCTCACCCGCCCCGCCCGTGGGACC
>CAZXJB010000093.1:0-9971 GCA_964640965.1 uncultured Actinomycetes bacterium | reverse complement strand
GGTCGTCGAGGCGCTCGACGAGCTGGAGCCGATCGAGCGCTTCGCCGCGATCGTCGCCGACATCGAGGCCCAGGGCTCGGGGTAGGCACCGCCGCTCGTCGCCCTCGGGGCGGCTTCACCCCCGCAGCTCGGGGACGTAGCGGCGGACGTAGGCGCCGTCGGGGTCGAACCGCTCCGCCTGCCGCGCCGGGCTGATGCGTCGCCCGGGCCTCGCGTCGGTGCCGACCCCGGCCACCCACTGCCAGTTGCCCGCGTTCACGGCGGGGTCGCCGTCCACGAGCCAGCGGTCGAAGTGGCGCGCCCCCTCCTGCCACGGGACGCCGCACCCCTGCGTGAGGTAGGCGGCGGCCACCATCCTGGCCCTCGGGTGGATCCATCCCTCGAGCAGGAGCTGGCGCATCGCGGCGTCGACGAGGGGCACGCCCGTGCGCCCCTCCCGCCAGGCGGCCAGGTCCTCCTCCCGCCACGCGAGGACGGGTCGCGGACGCGGGCGCAGGCTCCGCGTCGTGAGCTTCGGCCGGGCCGCCACGAGCTGGCGGAAGAAGTCCCGCCACGCGAGCTGCCGCAGGAACGGCTCGGCGCCGGGGAGCCCCTCGCAGGTGGCCTCCACCTCCACGGGCGAGAGGCATCCGAACCGCAGGTACGGCGACAGCCCCGAGGTCGCCTCGGCCGCGGGGACGTCGCGCGCGTCGCCGTAGCGGTCCAGGCGCTCGAGGAAGGCGTCCAGCCGCCGGTGCGCCGCCGGCTCCCCAGCCTCGGGCAGGTCCGGCGAGGCCCCGGCCGGCGGTTCCGGCAGCGGATCGCTCCGGATCCCGGGCGGCACGGGCACCCGCCCGGGGGGCGGGAGCACGGCGCGACGTGGAGCCTCGCGCCAGCGCCGGTGGTAGGGCGTGAAGCGTTGGAACGCACCGCCGCCCGTCGGCTGCACCACCCCTGGCTCCACGACCGCGCTCCCCGGGAAGGTGCGCACCTCGACCCCGGGGAGCATCCGACGGAGCGCCTCGACCCGGGCCTTCGCGGTCCCCGTGACGTCCTCGGTCAGGTGCACCGCCGATGCGCCGATCTCGCGCGCCAAGCCGGCGGTCTCGGGGGCCACCCCGCCGCGGCGCACGATGAGCCGACCTCCGAGACGGGCGAGGGCCTCGTCGAGGACCCTGAGCGATCCGAGCAGGAACGTCGTCCGGTTCGCCGAGCGAGCGAGGAGCTGGGGGTCGAGCACGAACAGCGGAACGACGAGCGACCTCCGCGCGCACGCCTCCCACAGGGCGGGGTGGTCGCGCACGCGGAGGTCGCGGGTGAGAAGGACGATGACCGGTCCGGCCATCAGGCGGTCGCCGGGGACCGGATGCCGACGAGCGAGGCGATCCGGGCCAGCAACCACAGGCCGGAGACCCCGACGAGACCGTACACGACCCGGCTGAGGGCGTTGGTCTCGCCGAAGCCCATGCCTCCGAAGATGGTCGCGACGAGGTCGAACTCGGCCACCGCGACGAGCCCCCAGTTGACCGCGCCGATGGCGGCCAGGGCGATCGCGACCGCGTCGAGCTTGCGCATCTCTACCTCCTCCCATCCCGCCGGCACCTCACCGGCGACGCCCCAACCCTAGCAGGGGTGTCTAGGCTTTGTCAAATCTCTGTCCGATATCCGTCCATCATCGGCTATACTCGACCCGTGGAAGCTCGGCTGCGCATCGGTGAGGTCGCTCGGCGGACGGGGCTCTCCCCCGACGTGCTGCGTGCATGGGAGCGGCGCTACGGCATCCCGCGGCCGGTCCGCACCGAGGGTGGGTTCCGGCTCTACCCCCTGGAGGAGGTCGAGCGCCTCGAGCGGATGCGGGCGCTCGTGACGAGCGGGCTCGCGCCGGCGGAGGCGGCCCGGGCGGTGGCCTCGGCCGGCCCCGAACCCGACGGGTCCCCGCTGCTGCGGCTGGCGACCGACCTGAACGACGCGCTCGAGCGCTTCGACGAGGGCGCGGCGCACGCCGCGATCGACCGGCTGCTCGCGTCCTTCAGCGTGCAGACGGTCCTGGCGGAGGCGATCGTCCCGGCGCTCCGACGCCTCGGCGAGCGGTGGGCCGCCGGGGAGATCACCGTCGCCCAGGAGCACTTCGCGGCCTCGCTCATCCGAGGTCGGCTGATGGGGCTCGCGCGGGGATGGGGCGAGGGCGCCGGGCCCCTCGCCCTGCTCGCCTGTCCCGAGGACGAGCTGCACGACCTCGCGCTGGTGATCTTCGGCGTGGCGCTGGGGCGGCGGGGGTGGCGGATCGTGTTCCTGGGGGCCGACACCCCCGTCGGGACGCTCAGCCGGGCCGCGGACGAGCTGCAGCCCGATGCGATCGTGGTCGCGGTCACGGTGGTCGAGGTGCCCCCAGGGGACGCCTCGGCCCTCCGGTCGCTCGCGCGCCGGCACCCCCTGCAGCTCGCGGGACCCCTGGCCGAACCCCTCGCGACGAGGACCGGGGCGAGCGTGCTGCCGGGCGACCCCGTCGAGGCCGCCCGCGCCCTCGCGGCCTCCGGCGCCCGCCGCCGCGGCTAGCGCACCAGCCGGCCGTCGTGGATCTCGACGACCCGGTCGGCGTACCTGGTCATGTCCAGGTCGTGGGTGACGACCACGGCCGCCGTGCCACGGCCCTTCACCTCCGTCCGGATGAGCTCCATGACCTGGGCGCCGAGGCGGCTGTCCAGCGAGGACGTCGGCTCATCGAAGAGGACCAGGGCGGGCTCGTTCATCAGCGCGCGCCCGATCGCGACGCGCTGGCGCTCGCCGCCCGACAGGCGGGAGGGCAGGCGGTCCTCCTTCCCTTCCAGGCCGAGCTCGCCGAGCAGCTGCTCGGCCCGCGCCATCGCGCGCCGACGGTCGACCCCCGCGATCTCCGCGGCCACGAGGAGGTTCTCCAGGGCCGTGAGGAACGGCACGAGGTTCACCCCCTGGAAGACGAAACCCACCGAGGTCCGACGGAACCGCGTGAGCTCGCGGGGGCCGTAGGACTCGATGCGGTGGGACCCCACCTGGACCACGCCCTCCGTGGGCCGAAGCAACCCTCCGGCGATCGACAGGAGCGTCGTCTTCCCCGACCCCGACGGCCCCACCAGGGCCAGGAACTCGTCGTCGCCGAGCTCGAGCGACACCCCGTCGAGGGCGACGACGGCTTGCTCGCCCGAGCCGTAGACCTTGCGGACCTCTTCCATCCTGAGCGCCGGCATCGTTACCTCCCAACCACGGCGGTCGCGGGGTCGATCCGGACCACGCGACGGAACGAGGTGGCGACCCCCACCAGGGCCGTGCCCAGCAGCACGGGCGCCACCGACAGCACGCGCGAGGGGACCAGCTCGATCGGGATCTCGGCCGGGGCCGTCCGCGCGAGCCCGAAGGCCGCGGCCACCCCCAGCACGTACGCGGCCGCGGTGAGGACGAGGGCCTGCAGCGCGAGCGAGCCGAGCAGCTGGGCCGAGGAGGTCCCGACCGCCTTCAGCACCCCGAACAGCCGCACCCGCTCGAGCGTGATGAGGGCGAAGAAGAGGGCGACGACCAGCCCGGCGACGACGGTCGTCGCGCCGATGAGCTGCAGGAACGAGGAGCGCTGCGCCTCCACCCCGGGCAGGCGTGAGATGGCCTCCTCGAGCGGGTACGCCTCGGCGCCGGTCTCCACGCGGATCCGGGTCGCGACGGCCTGCACGTCACCGCCCGCGTCGTCCGAGACCTCCACGGCCAGCGCCTGCCAGACCCCCTCGGGCAGCACGCGGTCGGGCGCCGCGGTCGCGAGCACCCGGCGCCACGTGCCGGGCTCCACCCACAGTCCCGGCTGACCGAGGTAGCTCGTCGCGTCGACCCAGCCCGCCACCCGCACCGGCACCCGGTCGCGCCCGATCTCGATCACGTCCCCCGGCTCCACGCCCTCGGCTCGGAGCGCGTCGTCGGCGTAGGCGGATCCGGCGGCGGGCGGCGGGGGGATCTCGCCCGTCGCGGCCTCGTAGGCGAGGACCGCGAGGTCGAGCGTCCGCTGCGAGCCTCGCACCCGCCCCCAGGCGAGCGCCACCCCCAGCCCATCCGCGGAGGCCACGCCCTCGGTGGAGACCACCCGCGCCCGGAGCTCCGGCGGCACCTGGGAGCGGAGCAGGGAGGCGCGGCTCGCGGGACCGTAGACGATGATGTCGGCCCCGAGCGCCCGGTACGCGCCGGTCGTGGACCCGGTCAGCCCGTCGAGGAGCCCCCAGAGGAACACCTGGAGGGCGACGAGCAGCCCGAGCACCGCGGCGGTGATCACGAACCGGCCCGGACGGCGGGCGACCTCCTTGGGCCCGATCAGGACGGCCCGCAGGCTCATGCGAGCTCACCACCCCCGGCCCGGACCGCCGCGGCGGGATCGATGCCGACGATCCGACGCACCGCGCCGAGCGCGGCGAGCAGGGACAGGGCCACGGCCGCGGCGCCGGTGCCGACCGCGAGCCGCGGGTCCACCTCGATGGGGAACGAAGCGTCCGCGGCGCCCGAGGCGGCGGCGAGGACACCGGTCGCGAGGAGGGCCCCCACGCCCACCACGAGCACCACCTGGAGCGCGAGCCCGCCGACCAGGCTCCGCGTGCGCCCGCCCATCGCACGCAGCAGCGTGAGCGCCTCCGCCTTCTGGACCGTGAAGATGAGGAAGAAGAAACCGATCACCACGACGACGACCCCGAACGCGAGCGCGAGCAGCAACCCGAGCGAGGAGCGGATCGCCGAGATCCCCGGGACCGAGCGGGCCGCCTCCTCGCGGGTGACCGCCTGGACGCCGGGGACCTCCGCGGTGATGCGGCGGGCGAGCGCCGCTGGCTCCTCGCCGGCCGCCGGGTGCACCGCGAGCACCGAGGGCAGGACCGCCCCGGCGTCGGGGTACGCCCGCCGGGCGATCTCGACGAAGCCGCGGTAGGGGGTGAAGAGGGTCGGCTGGACGGCGAGGCTCGTCCCCTCCGCGAGCCCGACGACGGTGAGGGTCGCCCCGCCGGGGAGGACCCGCACGCTCGATCCGAGCCCGAACCCCTCCTCGGCGTCGATCGCGCTCAGCACCGCCTCGCCGGGGACCGTGGGCAGGCGTCCTTCGACCAGTCCCTCCGGCGAGCCCGGCCCGCCCGGCTCGTAGCCGATGATCACCGCGTCGCGGAGCCCCGCGCCGGTCCGGACCGTGAAGGGGCGGGCCGCCCAGGGGGTGACCTGGGCGACCCCCGGGACGGCCGCCACGAGCTCCAGCGTCCCCGGGGCGATCAGGCTCTGCTGCGGGTTCAGGCGAGCCTCCGCCGCGTACACCAGGACGGCCGCCGACTGGCGTTCGAGCGCGCCGGAGATCCGGGCGAGCAGGGCGGAGCCGACGGTCGCGAGGAACAGCACGAGCGCGAGCAGGAGCCCGACGGCCACCGTGAGGAGGCCGAAGCGCAGCGGGCTCCGCCGGATCTCCACCAACGCGATGGGCACGTCCTCGTTCTCCTCCCCGAACGCCGGCCGGGGCGATCGCCCCCACCGGGCGGCCGTCCCCGCGCCACCCTCCGATGGTAGATGGGTGGATGCATAGATTCTTGGTCAAACCTATGCATCCTTCTGCTAGCGTGATGCCCGATGGGTGACGCGCGGACGATCGGTGACGTCTCGAAGGCCCTCGGGGTGCCCATCCCGACCCTCCGCTCCTGGGAGCGGCGCTACGGCGTACCCAGCCCCCCGAGGACCGATGGCGGACACCGTCGCTACACCGACCAGGACCTCCGGGCGCTCCGCGCGATGCGCGACGCCATCGCGAGCGGGCTGCCGGCCCGGCAGGCGGCCCAGCTCGCGTCGGCCGCCGCGGACTCGACCCTCGGCCCGTACGCGGAGCGCATCCTGGACGCGGTCGAGCGACTCGAGCCCGAGGACATCCGCGCCGCGCTGGAGGCCGCCAGGCGCGAGCTCGGCAGCGAGCGGGTCGTCGCCGGGATTGTGCTCCCGGTCGTGCGGGAGATCGGCTGGCGATGGGCCACCGGCCGGTGCGACGTCGCCCAGGAGCACCTCGCGAGCGAGATGCTGCGGGCTTGGCTCGCCTGGATGCGCGCCTCCGCTCCACCGCCGACGGGTCCTCCGATCCTGCTCGCCTGCCCCGAGGGGGAGCGCCACACGCTCGGGATCGAGGCGTTCGCCACGATCCTCGCGCTGCGGGGCGCGGACGCGCGTGTGCTCGGTGCCTCGACGCCGGCGGCCGCCCTGGCGCTCGCCGTGGCCAGGATGCGTCCGGCCGCCGTCGTGCTCGCGTGCCAGCGCCGGGTGGGGCGCCGACGCGCGATCGAAGCCCTGCGCGTGGTGGAGTCCAGCGTGGTCCCGCCCTTCTACGCCGGAGGGGCGTTCGTAGCCGACGCGGCTCGCAAGGGGGTCCCCGGGACCTACCTCGGCGAGGACCTCTCGGCGGGCGCCGACCTCGTGCTCGAACGCGTCCACGCAGATCGGTGACCCTCCGGCGAAACCTATGCATAACTAGCCTACGTGTGGACCAATTCTGCATCGGTCCGGGACAGTGTGGGGGCGGCCGGGGAACCCCGGTCGGTGAGCGAGGGAGGAGGTGGTACTCGTGCGAGCACGACTCGCAGCGCTCATGACGGCGGTCGTCGTGGCCTTGGTGGCGCCGGTCGCCTCGGCCGAGGCGGAACTGGACGCGACGCTGAACGTGGTCCACGGCGTGCCCGGACTGACGGTGACGGTGTGCCTGGACGGCAACCCCGCCATCACCGACTTCGAGCCGGGCGAGGTCGTGAGCGGGGTCCCGGTCACCGCCGGCGATCACGCGGTGACGCTCGTCCCCGACGGGGCCCTCTGCTCCGCCGTCGTCCTCGGAGCGGAGGTCACGCTGGACGCTTGGAAGAACGACCCTCCATGAGGAAGAGGACCATGGTCATGTTCCATGGTCATATCTGCCGGTCAGTGTACCTCACGTGATCGCCGCGAGCTCCGACGTGGGCTCGGGGGCGGGGTCGGCCAGGCCGAGGCGGATCAGCGTCCAGAACCCGGCCTCCACGGTGGGGCCGAGGAGCAGGGCCACGGCCACGGTGCCGAGGCCCACGGTCCCGCCGAGTGCCCAGCCCACGAGGAGCGCCGAGCCCTCGAGCGCCGCGCGCACGAGCGCGATCCTCGCCCCGGTCCGCCGGGCGAGCACGAGCATGAGCGAGTCCCGCGGCCCCGCGCCCATGCCGGCCGCGATGTACAGGGCCGAGCCGAGCCCGAAGAGCCCCACCCCGAGGACGAGGAGCCCCGCCCGCGCGCCGGGTCCCGCCGCGGCGAGCTCGCGTACCCACGACAGGCGCCGCAGGATCTCGACGACCAGGCCGATCACGATGGCGTTCGCGACGGTCCCGAACCCGGGCGGCTGCCCGAGCGCCCAGGCCAGGCCGAGCACCGCGAGCCCGACCGCGATGCTCGCCGTGCCGATCGTGAGCGGGCTGTGCGCGGCGATCCCGAGGTGGAACACGTCCCAGGGTGCGAGCCCAAGCCGGGACTCGAGCAGCGCGACGATCGCCGCGCCGACGAGGACGAGACCCGCGAACAGGCTCACGAGCCGCACCGCTCGTCCGCCGCGCAGCCGCGGCGCGGCCCTCACCGAGCCCCGCCCCTGAGCGCCGTCCTCGCCTCCACGCCCGCGAGTGTAGAGGCCCTGGCCCCCAGCCCGAGACGTCCTGTGCGGCCTGGGCCTGGGCGGCCCGTGCGCCCCGCTCGGCGCGTGCGCCCGGACTCGTCGACCCGGTCAGATGGGCCTACGCGGCCCGGTAGGTGAGCTCGACGGTCGCGCCGTCCGGCATGGCGAACCGGTAGGTGAGCCTCCCGCCGGCGACGCGGTAGGGGACCGGGTCCGTCACGCGTTCCCACGAGGCGAGGGGGACCGACATCCCCTGGACCTCCGCCGAGATGCTCCCGCGCACATCGATCAGGACGAAGGCATCGCCCTCGTCGCTTCCACCGTCCATACGATCGGCACCTGTCTTGCCGTACAGAGCATCAGAGTCTGCGTCACCGCAGATGGTGTCGTTACCTCCCTCGCCGGAGAGCCAGTCGTCACCGCCGAAGCCTGCCATGACGTCATCGCCTGGGCTCCCGCGGAACGTGTTCGCGCGATCATCTCCGAGGTATCTGCTATCGACCTCTCGTCCGAGGCACACTGCAGCAGCCGCCGCAGATGCTTGAAAGAGAGACGCGATCCCAGTCGCCCCGACGAACACCCAAGCGATGACGACCTCGCGCTCCAGGATGGGTCGTCGTCGCCGGCTCACGCCGTTCCGTCCGTGGGCGCCGGAGAGGCGATCTCCGCCTGGAGCAGCCCGCGCTCTTCGAGGAGGATGAATACCTCCGTGCTGATCAGGGCCCGGGTGCCGGGCTCGACCTCCGCGCAGAGGACCTGCACCGCCGAGTAGGCGGGGACCTCGGCGGGATCCGGCTCGACGAGGGCGGCGACGACGGCCGCCGGGTCGTCCACCTCCACCACCAGGGTGTCCACCGCGCGGGGCTCCGCGGCGGCCGGGTCGTCCCTCGAGGCCTCGACGAGCTCGGGCGGCGCGACCCCCTCCCACTCCCGGATGACCTGCGCGCCCTCCTCCCACTGCCAGACGTCGACCACCTTTCCATCCGGACAAGAGCCGATGGCCATCGACGCGGCGCGCTCGTAGTCGTGGTCGGGGAAGTCCTCCGGATGCTCCCACCACGGCTGCGGCGTCGGGTCGGCCGTCTCGCCGCTCGTCGGTTCCTCCGGCGCGGACCGCGCGCCGGCGGCCGCACACGTGGCCGCGCTGAGTACGATCGTCGCGAGCAACGCGGATGTCGCGAACCCCCGCCTCCACCGGCGCATCCGTCCCTGCCTCCACGACGCCGACGATGCGTCTCCATGCTACCCCCCACGCGAGCGGTCAACCCCAAGTTGCATCAGGGGTAGCGTCGGCCCGGAGCCAGTCCCCACTGGAAATCCCACACCCGAAGACAAGGGGCACGTAGCGTCCGCTCGATGTCCAGATCAAGGAGGACGCCCACGTGCCCGAGCTCAGCGTAACCGTCCGGGTCCCCTGGCCCAAGCACCCCACCCTCGCCGCCCTGGAGCGGGCGATCTTCCGGGCGCTCATGGAGGCGGGGAGGCAGCTCCTGCTCCAGGCGTTCCGCGTCCTCGAGGAGCGCCTCCTCGAGGAGGGAGCCGGGGCCCGCCAGCGGCGGAGGAGGCGCTACCTCATCACCCGGTTCGGGGAGATCCGGTTCTCGAGGTGGCAGACCCGCCGGGAGGGCCGCTACGGCTACCCCCTGGACCGGGCGCTCGGGATCGAGTCCAAGGACCCGTGCTCGCCGTGGGTCCGCGCCACCGCGGCGTGGCTCTGCCAGGCCCACCCGTTCCGCCAGGCCGCCCGCCTGCTCGAGAGGATGCTGGGGTTCGCGATCGACCACCGCCGGGCGTGGGGATGGGCCCAGCCTTCCGGACGCAGGCTGCGGCGGGTGTGGGAGCGAAAGCGGGCCTCGTTGTTCGAGGACGGGGAGGCCCTGACGGACCGAGGTGAGCCCCCCAGGATCGTGTCCACCGGGGCGGACGGGACCTTCATCCACTCCCGGGATGGCCCCATCGAGGTCAAGCTCGGGATGTGGTGGACGGGGGCCGCTCCGGCGAGCCCCACGGCCCGCCACCCCAAGTTCCTGCTCCAGGGCAAGGGGTTCTACGCCTCAACGGAGGACGCCGACCGGTTCGGGCAGACCTTCTACGTCTTGTGCGAGGAGGCCACCGGGCTCTCCCGAGCCAGGGAGGTGCTGTTCGTGGCCGACGGGGCGGGGTGGTTGGCGGACCTCCCGGGGGACTGGATCTCCCCCACCGCCTACCAGCTCGATCACTTCCACGGCAGGCTCAGGATCAGGGAGGTGGCCCGCGACCCCGAGCGGGCCGCGAGGTGGTGGGGGTGGGTGGCAGAGCACAACCTGGAGGCCCTGGGGCGGTCCCTCCACCACTACATCCGCTCGGGGCA
>CAZXJB010000092.1:0-10101 GCA_964640965.1 uncultured Actinomycetes bacterium | reverse complement strand
GGCCGAGATGGCGAACCGCGCCCACGACTGGCTGGCACAGGCCGAGCGTGACCTGCGCCACGCCGAAAGGTCGCGCCGTGCCGGGGAGCACGAGTGGGCCTGCTTCGCCGCTCACCAGGCGGCGGAGAAGGCCGTCAAGGCGCTCCACCTGCACCTCGGGCAGGAGGCCTGGGGGCACGTGGTGGCGCGCCTGCTCTCGGAGCTCCCGGTGAGCGTGCCCGAGGAGCTCGTGGAGCGGGCTCGCGTCCTGGACAACTTCTACGTGCCGTCCAGGTATCCCAACAGCCACACCGAGGGCGCTCCCTTCGAGCACTACGGACCCCTCCAGAGCGAGGAGGCCATCGAGCATGCCGGTGCGATCCTTGGGTTCGTCCGTTCTCAGGTGGCCTGACCGGGACGAGGTCGACCAGGCGGTCCGGCTCTGGGCCGCTCAGGTGGGGGCCCGGGACGAGCGGGTCCTGCGGGTCGGCTACTTCGGCTCCTACGCCCGAGGCGACTGGGGCGTCGGGAGCGATGTGGACCTGGTGGTCGTCGTGGCGGAGGCCGCCGAGCCCCTGGAGCGACGGGCGCTCGCCTACGACGCGACGGGCCTGCCCGTACCGGCCGACCTGTTCGTCTACACGGCTGCGGAGTGGGAAACCATGCTCGTCCGGGGCGGACTGCCTCGCACGGCCTCCCGAGAGGTGGTCTGGGTCCTCGAGCGCTGACGACGACGGGTCGGCCCGCCGCGTCCATCGGAGGGCCCTGGCTGGCCCGCCTGGATTCGAACCAGGACTAACTGATCCAGAGTCAGTCGGGCTACCGTTACCCCACGGGCCAGAGCGACCTCATGCTAGCAGCGGGAGCGCCCCGGCTCAGGAGGCGGCCGCGAGCGGGTAGGTCCGCAGCAGCGGCGGGGTCTCGGTGCGGAAGGACGCGACCACGCGGAGGAAGTCGGGCTCCTCGCTCTCCCACTGCCCCGGCGGGAAGATCGCGGCGATCAGGTACCCCGTGCCGCCCTCGCCGAGGGTGAGCGCCACCGCGAGGCTGGCACGGACCTGCCCGTCCTGGACCGAGTCGACGACGAGGAGCCGACCCGGCATGCCGTCGATCTCGACGGCGCGCTGCTCCCGCAGGTCGATGCTCGGGTCCCCCGTGAGGAAGTACAGCGTCATGTCCGACAGGTCTCCGAAGGCATCCGTCGTGACGGCGAACGCCTCGTAGATCGTGCGATCGGAGGGCTCCGTCTGCTGGGCGAGCCCCGCGCCGATCCCGCCGAACTGGGACGCGGGCGAGGGGCTCGGCAGCGGTGGTTGCGAGATCACGCCCGAGAGCACCGTGGGGCCGTCGGCCGTCGGCTGGGGGGGCACGACCGAGAGCGTGTTCGCCGCCGGGAGGCGGCTGGAGAACCGGTGCTCGGGGTCGTAGTACCGGGCGAGGTCCCGGTCCTTCGCGGAGGCGCAGGCCGAGAGGGCGAGCGCGAGGAGGAGGGCCGGGCCGAGCGCGCGGAGGGCGGTGCGCCGCATGGCAGCATGGTCGCATCGACGGACCGGATTGACCATCCCGCGCCACCTGGGTAGCGTGAGCCCGGCAGAGGGGGAGCGATGAACAAGAACGGACTCATCGCCGAGATCGCCAAGCGGACCGGGGCGAGCAAGGCCGAGATCGGTCGCACGATCGACGCGGCCATGGACGTGATCCGCGAGACGGTGGCCAAGGGAGACCGGGTCTCGCTCGTGGGCTTCGGCACCTTCGAGCGCAAGCACCGGAACCGGCGGATCGCACGGAACCCGCGCAAGCCCGAGACCCCGATCGTCGTCCCCGCCCGCGACCTGCCGTGGTTCGTGCCGGGCAAGGAGTTCCGGGAGATGATCGCGGCCCGGCGCCGCCGCACGCCGTCGAGGGCGGCCCGCAGCAGGTAGCGCTCACATCGTCACGATCCGCAGCGAGCGGGCGACCTTGCGGCCGCCCTCCTCGACCAGGTCGAAGCGCACCCGCTGGCCGAGGCGGAGGAACCGCAGCCCCGAGCCCTCCATCGAGGTGGGGTCGATGTGGACCTCGGTGCGGTCCTCCATGAGGAGCGAGCCGGTGCGGTGCTCCTCGTCGTAGTCCTTCACGGTCCCCTGCGGCATCCCGTCCTCCTTGCCGAGGCCTCTTCACGCGTGCGCGGCGAGCCGCTCGCCGAGGTCCATCCCGAGGCACACCTCGCGCGTCCGTCCCCTGCGCCCGTCGGCGAGCAGCGTGAGGATATCGCCCGGCAGGTCGAGGTCGAAGGCGAGCTCGGCCCGCTCGACGACGGAGGTCGGCAGGCCTTTTGACCGGGCGAGCTCCAGGTGACGGCGGAACGAGTCCTCGCCGAAGCGGGCCGGGATCGCCCGTGGGGGTCGGCGGAGCAAGAGGCTCGTGCCGCCCCGCGCCGAGCGTCCGATCACCACCGGGCCGAGCGTGCGCAGCGCTGCGCTGAGCGCCTGCGGCGTGAGGAGGGGGAGATCCGCCGCCAGCACCGCGAGCGCCTGGGCCCGCTCGGCCACCGCGAGCGCCTCGGCCTGACGGACGGCGGCGGCGAGGCCCGGGCGATCCTCGACGACCGTCCGGGCTCGGCGGCGGGCGGCGACCTCCAGGACGGCTTCATCGGGGGAGATCACCCAGGTCTCCCACCCCGGGACCGCCTGGGCGACGTCGAGCACGTCCTCGAGCATCGCGAGCGTGAGCGCCCCCCGCTCGAGCGGGGTGAGCCACGCCGCGAGCCGGGACTTCGAGCGCTCGAGGGACTTCACGGGCACGGCGATCGCGCGCACGCAGCCAGGCTACCCGCTCCCGCGCATCGGGACGCGGGCGCCGGCCCCCGGGGGCGACGGACGCGCGCGGTCGGGGCGAGGGGTGCTCGCCGCGGGCCGTCCGAGCGCGTACCCTACGGGGCCCCGGATCGAAGGAGGTTGCACCGATGAGCTCGACGACGCTCGCGCTGGCGGTCTCGCCCTCGGGCGTGCGGCAGGCGACCTGGTACCGCGCGCTGCTCGCGCTCGCGGGGAGCTGGCTCGTCGCCGGCCTCGCGCAGATCTCGATCCCGCTGCCCTTCACCCCGGTCCCGATCACCGGGCAGACCCTGGGGGTCCTGCTCGTGGGAGCGAGCCTCGGCCCCGGCCTCGGCGCGCTCTCGATGGGCCTGTACGTCGTGCAGGGCGCGCTCGGTCTGCCGATGTTCGCCGGGGGCAGCGCCGGGGCGTCCGTGCTCGGGCTCGCCTCGGCGACCGGGGGCTACCTCTGGGGCTTCGTCGCGGCCTCCGCGGTGGTGGGGTACCTGTCCCGCCACGGCTGGGACCGCTCGCTCCGCAGCGCGATCGGCGCGATGTTCCTCGGCGAGGTCGTCCTCTACGCCGTCGGGATCCCCTGGCTCATGCAGGCGATCGACGTGCCCCTGGGCAAGGCGCTCGAGCTGGGTCTCGCTCCGTTCGTCATCGGGGACACGATCAAGGTGCTGCTCGCCGCGGGGCTGCTGCCGGCGGGCTGGCGCCTGGCGTGGTCGCGGTAGCATCGCGTCGTCGACGAGGCCGCCCGCCGAGGAGGTCCGACCCTGGAGCCCTGGTTCGAGCTCGCCAAGGCCGCCCTGCTGCCGCCGTTCGCCCTGTGGTTCAACTGGCGGATGGAGGGGCTCGAGCACGTCCCACGCGCCGGGCCGGCGATCGTGGTGGGCAACCACCTCTCGTACCTGGACCCGTTCGCGCACGGGTACTTCGTGGTGCGGGCCGGACGCTACCCCCGGTTCCTCGCCAAGGCCGAGCTGTTCGAGAACCCCTTGCTGCGCACGGTGTTGCGCGGCATGCGGCAGATCCCGGTCCGTCGGGGCACGGGGGACCAGACCCCCCTCGAGGAGGCGACGGCGGCGATCGAGCGCGGCGAGGTGGTCGTGATCTACCCGGAGGGGACGAGCACGGCCGCGGGGCCCGGGTTCACGCCGGGGCGCGGCAAGACCGGGGCGGTGCGGCTCGCGCTCGCGACGGGGGCGCGGGTCGTCCCGGTCGCCACCTGGGGCGGCCAGTACGTGTGGCGGCGGGAGGGCTTCCGCTTGCCGGAGTTCGGCCGCCCGATCTGGCTGCGTGCGGCCGAGCCGATCGACCTGCGGGCGCGCGCTGCCGGGGTCGAGGATCCGGACGCGGTCCGCCGCCTGACCGACGAGCTCATGACGGAGCTCGCCGGGCTCGTCGACGGGCTGCGCGAGGCCTACCCCCGGCGCTGGTCGCGGGCGGTAGGGTGAGCGCGTGAACGAGCGCCCGGGCTTCGCCACGCGCGCGATCCACGGCGGCCGTCGTCCGCGACCCGAGCAGGACGCGCCCTCCGTCCCGATCTTCCAGACCTCGACCTTCCGCTTCCCGAGCTCCGAGGCGTACGCGGAGACGATCTCGTTCCGTCGCCCCGGCTACACGTACACCCGCGGCTACGGGAACCCGACGCTCGAGGCCTTCGAGCTCGTCATGGCCGACCTCGAGGGGACGGAGGCGGCCCTGTCGTTCGCCTCCGGGATGGCGGCGATCCACACGGTGGTCACCACCTTCGCCGCCGCGGGCGACCGGATCGTCGCGAGCCGCGAGCTGTACGGCGGCACGTACTCGCTGTTCACGGCGGTGCTGCCCCGGTACGGCATCGCGGTCGAGCTCGTGGATCCCCACGACGTGGCGGCCCTCGAGGCCCGCCTCCCGGGGGCGGCCCTCTTCTACGTGGAGACGATCGCGAACCCGAACGTCACGGTCGCCGACCTCCCCGCGCTCGCGGCCGCGTGCCGCCGGGCCGGCGTCGTCTCGGTCGTGGACAACACGTTCGCCTCGCCGTACCTGTGCAACCCGGCCGCGCACGGCTTCGACGTCGTGCTGCACTCGGCGACGAAGTACATCGGCGGCCACCACGACCTCATCGGCGGGGTCGCCTGCGCGAGCACCGAGCACGTCGCGCGCCTGCGGGCCACCGTGATCGACACGGGCGGGACGATGGCCCCGCTCGAGGCCTGGCTGTGCCTCCGCGGGCTCATGACGCTCGAGCTGCGGATGCGCCGGCACTCCGAGAGCGCGCAGGTCCTCGCCGAGCGCCTGGCCGCGCATCCGAGGGTCGAGCGGGTGCACTACCCGGGGCTGCCGCAGCACCCCCAGCACGGGGTCGCGGAGCGCCTGCTGCCCAAGGGGTTCGGTGGGATGCTGGCGTTCGAGGTCCGCGGCGGCGTCGAGGCGGGCATGCGCTTCTGCGACGGGCTCGAGCTCGCATGGATCGCCGCGAGCCTCGGGGGCACGCACACGCTCGTCGGCCACGCGGCCTCGACGACGCACCGTCAGATGGCCCCCGAGGCGCGCCGGGCCGCGGGGATCGCCGACGGGCTCGTGCGCGTGTCCGTGGGGCTCGAGGACGTCTCGGACCTCGTGCGGGACGTGGAGCGGGCGCTGGAGCGCGTATGAGGCTGCGGGTGGCCGTGCTGTTCGGCGGGCGCTCGGCCGAGCACGAGATCTCGTGCCTGTCGGCGCGCTCGGTGATCGGCGCGCTCGATCCCGAACGCTACGAGGTGCTTCCCGTGGGGATCACGAAGGAGGGGGCCTGGCGCTTCCTCCCCGAGGGTCCGCCCGAGCCTGCCTCCGGCGGCGTCCTCCCCGCCGTGGGGCCGGAGGCCGGGATCGAGGTCGAGCTCGACCAGCGCCCGGGCTCGCGGGCGCTGCGCTCGGCGGACGGGGGGCGGATCGAGCTCGACGTGGTGTTCCCGGTGCTCCACGGACCCTTCGGGGAGGACGGGACGATCCAGGGGTTCCTCGAGCTGGTGGACCTGCCCTACGTCGGCAGCGGCGTGCTCGCCTCGGCGGTGGGGATGGACAAGGCCGTGCAGAAGACGCTGTTCGAGGCGGCCGGCCTCCCGGTCGTCGAGCGGCGGATCGTCCGGGAGCGCATCTGGCGCGAGGATCCCGAGGTCGTGGCGGCCGGCGCCGCCGCGCTCGGGTTCCCGCTGTTCGCCAAGCCGTCGGCGCTCGGCTCCTCGGTGGGCGTGACCAAGGTCCACGGGCCCAAGGAGCTCGGTGCGGCGATCGAGGAGGCCCTCCGCTACGGCCGCACGGCGCTGCTCGAGCGGGCCGTGGCCCGCGCGCGGGAGATCGAGTGCGCCGTCCTCGGCAACGACGAGCCGCAGGCCTCGGTGCCGGGGGAGATCGTGCCCCGCGGGCACGAGTTCTACTCCTACGAGGCGAAGTACCTCGACGAGGGCGGCGCCGAGCTGCTCGTCCCGGCGCCCCTGGATGCGGCCACGGCCGAGGAGGTGCGGCGCCTGTCGGTGGAGGCGTTCCGCGCGGCCCAGGCGGCGGGCCTGGCCCGCGTGGACTTCCTCCTCGGGGCCGACGGGCGCCTGTTCGTGAACGAGATCAACACGATCCCGGGGTTCACGCGGATCTCGATGTACCCGAAGCTGTGGGAGGCCTCGGGCGTGCCCTACCCCGAGCTCGTGGACCGGCTGATCGCGCTCGCGCTCGAGCGCTACGAGGCCGAGCGCAGGCGTGCGACGACCCGCTGACGCCTGCCCGGGCCCCCTACAGGTGGACGACGGGGCAGGTGAGCGTCCGGGTGATGCCCTCCACGCCCTGGATCTTCGCCACGACGAGCTTGCCGAGCTCGTCGACGTTCTTCGCCTCGGCGCGGACGATCACGTCGTAGGGACCCGTCACGTCCTCGGCCTCGAGCACGCCCTTGATCTCGCGGACGGCCTTGGCCACGGAGGCCGCCTTCCCCACCTCGGTCTGGATCAGGATGTACGCCTGCACCACGATCGGACCTCCTGCGCTCGGGCCTCCATGCTAGGGGGGCGCGGCCGCCTCCGCAAACGTGCGTAGGATGAGGGGGTGGGAGGAGGCAGGAAGCGCCGGAGGCGGGCCGACCCGCTCGAGATCTACCGGCGGATCCGCAAGCGGATGCCGCCCCCCGGGCGGGTGATCCCCGATCAGCGGCGCAAGCTCGAGGAGGAGCGCGCCCGGCGCGAGATGCAGCAGCCGGAGGGGGGCGAGCCGTGATCTTCGAGGATCGCATCGACGCCGGCGAGCGCCTCGCCGAGGTCCTGAAGGAGCACGCGGGGCCGGACACCGTCGTCCTCGGGATCCCCCGCGGCGGGGTGCTCGTGGCCGAGGTCGTCGCGCGCACGCTCGGCGTCCCGCTCGACGTCGTCGTGCCCCGGAAGGTCGGGGCGCCGGGCAACCCCGAGCTCGGGCTCGGCGCGGTCGCGCCGGGGGTGCGCGTGCTCGACCCGTGGCTCATCGAGCGGCTCGGCGTCACCGAGGAGTACCTCGAGCGCGAGATCGCGGCGGAGGAGGCCGAGACGGTCCGGCGCCTGCGCGTCTACCGTGGCGACCGCCCGCCCCTCGACCTCACCGGCAAGACGGCCATCGTGATCGACGACGGGGTCGCGACCGGCGGCACGGCCGTGGCGGCGGTGCGGTGGGCGCGGGCCCAGGGAGCGAGCAGGGTGGTGCTCGCGGTGCCCGTCGCGCCGCCTCAGACGATGGGGCGCCTGCGGCACGAGGCCGATGAGGTCATCGCGCTCGCGACCCCCGAGCCGTTCTTCGCGGTGGGGGAGTGGTACCGGCGCTTCGACCAGACCTCCGACGAGGAGGTCGTCGAGGCGCTGCGGCGGGCCGCGGGGGCGGCAGCGTGAGGGTCGTCGAGCTCGCGGCGGCCGCGGCGCTGGCCGCGGGCGGGATCCGCTCGCTCGTCGTCTGGGCGCGGCGCGGGTTCGAGGGCACGGACGTCCGCGAGCACCTGTGGTTCGCCGCGTTCGTGACCGGTCGCGCCGGCCTCTGGTTCGCGTTCGCCGGCCTGTTCGCGCTCTCCGCGGCGAGCGACGCGCGCGGCCGGGCCGCGGTCGACGAGCTCGGGGAGCTCCGCTGGTACGCGCTCGTGCCGCTCGTGCTCGCCGCGCTGCAGGTCGCCGCGGGGCATTTCCTCGGCCGGGCCGAGCCCCCGGGCCGGGAGGACCCTACCCGACGACCTTGACGATCGCCTCGTCGAGCTCGGGGAACTCCCGGAGCCTCGCGACGCGCTCGGCCTTCAGCCGCTCGACGATGTCCCGGTACTCCTGCATCCGCTCCTGGCGCTCGTAGAGCCTGCGGGGCTGCAGGAGCTCGATGTCGTCGAAGTCGGGGACCTCCTCGGCGATGAGGTAGCCGAAGTCCGGGTCCTCGGTCCAGGAGATCGTCCCCTCGGCGATCGCCTTCACGCAGGCCGAGGTGTGCGGGATCTTCACCTTCTTCGAGCGCTCATCCCCGTCGGGGCCGCCGACGCGGCCGGTGTTCAACAGGTACGTCTCGATGGGGTGCGTGCCCAGGAGCTCGAAGATGCGGTTGCCCTGCAGGCCGTGGGGGAGGGGGAAGAAGGGGTTCGTGCCCGGCACGCGCAGGAACTTCCCGGCCTCGGCCGCGCCCCCGGCGCTCGTGCCGGTCGTCTCGCCGAGCATGAAGTAGGCCGCGGCCTGCTCCTGGTCGAGCTTCGCGACCGCCGGGATGATGTTCTCGTTCCGGTTGAGGATCAGGAGCACGTCGACCGTGCCGACCTCCCGCGCGTCCCGGTAGCGCTCGAGATCCCTCATCTCGAAGACCGCTCGGCCGTTCTGCGTGTAGGACTCCTCGAAGAAGTTCACGTGCCCGTGCTCGTCCTGGTAGACGTTCTCCAGGTACGCGGTGGGCTTGATGACCGCGTTGTAGATGTTCGGCTCGAAGTCGGGGTCCAGGCTGAAGGTCTTCGCGAAGCAGCCGTTCTCGGTCCCATAGACCCGCCCGCCGGGCATGAGCGCCACGAAGTCGTCCTGCACGGGGAGCGAGCCGTTCTGCGTGGTGAACGTCGTCGTGGTCTTCCCGGTCCCCGACAGCCCGATGATCATCACGACCTTCTCGCCGCCCTCGATCGGGATGACCTTGAGCCCGGCGTGGAGCGCGAGGCCGCCGAGGTCGTAGACCCTCTCGTTCCACATCCGCAGGCCGCCCTTCTTCGACTCGCCGAAGTAGTCGGAGTTGAGCACGCGGGTGACGCCGTTCTCCAGGTCGACGGCGATCACCCGGTCGTCCGGGTACCCGGGGGCGGGGAGGTTCGGCGTGTAGATGACGTGCACCTCGGGCTCGTCGCCGTCGTCGCGGGGGAAGTACAGCTTCTGCTGCATCCCCGCGATGTTGGCGTTCGCGCGCTCGATCGTGAGGCGGGCCTTCGTCCGGAACGCCGGGTCGTTGCCGATGTACCCGTCGATGACGATGACCTCCTTGTCGCGGAGGTACTCGTCCTGCATGCGCGCGATGGCCTCGTACTCCTCGCGCGTCATCGTCTTGCCGGAGGAGCGCTCGGCCACGACGTACGTGCTCCCCACCGAGCGCGACGTCACGCGGGTCTGGACGTTCACGTTGCCGAACTCGGTGATCCGGCACTGCGGCATCTCCTCCGTGAAGCGCCGGAGCTCCTCGGGGGACGGGTTGTCGTGCACCACCTTGGTCTTGACGCTCATCTCCGTGATCTCCTGCTCGCCGGCCCGATGACCGCGGCGTCGCGGCTCCGCGGGCCCGGGGCCCCACCTGCAGCTGAGACCCTTAGTCTACAGGAGCCCCCCGGGGCACCCGCAGCCGGCCGCAGGAGCGAGATGGAGCTCGGCGAGGACGACCTGATCGAGGCGATCCGCCGCGTCGCGGACGTGGAGCACCCCGGCGTCCTCCTCGGGATCGGGGACGACGCGGCCCTCGTCGCGCCCGGCTCGGGCGAGACCGTGCTCACCACGGACATGCTGGTCGAGGGCGTGCACTTCGAGCGGGGCTCGATCTCGGCGCGCGACCTCGGCGCGAAGGCGATCATCGTGAACGTCTCCGACGTCGCCGCCATGGCCGCGAGCCCGAGGTACGCGCTCGTCTCGGTGGGGCTGCCGGAGGACGTCGAGGCCGCCTGGGTGATCGAGCTCGCCGGCGGCATGCGCGCGGCGTGCGACGAGTACGCCCTCGCGCTCGTCGGGGGCGACACGAACCGGGCGCCGGTCGTGGTGGTCTCGGTGACGGTCGTGGGCGAGGTGGCGGCGGGGCGCGCGGTCCGTCGCTCGGGGGCGCGGGTCGGCGACGCGGTCGTCGTCACGGGGGCGCTCGG
>CAZXJB010000091.1:0-10670 GCA_964640965.1 uncultured Actinomycetes bacterium | reverse complement strand
GTCGAAAGGTCCCGGGTAACCCCACGCAACACGTGGAGACTCCGGGCGGGAACCTCGTTGGTCGGCCCGTGGCTGACGCCCGAGCGGTCTGCCCGGAAGCGGATGAGGGCCCTGCCCCGCACGCGAGGATGCGCCTGCCCTTCGGGTGGCAGCTTCCCTACACTGGAAGGGCCAGAACGAGCAAGCTGCGCCCTCGTAGCTCAGGGGATAGAGCAGCGGTTTCCTAAACCGCGTGTCGGAGGTTCGAGTCCTCCCGGGGGCACGGGGACGAGGGCGGCGACGCTCGATCTTCCGGGCTCGGCGGCCGATACCGGAGGTGATGGGCAGGCCTCGGGCGTTCCTGGTCGCCGCGGTGGCGCTCGCGATGCTCGTGCGGGCAGGACACGCACCGTGGGCCGCAGAGGGCGAGACCGTCGAGACCGTACCGCTCTCCAGAGCGGCGCGCGCCCCCCTGCCCGACTGCGGCCCCGATGAGCGGATCGTCCTGGCCCCCATCGCCGATCACGCGTACCACGCCGCCTACTTCTCGGCTTCCGGCCGCGAGACCGCCTACACCGACGAGGCGATCGACGCCTGGCGCGAGATGACCGGTCGGCGGGTCGCGGGGATCTACCTCTCCGACCACTGGGGCGACCCGGAGGGCAACGTGCGGATCACGTTCCCCGAAGCCAAGGTCCGCATGTTCTGGCGCCACGGGGCCGTCCCGATGGTCAGGATGATGCCGTGGTCGAAGCTCTGGGTGCGCGGCGCCGACCCGAAGATCTCGATGCAGGCGGTGGCCAGGGGCCGGTTCGACGAGGAGCTGCGCAGGTGGTTCCTCGACGCGCGGGACACGGGGATCCCGCTGCTGCTGGAGTTCGGCGTCGAGGTCAACGGTGACTGGTTCCCATGGAACGGTCGGTGGAACGGCGGCGGGACGACCGATCGGTACGGCTCCCCGGAGTGGCCCGACGGGCCCGAACGCTTCCGCGACGCCTACCGGCACCTCGTGGAGCTCTCCCAGACCACGGGCGCCGCACGCCTCATCACGTGGAACTTCCACGTCAACGACACCAGCTGGCCCCGGCGATGGTGGAACAAGCCCAGGTGGTACTACCCGGGCGACGCGTACGTGGACTGGATCTCGGTCTCGAGCTACGGCGAACAGGTGCCGACCGGGAAGCCCTCGCACTGGACGATGTTCGGTGAGGGGCTCGGGGACCCCTCCGACCGGTCCAGCTCCTACAGCCGGATCCGACGGCTGGACCCGCTCGCGCCGTTCGCGCTCATCGAGCTCGGCGTGACGGAGGATCCGGCCGCCGGAGACAAGGCCGAGTGGATCGCCGACGCCTACTCGAAGCTGGTCCCGCCGACGGCCGTCTATCAGGCCTCACTCGTCTCGTACTGGAGCGAGCGGTGGCGGAACGGGAACGGCAAGGTCAGCGACCTGCGCGTGGACTCCTCCCCCGAGGCCCTCGCCGCCTACGGGGCGGTGATCGCGGACCCGTTCCTGGTCACGAGACCTCGCTTCGCCTGCGTGGGAGCGACGGAGAGGCCGCCGCTCGTGGAACCCTCCGCGGGGTGAGGGCCGGGGAATCGTCGGCCCGCCATCGGCGTCCGCGTGGAAGGATGGGGCCGCGGGATCCCGGATCCCGGAGCGGAGGTGCGACAGGTGTCGAGGCGGACCACGGACACGGACGATCTGTCGGGCGGGACGATCACGGACGAGCGAGGGCACGGCGTCGAGCGAGGGCAGGGCGTCGACGGGGCGGAGCCCGCGCGGGGTGAGGGGGGACCGGGGCGGCGCCCCGCGATCGCGACCGGCCTGATGGGCGGGCTGATCGCCGCGACCTGCTGCGTCGGTCCGGCCCTGGGCGTCGCGCTCGGCCTGTCCGCGGGCTCGTTCCTCGCCACGATGGGGCGCTACCGGCCGATCGCCTTCGTGATCGGCGCGGCGGGCGCGGCCGTGGTCCTGGCCGCGCTGCTGCGCTCGCGGCGGGCGGCCTGCTCGTCCCGGGCATCGTTCGTCGCGCTCCGCTCGAGGTGGATCGACGCGGCGATGCTCACCTTCGCGGTCACCTACGCGGTGGGGAGGTTCGCGCTCCCCCCGCTGATCGAGCGCCTCTGATCCGACCGCTCGGCGGCTGGTCAGCCCGCGTGATCGGCCTCGGCGTGGCGCTCGAGCTCCTCGCGGGAGGCGAAGACCGAGCCGCACGCCGCGCAGGTGTGCGCCGCCTCCTCCGCGGGCGCGTGCTCCTCGCGCCCGTGCGCCTGGAGCTCCTCCTGGGATCCGAACTTCCCGCCGCAGGCCTCGCACCGGAACGCCATCTCGCGACCTCCTCTCCGCCCGCCGCGCGGGCGATCGACCGACGACCCCCATGGTGGGGCCACCGCGGTGGCCCGGCAGCCGAACCGTCAGCGAGCGGACGATCTCCGGCCGGGAAGCGGCCCGTCGCGCGCGCGGTTGACCATGGCGTGAGGCTCCTGGCCCTGGATCGATCGCACCCCGACGCGATGGCGCGCGAAGCGGCGTGGCTCGCGCGCTGCGTGGGTCGCGGCGAGTGGGCCCCCCTGTTCGAGGAGGACCTCGAAGAGCTCGGTCAGCGGCTCGAGCGGATCCGCCTCGAGCCCGGCGCCCTCGTGTTCGCGCAGGGGACGACCCCCGACGCCGTGTGGGTGCTGCGGAGCGGTCGCGTCGAGCTCACCCGCCGGGACGGCGACCGCCGTCTCATCGTCCAGATCCTGCACCCGGGGGACGTCGACGGCGACATCGGCCTCATCCTCCGCGCGCCCGCCCCCTACTCGGCCCACGCGATCGACCACGTCGAGCTGCTCCGCCTGTCGGCCGAGGACTTCGAGTGGCTGATCGCGGCGCGACCGGCCCTCGCTCGACGCTGGCTGTCCAGCGTCGCCGCCCGCCTGATGAGCGCCGAGCGGCGCATCCTGCAGCTCGCCGGCCGCGACCTCAGGACGCAGCTCGCGAACCTCCTGCTCGACGAGGAGCGCGAGGGCTCCGTCCCCCTGCCCCAGGAGTCCCTGGCGGCACTCCTCGGGGTGCGCCGACCGTCGCTGAACAAGGTCCTGCGGGACCTCGAGCGCGCCGGGGTCGTACGGCTCTCCTACCGCTGCGTCGACATCCTCGACGCGGCCGCGCTGGCCCGCCTCGCGGGCCGCGTCGCGGACCGGTCCCGCTCGACGAGCTGACGTCGTTCCTCCCGCGCCGCCGGTACCTGCGGGCATCGCGGGTCGCCGGCACGGCCAGGGGTTCAGGGCTTCGGCGGACGGTCCACGGCCACGATCGCCTCGGCCACTTCCGCCAGGTCGGCGCCGACGATCTGGGGCGGCTCCCCCAGCAGGAACGGCGTGCCCCCGCGCGCCACGTACGCGGCGGCGCACCCGGCTCGCATCGCCCCCCACACGTCCCAGTCGTGCGCGGCGACCATCCGCATCTCCCCGGGAGCCACCCCGAGCCGCTCGGCCGCCATCCGGTACGGCTCGGGCGCCGGCTTGTATCGGCGGGCGGCCTCCACCGAGAGGACCTCGTCGACGAGCTCGAGGAGCCCGGCGTGCGCGAGCTGCGCCCGCGCCATCGCCGGCGGGGAGTTCGTGAGGGCGGCGAGCGGGAAGCCCGCCGACCGGAGACGGGCGAGCGCCCCGGGCACCTCCGGGTGGGCCGGGAGGGCCCGCATCGCCCCCAGGATCGCCTCCCGCTCCTCGGGGGACAGGGCTCGGCCGCGACGGTGCGCCACGACGTCGAGCGCCCGCCGGGCGATCGCGGCGAAGTCCTCGTAGCTGTCGGTGACCGTCGCCACCAACGAGCCGTGGAGCAGCCGGGCGAACCACTCGCCCATCGCGGAGGCATCGCCGAAGGCGCTCGCGAAGGGCTCGCGCAGGCCGCCGAGGTCGAGCAACGTCTCGTTCACATCGAACACCAGCACCCTCGCCATGACACCCCCCGAAGCGGGACCGGGTGCGAGATCCCTCGCACCCATCGCAGCCTAGGGCGCTCGACCCGCCCGCGCGACTCCCGGGTCGGGCGCGGGAGGCCGGGCACGGGTCCCCCGGGCTTGCGCGCGTGGGCCGACGGGAACATCATCGCGCCGGGGCAGGAAGAGGCGGAGATGAGCGACCGCAGACCGGGTGCGACGCCGCTGCTGTTCATCGACGGCACGCGGGTCCGCAGATCACCGTACTGGGAGGCCACCGAGCGGTACGGGTGCCAGTCCTACGACATCTACAACCACATGCTGATCCCAGGCTGGTACACGGATCTCGTCGAGGAGTACTGGCACATCGTCACCCACGTCGCGCTGTGGGACGTGGCCGTCGAGCGATGCCTCGAGATCACCGGCCCGGACGCACACCGGTTCACCAACACCCTCACGCCCCGGGACCTCGACCGGTGCGGGGTCGGACAGGCGAGGTACGTGGTCCTCACCGATGAGCGGGGCGGGATCATCAACGACCCCGTGCTGCTCCGGCTCGGGGAGAACCACTACTGGCTCGCGCTCGCCGACAGCGACGCCCTGCTCTGGGCGAAGGGCGTCGCCCTGTGCTCGCGGATGGACGTGCACGTCGCCGAGGCCGCCGCCTGGCCGCTCCAGGTCCAGGGCCCGCGCTCCCGCGAGGTCATGCGCGCGCTGGTGGGGGACGCCATCCTCGACCTCCGCTACTACTGGACGATGCAGGCGGAGATCGACGGCATCCCCGTCGTGATCAGCCGGACGGGCTGGACCGGCGAGCTCGGCTACGAGGTCTACCTGCGCGATGACCCCGGCCTCGGCGTGGCGCTGTGGGAGCGGATCATGCACGCCGGCGAGCCCTACGGGATCCGCCCGACCGGCCCGTCCGACATCCGCAGGATGGAGGCCGGCATCTTCAACTACGGCGCGGACATGACCCTCGAGCACACGCCCCTCGAGGTGACGGGGCTCGAGCGGATGGTCGAGGACAAGGCCGCCGACTACATCGGCAAGGAGGCGCTGCTGCGGCAGCGGGCCGAGGGGGTCCGGCGCAAGCTCGTCGGCATCGAGGTCGGGGGCGAGCCGATCACGGTGCCCTGCCTGGACCGGTGGCCGGTGCTCGCCGAGGGCACGACCGTCGGCAACGTGACGAACGTGGTCCACTCCCCCCGCCTGGGCAAGAACATCGGCTACGCATGGGTCCCGATCGAGCTGGCCGCGGTCGGCTCCCGGCTCGAGGTCGAGACCCCCGTCGGGGCCCGACCGGCGGAGGTCGTGCCACTGCCCTTCTACGACCCGGACAAGGCCATCCCCAGAGCCTGAGCCGGGGTCCGCCGGCGGGGGACGGCGCGCTGTCCCCCCGCCGGCCCTCCCCCGGTACGAGCGATGAGCCCTCCGCACGTCCTATCCACCGCGATCCGCCGCGTGCCGATGACGGGTGGGGATGGGGATCGGCCGCAATCGGCCGCATCGGCCGGCCCCGCTCAGACCTATGCGGCGGCGAGCGAGCGGCACCGCGAGGAGGACCATGGGCGCCCGGCCCGCGCTCCTGGCCTCGGTCGCCCTCGTCCTGGCGGGCGCCCTCGCGGGCGCCCCGGCACCGCCTCCCGCTCGAGCCGCCGGCGAGCCCCCGAGCATCGTCGTCATCATGACGGACGATCAGCGGTGGGACACGCTCTGGGCGATGCCGACCATCCAGGCCGAGCTCATGGGCAAGGGCGTCACGTTCACGAACGCCTTCGTGTCGAACTCGCTCTGCTGCCCGAGCCGCGCCTCGACGCTCACGGGCGCCTACTCGCACACCACCGGCGTGTGGCGGAACCAGCCCCCCTACGGCGGCTGGGACTCCTTCGTCGATACCTCGACGGTCGCCACCTGGCTCCAGGCGGCCGGGTACCGGACGGGGCTCTTCGGGAAGTACCTGAACCGCTACTGGACCCCGGCGTACGCGACCGGGTACGTGCCGCCGGGATGGGATCGGTGGGTCGCCTTCCCCCGCTCCGGCTACTTCGACTACGACCTCAACATCGACGGCACGATCGTGCACCACGGCTCGGCGCCCGAGGACTACTCGACCCGCGTGCTCGCGCAGGAGGCCGCCTCGTTCATCCGATCCGAGACGGGACCGGTCCTCGTCTGGTTCACCCCCTACGCGCCCCACAACCCGGCGACGCCGGAGCCTCGCTACGCCGATGCCTTCTCCGACCTCGAGCCGTGGCGGCCGCCGAGCTACAACGAACCCGACGTCTCGGACAAGCCCTCGTGGCTGCGGCAGGTGGAGCCCCTCGATGCGAAGAAGCAGGCCCGCAAGGACGCCTTCCGGCTCGACCAGTACCGGACCCTGCTCTCGGTCGACGACGCGGTGGCCGAGATCCTCTCCGCGCTCGCGGACTCCGGACGCCTGTCGAACACGCTCATCGTGTTCATGTCCGACAACGGCATGCTGTGGGGCGAGCACCGGTGGGGCACCAAGCGCGTGGTCTTCGAGGAGGCGATCCGGATCCCCTTCGTGGTCCGCTACGACGCGCTCATCGACGCGCCGCGCACCGATCCCAGCCTCGTGCTGAACATCGACGTGGCGCCGACGGCGGCCGACCTCGCCGGCGTGGCGGCGCCCGGGGCCGACGGCGCGAGCCTCCTGCCGCTGCTCGCGGACCCGGGCGCGCCCTGGCGCGAGGACTTCCTCCTCGAGCACCTGGAGAAGAAGCGGGATCGCCTGCCCACCTACTGCGGGGTGCGCACGGACCGCTCGGTCTACGTCGTGTACCGGACCGGCGACGTCGAGCTCTACGACCTCGCCACCGACCCCTACCAGCTCACGAACCTCGCCGGGGATCCCGGGATGGCCGACGAGGAGCACCGGCTGCGCTCGCGGCTCCTCCAGCTGTGCGACCCGCCGCCCCCGGGGCTCACGCTCACCGGCCCCTGAGCGCCCTGAGCCTCAGGTCGAGACGGGGACCTGCGGGGGGCGAGCGCTCCGCCGGAGACGCGCGGACAGGACGAGCCCCGCCGCGATCATCCCGAGGCACAGGTACTGCGCCCCCGTGAGCCCGAGCACCGTGCGGTCGTAGGCGCGGAGGACGTCGGTCGCGAAGCGCTGCACGCCGTACCAGAGCAGGAACGTGGCGGTGAGCCAGCCCTCCGGCGCGCGGCGGCGCGCCATCCAGGCGAGCAGGGCGACGAGCGGGAGGAGCAGGAGGATCTCGTAGATCGCCGTGTTGTGCACGACGGCGCCGGGGGCGAGCGGCCCCTCGCGCGTCTCGCCCCCGAGGTAGCGCCAGCCGAGGAAGAACGAGGTCGCGCCGCCGAGGTGCTCGCCGACGGCCACGCACCCGAGGCGACCGATCGCGAGACCCGGCGCGAGCCCCAGCACGATCGCGTCGACGAGCGCGCGCCCCGGCACCTCCGGGTGCCGACGGAGCCACCACACGATGAGCGCCACCGCGACGAGGAAGGCCCCCGAGAACTGCAGGCCGCCCTCCCACAGCGCGAACGCGGCGAGGGGCCGAGCCCGGTAGTCCCCGAGGTGCGTGAGCACGTAGAGCAGGCGCGAGCCGACCAGGCCGAGCACGACGATCCACCACGCGAGCCCCTCGAGCGCGCGGGCCTCGAGCCCTCGCGAGCGCGCGGACCGGAGGAAGACGGCGACCCCGACGAGGATCCCGAGGGCCACGAACAGCCCGAAGGTCTGCACCCGCAGGGGCCCGAGGTGGAACGAGGGGAAGGTGCGGTAGGGGATCGCGGCGATCACGGCTCGCCCATCGTAGCGACCGGGCTCGCCAGGGCGGCGGGGATCCGCGGGATGCAGTGGATCGCCGGGGCCTTCACGACCGCGACGACCCGCCGCCCCGGCTCGAGGTCGAGCTCGCGCCGCGCCTCGGGCGTGACGACCGCCGCGAGCTCGAAGCCGCAGTCGAGCGCGATGCGCTCGAGCGGCCCCTCCCGGCGGATGCCGAGGACCGTGGCGGGCAGGTGGTTGCGGGCGCTCTCGGCCACCGGCTCGTCCAGGCGCAGCACGACCTCCTCGGCCCGGATGCACGCGAGCACCTCCTCCGACGGCCCGCCCACGTCCACCGCGACGAGCCGCCGCCCATGCGTCTCGAGCTCGAGCAGCCCCTCGCGGCGGCCGAGGACGCGGGCCGCCACCACGGTCTCGACCCCGACGGCGCGGGCGACCTCCGGGTCCGCCGGGCGCGAGAAGACCTCCTCGACCGACCCCACCTGCCGCACCTCGCCGTCCACCATGACCGCGATCCGGTCCCCGAGCACCATCGCCTCGGTGCGGTCGTGCGTGACCACGATGCTCGGGAGGGCCTCCCCCACGAGGAGCCGCCGGAGCTCGCCCCGGAGCTCCTCCCGCGTCGGCGCGTCGAGCGCGGAGAGCGGCTCGTCGAGCAGCAGCAGCCGGGGCGAGGGCGCGAGGGCCCGGGCGAGCGCGACCCGCTGGCGCTGACCCCCCGAGAGCTCGCCGGGCCGCCGGTCCGCGAGCTCGGCGATCCCGAACCGCGCGAGGAGCTCCGCGACGCGCCGGTGCCGCTCGGCCCGCGGCAGGCGCCGCAGGCCGTAGGCGACGTTCCCCCGCACGCTCCGGTTGGGGAACAGCGCGAGGTCCTGGTCCAGGAACCCGACGCCCCGCCGCTGCGGCGGGACGAAGACGCCGAAGGCCGCATCCGACCAGACCTCCCCGCCGAAGCGGACCCGACCGCGGTCGGGACGCTCCAGGCCGGCGATGCATCGCAGGAGGGTGGTCTTGCCCGCCCCCGAGGGCCCGAACAGCACGGTCACCGAGGGCGGCTCGAGGGGCAGCTCGAGCGCCGCGCGGACGACCGGCCCCCGCGGGTACCGGCGCTCGAGGTCGAGGGCTAGCGCACCGGCCACGGGGCCCACACCCGACGCTGCAGCGCGGCGGTGACCGCGAGCACGACGAAGGACACCACGAGCAGGACGAGCGCGGTCTCCCCCGCGGCGTCGTGGTCGAGCGCCTGCACGTGGTCGTAGATCGAGATCGAGATCGTCCGCGTCTCGCCCGGGATGCTCCCGCCCACCATCAGCACCACGCCGAACTCGCCGAGCGTGTGCGCGAACGCGAGGATCGCCGCGGTCGCGACGCCGGGCAGGGCCATCGGGAGCGCCGTCCGCAGGAACGTGGCGAGCCCCCCTTCGCCGAGCGTCCACGAGGCCTCGAGCACCCCCCGCTCGATCCGCCCGAACGCGACCACCATCGGCTGCACGGCGAAGGGCAGGCTGTAGAGGACCGAGGCGACGAGGAGCCCCCGGAACGTGAAGGGGAGCCGATCCCCGGTGAGCGCCCCGTACCAGCGCCCGATCACCCCGCGGGGCGAGATCGCGAGCAGCACGTAGAACCCGAGCACCGTGGGCGGCAGCACGAGGGGGAGCGCCACGACCGCCTCGATCAGCACCTTCCACCGCCGCCGGGTCCGCGCGAGCCAGTACGCGAGCGGCGTCCCGAGCGCGAGCAGGACGAGCGTCGTGGCCGTCGCCAGGCGGAGGCTGAGCCCGAGCGCCTGCACGTCCATCAGGGCGGCTCCTCGAAGCCGTACCGGCCGAGGACCCTCCGACCGGTCGGGCCGAGCAGGAGCTCCACGAAGGCCCACGCCGCCCCGGGAGCGCTCGCCCACCGCAGGATCGCGCCGCCCTGGACGATCGGCGGGTGGGCCTGCGCCGGGACGAGGAACCACCGACCCTCCGCACCGGGCGCGAGCGCGAGCGAGAGGGGGATGATGCCGACGTCGGCCGCCCCGGCCTGCACGAACTGCGCGGCCTGCGCGGCGCTCTCCCCGAGGACGAGCCGATCCTCCACCGCCCCGTCCACGCCGGCCCAGCGCATCGCGGCGACGGCCGCGCGGCCGTAGGGGGCGTGCTCGGGATTCGCGATCGCGACCGCGCGGACCGAGGGCTCACGGAGCGCGCGCAGGCCCAGCCGCTCCACGTCGAGGGGCGAGTCGGTCGGGACCCACACCACGATGCGACCGACCGCGTAGGTGAAGACGCCGGGCGGCACCACGAGCCCCTCCTCGGCGAGCCGCCGGGGGTAGGAGACGTCGGCCGAGAGGTACAGGTCGAAGGGCGCCTCGTGCTCCAGCTGCGCGAAGAGCGTGCCCGAGGAGCCGTAGGTCGCGCGCACCTCGACGTCCGGGTGCGCCTCCCGGTAGACCGCCAGCAGCTCCTCGAGCGCGAAGCGGAGGTCCGCGGCCGCCGCGATCCGCAGGACCGGGCCGCCCCGGTCCCCCGCCGCGGCGCCCCCGCAGGCCCCGAGCCCGAGCGCCGCGACGAGCCCGAGCGCCGCGGCGATGAGGACCCGCCTAGGCGACCGCACGGACCTCCCCCATCGCGCGCGGGTCGTAGCCCGGCAGGTCCGCCAGGAGCGCGCGGAAGGAGCGGTCGCGCAGCACCTCGAGGAGGGCGCGGACCGCCGGCTCCTCGACCCGGTCCGCGGGCAGGACGAGGTCGTACGCCTCGGTCTCGGCGGCAAAGAAGGCGAGCCCGGCCTCCACGGCCACGAGCTCCACGCAGACCCCGGCCCGCGCCCATCCCTCGCGCACGAGCTCGGCGACGGACCGGTGGTCCCGCACGACGCGGCGCACGCGCACCGGCCGCCCCTCCTGCCGGAACAGGCGCTCGAGCAGGAGGCGCGCGCCCGAGCCCGGCTCCCTGGCCGCCCAGGCGGTGCGCCCTCGCACGAGCGGGCCCACGGCGCGAGGGCGCGCG
>CAZXJB010000090.1:0-10984 GCA_964640965.1 uncultured Actinomycetes bacterium | reverse complement strand
CCGTCGAGTTCCCCGACGCGCGCATCGACGGCGACGAGGCGCGGATCGAGCGCATCCGCATCGGGGGCGGACGCTTCGCCATCATCGGGGTGGACGATCTCTACCTCGATCGGCTCCGACAGGCGACGGCCCCGATGACCCCCGAGAGCGTCGAGCTCCGGTCCGCCCTGGCGGTCGCGGCCGGGGCGTTCGACCGGATCGACCGGCGGTACGTCCTGCGCAGGATCCGGGAGATCGAGCGGCGGGACCCCGCGCTCGGGCGTCGGATGCGGGAGCTGGACGTCCGGATCCGTCGGCGCGTCCGCGCCGCTCTGGAGGGATGAACCGCTAGCGGCCCAGGGCGGCGAGGAAGGCGTCGAGGTCGGGCTCGACGTGGTAGGAGGGCTCGAGCGTGCCCTCGAGGGCCTCGACCGTCTTGTAGCCGTTGCCCGTGATGAGCGCGACCGTCTCCTCCTCCGGCCCGATCACGCCCTGCTCGACCAGGCGACGCAGGACGGCGATCGTCACGCCGCCCGCGGTCTCCGTGAACACCCCCTCGGTCTCGGCGAGGAGCGTGATGCCCTCGACGACCTCGGCCTCGGTGCAGGCCTCGATCACGCCGCCGGTCGTCCGGGCGGTCCGGATCGCGTAGGGCCCATCGGCGGGGCTCCCGATCGCGAGCGAGCGAGCGATCGTGTCCGGCTTCACCGGGCGGACCTCCTCGGTCCCGGCTTTGAAGGCCTGGGCCACCGGCGAGCACCCCTCCGCCTGCGCGCCGCTGATGCGGCACAGCTTCTCCTCCACCGCGCCGACGGCGACGAGCTCGCGGAAGGCGCGGTGCACCTTGGTCATGAGCGCGCCCGAGGCGATCGGCACCACCACGTGGTCCGGCAGGCGCCAGCCGAGCTGCTCGGCGACCTCGAACCCGAGCGACTTCGAGCCCTCGGCGTAGTAGGGACGCATGTTCACGTTCACGAACGCCCACGGCAGCGCGTCGGCGACCTCCGAGCAGAGCCGGTTCACCGCGTCGTAGTTGCCCTTGACCGCGACGACCTTCGCCCCGTAGGCCTCGGTCGCGAGGATCTTCGCGCGCTCGAGGTCCTCGGGCACGAACACGTAGCAGGGCATGCCGGCCTTCGCCGCGTGCGCCGCGGTGGCGTTCGCGAGGTTCCCCGTCGAGGCGCAGCTGATCGCCTCGAAGCCGAAGGCCCGCGCCATCGTGATCGCGACCGAGACGACGCGGTCCTTGAAGGAGTTCGAGGGGTTCACGCTGTCGTCCTTGATCCACAGCGCGCGCAGGCCGAGCCGCTCGGCGAGCCGGTCGGCGCGCCGCAGCGGCGTGAGGCCGGCGCCGAGGTCGACCCGCTCGACGCCGGGCCCCCCGGGCAGGAGCGCCTCGTAGCGCCAGAGCGAGGCCGGCCCGGCCTCCACCTGCTTGCGGAGCTCGGTCCCGTCCAGGTGCTCGAGGTCGTAGGCGGGCTCGAGCGGACCGAAGCACTCCTCGCAGATCGTGAGGGGCTCGACCGGGTAGCGCGCGCCGCACTCCCGGCAGGCGAGGGCCGCGGGGCTCGAGATCGTGCTCATGGACCTACCAGGGTACCGAGGGGCGTCAGTCGGTGACGGCGCCGCGGGAGGCCGAGCCGACGAGCTTCGCGTACTTGGCCAGGGCCCCCCGCTCGTAGCGCGGGGCGGGCGGGCGCCAGGCGGCGCGTCGACGCGCGAGCTCCTCCTCGTCCACGAGCAGGTCCAGGCGGCGGTTCGCGGCGTCGATCACGATCTCGTCCCCCTCCTGCACGAGCGCGATCGGGCCGCCGACGAACGCCTCGGGCGCCACGTGGCCGACGGAGTAGCCCTTCGTGGCGCCGCTGAAGCGGCCGTCGGTGATGAGCGCGACCTGCTCGCCGAGCCCGGCCCCGGCCACCGCCGCCGTCACGGCGAGCATCTCGGGCATCCCCGGCGAGCCCTTCGGGCCCTCGTACCGGATCACGATGACGTCGCCGGGTCGGATCTCGCCGCGCGTGAGCGCCTCGAAGGCCGCGGTCTCCGAGTCGAAGGGGCGCGCGCGGCCGCGGAACCCGAGCGAGGCCGCGCCCGCGATCTTCATCACCGACCCCTCGGGCGCGAGCGAGCCGGTGAGGACGGCCGTCCCCCCCTCGGGGTGGATCGGCTGCGAGACGGGGTGGACGATCTCCCCGTCGGGCGCGGGCGGCGCCAGGGCCTCGAGGTTCTCCGCGATGGTCTTGCCCGTCACCGTGAGGGCGTCCCCGTGCAGGAGCCCGGCCTCGAGCAGCTCCCGCATCACGACCGGCACCCCGCCCACGCGGTCGAGGTCGCTCATGACGAACCGCCCCGCCGGACGGACGTCCACCAGGTGCGGCGTGCGACGGCTGATCCGGTCGAAGTCCTCCAGGGACAGGTCCACCCCGGCCTCGTGCGCGATCGCGAGCAGGTGGAGCACGGCGTTCGTCGAGCCGGCGAGCGCCATGACCACGGCGATGGCGTTCTCGAACGCGGCCCGGGTGAGGATGTCGCGGGGAAGCGGCCCGCCCTCGGCGACGAGCTCGGCGGCGCGGCGGCCCGACTCGCGCGCGAAGACCTCGCGCCGGTAGTCCACGGCGGGCGGGGAGGCGCTGCCCGGCAGCGACATCCCGAGCGCCTCGCCCACGGCCGCCATCGTGTTCGCGGTGTACATCCCGGCGCACGAGCCGGCCGTCGGACAGGCCGCACGCTCGATCGCGAGCAGCTCCTCGTCCGAGAGCGAGCCGCGCGCGTGCGCCCCGACCGCCTCGAACACGTCCTGGATCGTCACGTCCCGGCCCCGGTAGGTGCCGGGCAGGATCGTGCCCCCGTAGAGGTACACCGAGGGCAGGTTCAGGCGGGCCATCGCCATGAGCATCCCCGGCTCGGACTTGTCGCAGCCGGCGATGCCGACGAGCGCGTCCATCCGCTCGGCGTGCATCACGAGCTCCACCGAGTCGGCGATGACGTCGCGGGAGATGAGCGAGGCCTTCATCCCCTCGTGGCCCATCGCGATGCCGTCGGAGACGGCGATCGTGGTGAACTCGATCGGCACCGCCCCGCCCTGGCGCGCGCCCTCCTCGGCGAGCGCGGCGAGCTTGTCGAGGTGGTAGTTGCACGGCGTGACCTCGTTCCAGCTCGAGGCCACCCCGACCTGGGGCTTCCCGAAGTCCTCCTCGGAGAAGCCCACGGCCCGGAGCATCGCGCGGGCCGGCGCCCGCTCGGGACCCTCGGTGACCTGCCAGCTCCTCGGCCTGCGATCCATCGGATGCGACCCCCTGCATCGGAACGGTGGGCGCAGCGTACCAGCAGCGCTCGACGTCCTCCTCGCGTCCTCGCGTCAACCCGTCGACGACCGCAGGTCCCCATCCGGGCTTCGCGTGTCAACCCCCTGTCAGCATCGTCCTGCGACGTTGCGGTCAAGGGCTTCACACCGATCCAGAGGACAGCGGGGCACGGTCGTCAACCCGTTGACACGGGCCGGACGGGGACCCGCGCGGTCCCTACCGCACCTGGAACGACCGCTTGGCGAGCCCCATGTAGAAGCCCTCGATCGTGGTCTCGGGCGCCCGCTCGGGCTCGTCGGCGGCGCCGAGGGCGACGAACAGCGGGGCGAAGTGCTCGACCGTCGGGTGCGCGTAGGGCATGCCCGGCGCCCGGTCCCGGAAGGCCATGAGCTCGTCCACGTCCCCGCGCGCGAGCGCCTCCCGCGCCCACGCGTCGAACTCGGCCGACCACCCCGGCGGCGCGGCGTCGGGGCGCCAGTCCCGTAGGAAGGGGAGCCCGTGGGTGAGGAAGCCCGAGCCCATCACGAGCACCCCCTCCTCGCGCAGCGGCCGCAGGCGCCGACCGAGCTCGAAGAGGCGCTCGGGCTCGAGCGAGGGCATCGACATCTGCAGCACCGGTACGTCGGCCTCCGGGTACATGACCAGGAGCGGCACGTACGCGCCGTGGTCCAGACCCCGGTCGGGCTGCTCCGCCACGGGCTCCGTCCGCGGCATGAGAGCCTTCACCCGCTCCGCGAGCTCGGGCGCGCCGGGGGCCGGGTAGGTCATCTGGTAGTAGCGGAGCGGGAAGCCGGAGAAGTCGTACGTGAGGGGCACGCCGTCGGCCGTCGCCCCGAGCGTGAGCGGCGCGGACTCCCAGTGGGCCGAGACCACCAGGATCGCGCGGGGCCGCGGCAGGGCCCGCGCCCAGGCCGCGAGCTCGCTCGTCCACCGCTGGTCGTCCACGAGCGTCGGGGCGCCGTGGCCGAGGTAGACCGCCGGCATCGGCCCGTCGGCCTCCGTCCAGGCCCCGGCCTCGGCCGTGCCCGTACGCCGCTCCCCACCGTTCGCCTCCATGCCTGCCGCTGTAACAACGTCAGAGGGCCGTTCCTTCCCGGCGTGCACGCGGCCGCCGGGTGCGGCAGGATGTGAGCCGCACGGACGAGCCAGGAGACGAGCATGCCCGCACCGAGACCCGCGCGCCGCAGCTGGTGGCTGGAGGAGGCCCTCGCCCACCCGGGGTTCGCCGGGCCCGACGCCCCCGCGCTGGCGGGCCGGACCACGGCCGACGTCGTGATCCTCGGGGGCGGGTTCACCGGGATGTGGACGGCATGGTTCCTCAAGGAGCGCGACCCGGGCATCGACGTCGTCCTCCTCGAGGCCGACATCTGCGGGGGCGGCCCGTCGGGCCGCAACGGCGGGTTCTGCGACGCGTGGTGGGGCCACATCGGCGACCTCGTCGAGACCTTCGGCGAGGCCGACGCGCTCGAGCTCCTCATGGCGTGCGGGCGCTCGCCGACCGAGATCGGTGCCTGGTGCGAGGCGCACGGCGTGGACGCGTGGTTCCGCCACACCGGCGTGCTCGCCGTCGCGACCAACGCGAGCGCCGAGGGACGGTGGCAGGGCATCCTGGAGGCGGCCCGCCGCCTCGGGCTGGAGGACGAGTACCGGCCCCTCACCGCCGCGCAGGTGCGCGAGATCTGCGACTCCCCGGCCTTCCGCGACGGGCTCCTGATCCCCGACGGCGCGAACGTCCAGCCCGCTCGCCTGGCCCGGGGGCTCCGCCGGGTGCTGATCGAGCGGGGCGTGCGGATCTTCGAGGGCACGCCGGTGCTCCGCTTCCGCGCCTCGAGGCCGGTCGTGGTCGAGACCCCCGGGGGCGAGGTGCGGGCCGGCGAGGCGGTGATCGGGCTCGGCGCCTGGGCCACGTGGCTGCGGCCGTTCGCGCCCTACCTCACCGTGCGCGGCTCCTCCATCGTCGTCACCGCCCCGGCGCCCGAGCGCCTGGAGGAGCTCGGCTGGACCGGCGGCCAGGCGATCCACGACGTCCGCCCCTCGGTCCACTACGCCCGGACCACCCCCGACGGCCGGATCGCGCTCGGGCTCGGCGGGCTGCAGCCGGGCCTGCGGCAGCGGATCGACGAGCGCTACGACTACGAGGAGCGGTTCGCCCGCCGCGTCGCGCGGGACCTCGCCCGCCTCTTCCCGCCCTTCGCCAACGTGCCGATCGAGGCCGCGTGGGGCGGGCCCATCAACGTGAGCGGCCTCACGATGCCCTTCTTCGGCTCGCTCGGGCGGCACGGGAACGTCCACTACGGGCTCGGCTACACGGGCAACGGCGTGGGGCCCTCGCACCTCGGCGGCAAGATCCTCGCCGCCCTCGCCACCCACGCCGAGGACGGGTTCACCCGCCTCGCGGTCGTCTCGCGGGAGCCCAAGCGGTTCCCCCCGGAGCCGCTGCGCAGCCTCGGGGCCGCGGTCGTGAACAGCGCCGTCCTGCGCCACGACGACCTCGCCGACGCCGGCCGTAGGGTCGACCCGCTCACGCGGTTCCTCGCGCGCCTGCCGCGGCGCCTGGGCTACCACCTGGGGGTGCACTGATGCCCGCCGTCGGGAAGCTCGAAGCGATCACGATCGACTGCGCCCACCTCGAGGAGGCCCGCGCGCGGGTCGAGGCCCTCGGCGGCCGGAGGGTCTCCGGGGAGACCTTCGAGGAGTTCGGCTACCGCTGGATCGTGATGGCCGACCCCGAGGGCAACGAGCTCTGCCTCGTGGTCCCGCCGCCGGGAGCACCCGATGCGTGAGGAGCTGCCGCGCGCCGCCCGAGGCTCCTGGTGGCTCGAGGAGGCCCTCGCCGACCCCGAGCTCGCCGGCCCCGAGACGCCGCCGCTGCGGGGCGACACCCGCGCCGACGTCGTGATCATGGGCGGTGGGTACACGGGGATGTGGACGGCCTGGTTCCTCCTCGAGCGGGAGCCCGGCATCGACGTGGTGCTCCTCGAGGCCGAGATCTGCGGGGGCGGGCCCTCGGGCCGCAACGGCGGCTTCTGCAACGGCCTGTGGGAGGAGGCCGACATCCTCGAGGCCGAGCTCGGCTCAGAGGACGGCCGGCGGGTCGCGCTCGCGGCCGAGGCCTGCATCGGCGAGATCGGCGCCTGGTGCGCTGAGCACGGCGTCGACGCGTGGTTCATGCCCGCGGGGCACCTCGGCGTCGCGACCTCGCCCTCGCAGGACGGCGCCTGGCGGGGGACCGCCGAGGCCGCGCGCAGGCTCGGCTCGGACTGGTTCGTCGAGCTCACCCCGGCCGAGGTGCGCGCCCGCTGCGACTCGCCGGTGTTCCGGGCCGGCGTGCTCACCCCCGGCGCGGCGATCCTCCAGCCGGCGCGCCTGGCGAGGGGGCTGCGGCGGGAGCTCCTCGCGCGCGGCGTGCGGATCTTCGAGCGCACCCCCGTGGCCCGGTTCCGGGACGGGCGCGGCGGCGTGATCGTCGAGACCCCGACCGGCGAGGTGACCGCCCGCGCGGGGGTGCTCGCCCTCGGCGCCTACGCGGCCCCGCTCCCCACCTTCCGCCGGACCGTGATGCCGCGCGGCACGTACATCGTGCTCACCGAGCCGATCCCCGAGCGCCTGGCCGAGATCGGCTGGACCGGCGGCGAGGGGATCTACGACTTCCGGACCGCGCTCCACTACGTGCGCACGACCCGGGACGGACGGATCGCGTTCGGCGCCGCCTCCTCCCGCGCCGGCCTCGGGACCGGCCTCGGCCCCCGCCTGCGCTACGACCCCGTGAGCGTCAGCCGGCTGATCCGCGACTTCCGGCGGTGGTTCCCGACCCTCACCGACGTCCGGTTCGAGTGCGCCTGGGGCGGCCCGATGGACGTGACGGGCCTGCACCTGCCGTTCTTCGGGACGCTGCCGGGCGGCGGGATCCACTACGGTCTCGGCTACACCGGCGGCGGCGTCGGGCCGTGCCGCCTCGGCGGGCGGATCCTCTCGGGGCTCGCGCTCGGGGTCGAGGACGAGCACACGACGCTGCCGCTCGTCGGCCTGCGGCCGAAGCCCTTCCCGCCCGAGCCGCTGCGCTCGCCCGGCGCGGCGCTCGTGCAGGCGGCGATCGTGCGCCGCGACGACGAGCTCGATCTCGGACGCCGGCCGAACCCGCTCGTGGACGCGCTCGCGCGGCTGCCCCGGCGCCTCGGCTACCACCTCGGCCCGTAGCGCGAGCCCGGAGCGCGAGCCCGCGGTCCCCCTACTCGACGCCGAGCGCGTAGGCCTGGTGGGGCTGCCCCCCGCGCAGGACCTGGATCCCGAGGTCGGGGCGGAGGCGCCGGGCCCGCTCGAGGACCTCCTCGGTCGCGGCCTCGCTCGAGCCCTCGCCCTCGATCACCGTGAGGACCTCGGGCGAGTCCCCGACGAGGCGCGCGAGCACGAGCTCGACCGCCTCGGGGAGCGCCGGGGCCGACCCCACGACCCCCTCGGGCATCATCGCGAGCCAGTCCCCCTCGCGCACGCGACCGAGCCGGGTCTCGGCCTCGCGCGCCGCCCGCACCACCCAGCCCGAGCGCACGAGCCCGGCGGCCTCGGCCATCGCGCGCACCGCCTCCTCGAGGTCGGTCTCGGGGTCGTAGGCGCGGACGGCCGCGAGCTGCTCGGCGATGCTCCGGCAGGCGAGCACGCGGGCCGGCCGGGGCGCGAGGGCGCCCGCCTCCTCCGCCGCCGGACGGAAGCGCGGGTCGGCGAGGACCAGGACCGCGCCCTCCCCGCGGGAGGTCTCGAGCGCGTCGAGCAGCTCGCCGACCGAGGGCGCGGTCGCGCGGCTCCCGGTGAGCACGCGGACGCCGAAGGACCGGAAGAGCCGGCGCAGGCCGTCGCCCGTGGCGACGGCGATCGCGGCGGTGCGGACCTCGTCCGGCTCCGGCTCCGGCGGGAGGCCGCGCTCCTCGACGGTCTGCAGCACCAGGTCGGTGACCCGCACCGAGCGCGGGCGGCCGAAGCCCGCCGCCGCCTCGATCGCCTCCGCGGGCTGGTCCGTGTGGACGTGGCAGGTCCAGGTCCCCTCGCCCCCCACGACGACCACCGCCCCGCCGAGGCGGCCCCAGGCCTCCCGCAGCGCCGGGACGACCTCGGCCGGGGCCTCGAGCAGGCACGCCACCTCGTAGCGGTGGTCGCCCCCGTGCTCGCCCGCGCCCGGGGTCGGGACGGCGACGGGCTCCGGACCCGCCGGGGGCTGCGGGAGCGGCCGGCCGTCCACCGCGGAGAGGAGCCCATCGAGCAGGAGCAGGAACCCGGTGCCGCCCGCGTCGACCACCCCCGCGGCCTTCAGCGCCGGCAGGAGATCGGGGGTCCGCGCCAGGGCCTCCGCACCCGCGCCTCGGGCGGCCTCGAGGACCGCGACGAGGTCCCCGCCCCTCGCCGCCTCCCGCCTCGCCGCCTCGCCGGCCGCGCGGGCGACCGTGAGGATCGTGCCCTCGACGGGGTCCTCCACCGCCTCCTCGGCCGCGCGCGCCGCCGCCGCGAGGGCCTCCGCGAGCTCCTGCGGCCCCACCGCCTCCAGCCCGGCCCAGCGCTCGGCGACGGTCCGCAGCAGCTGGGCGCAGATCACCCCCGAGATCCCTCGCGCCCCGAGCACCGCCCCCTCGGCGAGCGCGCGCATCGTCCCGGCCATCCCGCCAGGCGCGCCCTCCAGCGCGCGCACCACCGACTCGAGCGTGAGCGTCATGTTCGTGCCGGTGTCGGCGTCCGGCACGGGGTAGACGTTGAGGCGGTTGATCGCCGGAGCGCGCGCGCGGAGCGCCTCCAGGGCCAGCGCCATCGCCGAGCGGACGTCGGCGGCGGTCAGGCGCTCGAGCCTCGGCACGGCCGTATCCTACGCGGGTCGCCTCGCGCCGCATCCGCTACCATCGGCGGGCGGTCGTACGGTCCCACCGCCCGCGCCAAGGAGCCCCATGCAGCCCGCCGTCCAGATCCCCCGGCTCACGAGCCTCGCCCGGCACGCCCTCCCGCACGTGCTCGAGGGCACCCTGATCCCGGTGGCCCTCTTCTACGGCGGGCTGCGCCTCATCGGGCCCGTGGGCGCGCTCGGCCTCGCCCTGGCCTGGTCCTACGCGGCGCTGCTCCGCCGGGCGATCCTCCG
This sequence comes from uncultured Actinomycetes bacterium, assembly GCA_964640965.1. GTDB lineage: Bacteria > Actinomycetota > UBA4738 > UBA4738 > HRBIN12 > HRBIN12. The sequence goes on along the minus strand of CAZXJB010000090.1, from coordinate 1,588 downwards.
CCAGCGCCTGCCCGGGCTGCTCGTGCTCGGCGCCCTCGCCCTCACGGTCCGGACCGCGATCTCGCTCGCGACCGGCAGCCTGTTCGTCTACTTCCTCCAGCCCACGATCGGGACGGTCGCGACCGCCGCCGCCTTCCTCCTGTCGCTGCCGACCGGCCGGCCCCTGGCCGAGCGCCTGGCCGCCGACTTCGTGCCGCTCCCGCCCGCGCTCGTCGCCCACCCCGTGGCCCGGCGGCTCTTCGTCCGGATCTCGCTGCTCTGGGCCTTCGTCCTGCTCGCCAACGCGGCGATCACGCTCGCGCTCCTGCTCACCGAGGAGCTCCCGACCTTCCTCCTCACCCGGACCCTCGCTACCCTGGTGTTGATGGGCGGCGCCGTGGCGGTCTCGACCCTGTGGTTCCGCCGGGGCCTCCGCCGCCACGGCCTGCTGACGGCTCGAGCATGAGCGCGAGGGCCCTCGCCACGACCCTCACGACCGAGGACGGGGTCCGTCTCGCCGCTCGGTGGTGGGAGGCCGAGCGGCCGAACGGCGCCGTCGTCGTGCTCGTCCCCGGGTTCACCGGCTCGAAGGACGACCCGAAGACCCGGACCGTGGCCCGGGCCCTCGCCACCGGTGGCCACCACGTCCTCGCCTACGACGCCCGCGGCCACCACGGCTCCGACGGGCTGTGCACCCTCGGCGACCTCGAGCGCCTCGACGTCGCCGCCGCCGTCGCCGCGGCCCGCGAGCGCACGGACCGCGTGGTCGCCGTCGGCGCCTCGATGGGCGCGATCGCGGTCCTGCGCTACGCGGCCGGGGACCCCGACCTCGCCGGGGTGGTCTCGGTGAGCAGCCCCGCTCTCTGGCGCCTGCCGCGGAACGCGCGGACGATCCTCGCGACCGCCCTCACCCGGACCGGGCTCGGACGCCGCATCGCCGCTCACCGCCTGCACGTCCGGATCTCCCCCCACTGGCGCGATCCGGCGCCGCCGCGCGCCCTCGCCGCGATGATCCGCGCCCCGCTCGCCGTCGTCCACGGGCGCGAGGACCGGTTCGTCCCGCCCTCCGAGGCGGTGCTCCTCGCCGCGGCCGCGCCGAACGGGCGCCTGTTCCTCGTGCCGGAGATGGGTCACGCGTTCGACCCCTCGGCGGTCCCCGCCATCGTCGAGGCCGTCGACTGGACCCTCGCGGCCGCCGCCGACGGCCCCTCCTAGGCCGACGCGGGCTCCTCCCACCACCACGCGAGCCCGAACAGGTCGGGCCCCGTGTGGGCCACCATCACCGGCCCGAAGGGCGCGACGATGGCCGTCGCGAGCTCCACGCGCTCCCGCAGGATGGCGAGGAGCCGCTCCGCGGGCTCCGGCGCGAGCGCGTGCATCGCGGCGGCGTGGAGCACCGCTCCCGGCGTCCGCCCCTCGAGGCAGGCCGCGACGATCCGGTCGATCGCCCCGCTCGCGCTCCGGGTCGGCCGCAGGGGCCGGATGCGCCCGGCGCGGAGCTCGATGAGCGGGCGCAGCCCGAGGGTGCGACCCGCCCAGGCCGCCACCCCCGGGATCCGCCCGCTCCGGGCGACCCGCTCCAGGTCCGCGAGGGTCGCGACCAAGCGCA
>CAZXJB010000089.1:3868-11046 GCA_964640965.1 uncultured Actinomycetes bacterium | reverse complement strand
CGAGGCACCTGCTCCCGCGGCCCCCGCCGCGCCCGCAGCTCCCGCGGGCGAGAAGGTCGAGGTCTCGATCGACCAGGAGACCTACGACCGCGTGTACGCGGAGCTCATCGCCAAGGGGACGGCGGAGCGCGTCGCCCAGGGGCAGGCCCGCCGCGCGGCGATGATCGCGGCCCGGAAGAAGGCGGCCGGGGGCAGCTGAGGATGAGCGCGCAGGAGTACGCCTTCGTGGTGCTCGCCCTCGTCGGGGTGGTGGCGGCCGTCCGGGTGGTGACGGCCCGCAACGTCGTCCGCGCCGCGCTCTACCTGGTGGCGACGCTCGCCTCGGTCGGCGCCATCTACCTGCTGCTCGGCGCCGAGTTCGTGGGCTGGGTCCAGGTCCTCATCTACGTCGGCGCGATCGTGATCCTGTTCCTCTTCGGCCTGATGCTCACCCGGGCGCCGATCGGGCGGGAGGCGCTCGACAACCCTGGCCGGCTCCTTCCGGCGCTCATCGGGCTCGCCGTGCTCGCCGGGCTCGTCTTCCTGTTCCAGGACGCCTTCGCGTGGAGCGACCCGAAGGTCCAGCTCGGGCAGGCGACGACGGGGCTCGTGGGGGAGTCGATCTTCCGCCGCTACGTGCTCCCGTTCGAGGCGGTCTCCTTCGTGCTGCTGGCCGCCCTGATCGGTGCGATCGTGCTCTCGAGGAAGGACGACACGCGATGATCCGTCTGCCCCTCCTCCTGTTCTTCTCCGCCGCCCTGTTCTCGATCGGGGTCTACGGGGTGCTCGCCCGCCGCAACGGCGTGCTCGTGCTGATGTCGATCGAGCTCATGCTGAACGCGGTCAACGTGAACCTGGTCGCGTTCTCCCAGCTGTGGCGCGACCTCGCCGGCCAGGTCTTCGCCCTGTTCGTGATCGCCGTGGCGGCGGCGGAGGTCGGCATCGGCCTCGCGATCGTCCTGCTCATCTACCGGAACCGCGAGACCATCGACCTGAGCGAGGTGAGCCTCCTCAAGTGGTGACCGCCCTGACGCTGCCCGCGCTCGTCCGCGCCGAGGAGATCCAGGCCGTCGGCGCGCCCGGCCTCACCCGCTACGCGTGGCTCATCGCGCTGCTGCCGCTGCTGTCGGCTGCCGTGATCCTCTTCTTCGGCAAGCGCACGCCGGGCGGGGGGTGGATCTGGGGCGTCGCGACCGTCGGCACCGGCTTCGTGCTCTCGCTCGGCATCCTCTGGCACTTCGTGACCGGCGGGGGGCCGACGGGGGCGGCCGTCGACTGGTTCACGATCGGGTCGCTGCGGATGCAGCTCGGGCAGTACGTCGACGGGCTCACGGCGGTGATGCTCGTCGTCGTCACGGCCGTCTCGCTGTGCGTGCACGTCTACTCGATCGGATACATGCACGGCGACGCGCGCTTCACGTGGTTCTACGTGGCGCTGTCGCTGTTCACGGCGGCGATGCTGAACGTCGTGATCGCCGACAACCTGTTCCAGCTGCTCGTCGGCTGGGAGGTCATGGGGTTCTGCTCCTACATCCTCATCGGGCACTGGTGGGAGGAGCACGTCAACTCCAGCTCGGCCATCAAGGCGTTCATCACGACGCGGATCGGCGACGTCCCCTTCCTGTTCGGGGTCTTCGTGCTCATCGCCGCGACCGGGTTCACGACCTCGAACATCCAAGAGATCGGGCACCTGGTCGCCGGCGGCGAGATCGCGCGCGGCGTGGTGGCGATCGCCGCGCTCCTGCTCTTCGGCGGCGCGGTCGGCAAGTCGGCGCAGTTCCCGTTGCACGTCTGGCTGCCCGATGCGATGGCCGGCCCGACCCCGGTCTCGGCGCTGATCCACGCCGCCACGATGGTCGCCGCCGGCGTGTACATGGTCGGACGGACCTACGAGGTCTTCCTCCACGCGGACCCGTGGGTCCTGCAGCTCGTCGGCGCGATCGGCGCGACGACGGCCTTCGGCGCGGGGCTGCTCGGCCTCGTGCAGGACGACATCAAGCGCGTGCTCGCGTACTCGACGGTCTCGCAGCTCGGCTACATGATCACGCTGATGGCGGCGGGCCCGGCCGGCCGCAACGCCGCCTTCTTCCACCTGTTCACGCACGCCTTCTTCAAGGCGCTGCTGTTCCTCGGCTCCGGCTCGGTGATCCACGCCTGTCACACGAACAACATGAGCGAGATGGGCGGGCTCCGGAAGACGATGCCGGTCACCTTCTGGACGTTCACGATCGGCTCGCTCGCGCTCGCGGGGGTGCCGCCGCTCGCCGGGTTCTTCTCCAAGGACGAGCTCCTCGTGGCGCTCGAGCATGATCACCAGGCGCTGCTGTTCTGGCTGCTCCTCGCGGCCGCGGCCGTGACCGCCTTCTACACGGCGAGGATGGTCCTGCAGACCTTCTTCGGGGAGTACCGGGGTCACGGTCACCCGCACGAGTCCCCGCTCTCGATGACCGGGCCGCTCGTCGCGCTCGCGGGGGCCACCGTGCTCGTCGGGTTCCTCGGCTTCGCCGGGACCGGGGCGCCGTTCTTCGACTGGGTCTACCTCGAGGAGCCGGAGGCGGTGACGTTCGTGCCGTGGGTCGCGGCGCTCTCGGTGACGGCGGCTGGCCTCGGTCTGCTCGGCGGCTCCTGGGTCTACCGCCGGTGGCGGGAGCCCGACCCGGTCACGGCGCTCGGGCCGCTGTACCGGCTGCTCGCGAACAAGTACTACCTGGACGACATCTACTGGGGTGGCATCGTCCGCCCGGTCCGGGACGGCCTCTCGGCGGCCGTGAACTGGAGCAACCAGGTCATCCTCGACGGCATCGTGAACGGCGCCGCGAGGGTGGCCCGCTGGTTCTCGGACGTGGTCCACGCCTTCGACCAGGAGGTCATCGACGGCGCCGTGAACGGCGTCGGGCAGACCGCGGGCTTCACCGGTGGGCTGCTCCGCTACGTGCAGTCGGGGAACGTCCAGCGGTACGCGGCGTTCCTGTTCGCCGGCGTGGTCATCCTCGCCGTGATCTTCACGAGGATCTGAGGTTCGGATGGGCAAGAAGAGGGAGACGCGATGAGCACCTGGGAACGGTCGGCCATCACGGTCGCCACGCTGCTGCCGCTCGCCGGCGCGGTGGTGATCGCGCTCGTGCCGAGGGACCGGGACCGACTGGTCCGAGGTCTCGGCATCCTGTTCACCGGCGCGGCGATGGTCGTCGCCATCGCGCTCGCGATCGACTTCGACTACGGGGCCGGCGGCGGCCTGCAGTTCGAGCTCAACACCCGCTGGATCCCGGCGATCTCGGCCCGGTACCACGTCGGGATCGACGGGATCAGCCTGCCGCTGTGGGTGCTCACGTTCGTGCTCTCGTTCCTCTGCGCCGTCTACACGTGGCGCTTCGTCCCGAGCCCCGGGAAGACGAAGGCGTTCCTCGCGCTCACGCTCCTGCTCGAGACGGGCATGGCCGGCACGTTCATCGCCTTCGACCTCGTCCTGTTCTTCATCTTCTGGGAGCTCGTGCTCGTCCCGATGTACTTCCTCATCGGGATCTGGGGGAGCGCGAACCGCGAGTACGCGGCCATCAAGTTCTTCCTGTACACGCTGTTCGGGAGCGTGTTCATGCTGCTGGGCTTCCTGGCGATGTACTTCAAGTCCAGCCCGCACACGTTCGACATCCTGCAGCTGCAGGCCTATGGGACCGGCGGCGGGTTCACGCGCACGTTCCAGCTCATCGTGTTCGGGGCGGTGGCGCTCGGGTTCGCGGTGAAGGTCCCGATGTGGCCGTTCCACACGTGGCTCCCCGACGCGCACACCGAGGCGCCGACGATCGGCTCGGTCCTGCTGGCCGGGATCATGCTGAAGATGGGCACCTACGGGTTCGTGCGGATCGCGCTCCCGGTCCTGCCCGAGGGCGCGAAGGTGTACGCGCCGTGGATCGGCGGGCTCGCGGCGACCGCGATCGTCTACGCGGCGCTCGCGTGCCTCGCGCAGAAGGACCTGAAGCGGCTGATCGCGTTCTCCTCGGTGGGACACATGGGGTTCGTGATGCTCGGCATCGCCACGCTGACCGAGATCGGGATCAACGCGGCGATCTTCGGGATGGTCGCCCACGGCCTCATCACCGGCATGCTGTTCTTCTGCGTGGGCTCGGTCTACGACCGCTACCACACGCGGATGATCGCCGAGCTCGGCGGCGGCCTGATGCAGAAGCTCCCGTACCTCGGCGGGGTCTTCACCTTCGTCGCGATCGCCTCCCTCGGGCTCCCGGGGCTCGCCGGGTTCTGGGGCGAGGTCATGGCGCTGCTCTCCGCGTACCGCCCGGCGTCGGTGCTGGGGGAGCAGCTCACGCTCTTCCGCGCCTTCATGGTCGCCGGCGGGATCGGGACGATCCTGACGGCCGGCTACTTCCTGTGGATGATCCAGCGCGTGAACATGGGCACGGTGCCGGAGCGCTGGCGCGAGTCGCCGTTCCCCGATGTGCTCGCGGTCGAGTGGGTCTCGTGGGTCCCCCTGCTCGTCTCGATCGTCGCGCTCGGGCTGTTCCCGCGGCTGCTGATCGGGATCACCGACGGCGCGGTGGGCTCGCTCACGGGACTCTTCGGCGGATGAGCGGGGTCGTGGGCGGGGTCGGGCGCGTGCGGGCCCTGGGCGAGGCGAGGGTCGGGAGCGAGATGAGGGTGAGCCGATGACCCAGGCGATCGACTACCACGCGATCCTGCCGGAGCTCATCCTGTCCGGCACGATCGTGCTCGTCCTGCTCGTGGACGCCTTCGTCAAGCGGCGCTCCTGGGTGGCGATGCCGATCGGGCTCGTGGGCGTGCTCGCCGCGCTCGTCGCGACGCTCACGCTGATCGGGGCCGCCCGCTCGACCTTCGACGGCGCCTTCCGGGTGGACGACTTCGCCGTCCTGTTCAAGATCCTCTTCCTCGCGGTCGCCGTCGTGGTGCTCGCGATCAGCCTGCGGTACTTCCGCGACGCGCGGCTGTACCAGGGCGAGTACTACTTCCTGCTCCTCACTTCGTTCCTCGGGGCGGTCATGATGCCCTCCTCCCGAGACCTGCTCGTGCTGTTCATCGCGCTCGAGCTCGTCTCGGCGCCGGGGTTCCTCATGGCCGCCTTCCGCAAGAGCAGCCTGCGCTCGAACGAGGCGGGGCTGAAGTTCTTCCTCATCGGGGTGCTGTCCACCGCCGTGATGCTCTACGGCATGAGCCTGATGTACGGCGTGACGGGGACCACGAACCTGCAGCAGATCGGCGTGGCCCTCGGTCGGGACCTCGATCCGGCCAAGGAGACGCTCGCGCTCGCCGCGATCCTGCTCATCACGGTGGGCTTCGGCTTCAAGGTCTCGGCCGTGCCGTTCCAGTTCTGGGCGCCGGACACCTACGAGGGCTCCCCGGTGCCGGTGGCCGCGTTCCTCGCGACCGCCTCGAAGGCCGCCGGGTTCGCCGGCCTCCTGCAGCTGATGTTCGTGGCCTTCGCGGCCGAGTACGCGTTCTGGGCGCCGATCTTCGCGGTGCTGTCGATCCTCACGATGACGATCGGCAACTTCGTGGCGCTGCAGCAGACGCAGGCCGTGCGGCTGCTCGCGTACTCGAGCATCGCGCAGGCGGGCTACATGCTCCTGCCGTTCGCCCTCGTCACCGCGGATACCGGGCTCAACCGCGAGGCGTTCGCCGCCGCCACGAACTACCTGCTGATCTACGCGGTGATGACGCTCGGGGCGTTCGCGGTCGTCACGGCCCTCGCCCGGGAGTCGCGGGCGCTGCCGATCTCGGACTTCGCGGGGCTCGCCCGGCGGGCGCCGCTGATGGCCGTGGCGATGACCGTGTTCATGGTCTCGCTCGCGGGGATCCCGCCGCTCGGCGGGTTCTGGGCGAAGTTCTTCGTGTTCCGGGCGGCGATCGACCGCGGGGGGATCGGGGTCGCGCTCGCCGTCATCATGGTGCTGAACTCCGTCGTGAGCATCTGGTACTACCTCGCGATCCCGCGCGCGATGATCTTCCAGGAGCCCGAGCGCGAGCGCCCCTTCGCTGCGCCCGCCCTCGTCACGGGGGTGACGTTCCTCGCGATGGTGGCCGTCCTCGCGATCGGCGTCTACCCTGAGCTCGTGGCCCACTTCCCGCCGCTGTCGACGCTGGTCGGGCGGTAGAACCGGGCCGGTCCGGCCGCCGAACGGTCGGTAGAGGAGGGGGAGCGTTGCGATGATCGGCATCAACCGCGTGAAGAGCTGGATCCTCATCGCCGCCATGGGCGGCCTGTTCGTGCTGGTCGGCGCCGCGCTCCGGGGACGGGGCGGCGCCACGACCGCGCTCGTGCTGGCGCTCGTCTTCAACGCCGCGATGTACTGGTTCTCGGGGAGCATCGCGGTGCGGGCGACGCGGTCGCGGCCGGTGACCGAGCAGGAGTACCCGCAGCTGTACCGGATGGTGCGGGAGCTCGCGGCGGAGCGCGGCCTCCCGATGCCCGAGATCTACGTCTCCGACATGCTGCAGCCGAACGCGTTCGCGACCGGTCGGAACCCGCGGAACGCCAAGGTCGCCGTGACGAAGGGGATCCTGCAGCTCCTCGACGAGCGGGAGCTGCGCGGCGTGCTCGCGCACGAGCTCTCGCACGTGGCGAACCGGGACATCCTCGTGTCCTCGATCGCCGCGGCGATCGGGATGAGCATCACGTTCCTCGCCCGCTTCGCGCTGTTCTTCGGCGGGGACGAGGAGCGCGGGAACGGGCTGGCGCTGCTCGTCGCGTGGCTCCTCGCGCCGCTCGCGGCGGCGATCATCCAGCTTGCCGTTTCCCGGTCGCGGGAGTACCAGGCCGATGAGTCCGGGGCGCTCCTGTCGAGGGACCCGGAGGCGCTCGTGAGCGCGCTCCGCAAGCTCGACGAGGCGACGCGTCGGGTGCCGGCGCCGGCGTCGGTGAGCCCCGCCGAGGCCCACCTGTTCATCATGAACCCGCTGCGGGCGGGGGGCGCGGCGCGGGGGTTCGCGACGCTGTTCTCGACCCACCCGCCGACCGAGGCGCGCATCGCGCGGCTCGAGCAGATCCGCCGCGAGCTGGGGGTCTGACGGGGGTCGGCGCCGGCCGCGGGATCGGGCGGCTCGCGTCGTGTCAACGGGTTGACGGCTTCCGAGCCCCGCACCCCTGCGGCATGTCAACGGGTTGACGGCTTCCGAGCCCCGCACCCCTGCGGCATGTCAACGGGTTGACGGCTTCCGACCCCCGCACCTCT
>CAZXJB010000089.1:0-3768 GCA_964640965.1 uncultured Actinomycetes bacterium | reverse complement strand
CCCCGCACCCCTGCGGCATGTCAACGGGTTGACGGCTTCCGACCCCCGCACCTCTGCGGCATGTCAACCCCCTGTCAACATCGTCCGCGGACGATGCGGTGAAGGGGTTGACACGCCGCCTGGGGGTGGGCGCCGGGAGTCGTCAAGGGGTTGACGTCACCCACGCGGGCGTGGACGTCGGGAGTCGTCAAGGGGTTGACGTCACCCACGCGGGGGTGGACGTCGGGAGTCGTCAAGGGGTTGACGGTGGGCGAGCGCGCGGGAGGAGGATGGCCGTCCACCGGCCGTCCACCGGCCGTCCACCGGTCGGCACGCTCACGGTCGGACCGCCGGGCCCCCGCTGGGCCCGCACCCAGGGTCGACCCCCTCGAGCCGACCCCGGGTGGGGCAGCTCCGGGCGCCCCGCGAGCTCCGCGCTCGCGGACCAGCTCCTGCGGCGTGAGCCCCGCCCTAGCGGACCAGCTCCTGCGTGAACTCCGCGAAGGCGTCCACGTACCGGGCGATGTCCTCCTCGGTGTGCTGCACCGAGATGGTCCACTGCTCCTCGTCGCCCGGCGTCATGAAGACGCCCCGGTTGATCATCCAGGTGAACGAGGCGTAGAAGAGCTCGGGGATCGTCTCGAGGAAGTCCCGGTAGCTCGTGAGCGGCTCCTTGCGGTAGGAGACGCAGCCCTTCGCGCCGAGGTCGACCGTGTGGGCCGGGATCCCGGTCTCGTCGATCGCCCGCTGGCAGCCCTCGGCGAGCAGCGAGCCGAGCTTGCCGAGGTGATCGTAGGCGTCCCTGGTCAGGACCTGGGTGAGCGCCGCCAGCCCGGCCGCCGCCGACAGCGGGTTACCGTTGAAGGTCCCCTGCTGGGCGGCTCCCTTCGTCACCCACTCCATGATGTTCGCGTCGCCGCCGAAGGCCCCGATGACCGAGCCGCCCCCGATCGCCTTCGCCCAGCAGGCGAGGTGCGGCTTGACCCCGAACCGCTCGATGGCCCCGCCGTAGGCGATCGTGCCGCCGCACTTCACCTCGTCGAAGATGAGCACGACGCCGTAGCGGTCGCAGAGCTCGCGCAGGGCCTGGAGGTACCCGGGCTTCGGCACGACGATCCCGATGTTCATCATCACCGGCTCGAGGATGAGCGCGGCGATCTCGTCGGCGTGCTCCCGGAACAGGTCCTCGACGGCCTTCGCGTCGTTGAAGGGCACGATGATCGTGTCGCGCCACATCGATCGCGGAACCCCGCGCGAGGTCGGCTGGCTCGTGTACGCGGCCCCGCTGGTGTCGGCGGCCTCACCGCCCACGCTGTACCGGACGCCCAGGGTGTCGGCCTCCGGCACGACCGAGAACAGGAGCGCGTCGTGGTGGCCGTGGTAGGAGCCCTCCATCTTGACGACGCGGTCCTTGCCCGTCGCGGCCCGAGCCACCCGGAGGGCGTCCATCGTCGCCTCGGTCCCGGAGTTCACCAGGCGCACCTGATCCACCCCGAAGCGCTCGCAGATCGCCTCCGCGAGCGCGACCGTGAGCGGGGTCGTCACGGCGAAGTGGATGCCCTGGTCCGCCACCTTCCGGATGGCCTCGACGATCTTGGGGTGCGCGTGGCCGACCACGTTCACCCCGAAGCCGCCGTGGCAGTCCACGTACTCGTTCCCGTCGACATCCCAGACCTTCGAGCCGCGCCCATGGTCCAGGTAGATCGGGTAGGGGTCCCCGGCCTGGAAGTTCGAGGCGACGCCCTTCGGCAGGACCTTGGCGGCGCGCTCATACAGCTCCCTGGACCTCGTCGTGCGCTCGAGCAGGCGCTCGCGCTCCCGCTCCGAGATCTCGGCCGCGCGGGCCTTCAGACGCTCCACATCCACCCGTACCACCTCCAGTGCCCGGCAATCTACCCGCGGGCCCGAGGGGCAGCAATACGCCGGAGCGGCGCCCGCGGCGTGCCGGTTGCGACGCCCCGGCCGCGCCGATCAGGGCCGGAAGTTCACGAACTGCAGGGGAATGCCGAAGTCCTGCTCCTTGATGGCCCGGATCACGGCCTGGAGGTCATCCTTGCTCTTCCCCGAGACCCGGACCTGGTCCTGCTGGATCTGGCTCTGGACCTTCAGCCCGGTCTTCTTGATGAATCGCACGAGCTCGCGGGCCCTGTCCCGGTTGATCCCGACGTTCACGTTCAGGACCTGCTTGTAGGTCCCCTTGGCGGCGGGCTGCACGGGCCCGAAGTGGATGGCCTTCAGGCTGATCTCGCGCCGGACGGCCTTCTCCTTGAAGACCTCGACGGCGGCCTTCAGCCGATCCTCGGTGCTCGAGCGGAGCTCGATCAGGGTCTCATCCTGGCTGATCGAGGTCCCGGTGTCCTTGAAGTCGAACCGCTGGGCGATCTCGCGCCGGGTCTGGTCGACGGCGTTCGCGACCTCGGGCATCGAGACCTGGGAGACGATGTCGAAGGAGAACTCGGTCTTGGCCATGGCCCCATGCTACGGCCTGCCCGCGGCGGTCGGCTCCTCGCCCCCGGGCGCCCGCACCCCCCGGGGCCCGCACCCGCCGGGGCCCGCGCCCCCGGCGCCGTTGCTATCCTTGCAGGCGTTCGGGGGGATGCCCGAGCGGCCAAAGGGAGCGGTCTGTAAAATCGCCGGCGTAGCCTACGGAGGTTCGAATCCTCCTCCCCCCACGAGCAGGGGCCCCGCCGCGGCCCTCAGGAGCCCCAGCGCCCGTAGAGCTCGCTCGCCGGGTCGAAGAACCCGCCGGCGGGGCGGGCGTGGGCGTGCCAGTGGTCGGGGATCCTGCGACGCTCGCGGTCGATCCAGTACCCGCCCTCGCCGTAGCGCGCGGCGGCGACGCGCTCCAGGCGCGCGATGAGGAGCGCCTCGAGGTGGGGGTCCGGCAGCCCGTGGGTGCGCCAGACGATCATCGGGGTGGCGCACACGAGGCAGTCCGCGACCCAGCACTCCTCGTCCTCGAGGTGCCAGGGCGTGATCCGCTCGGCCCGACAGAGCAGGCAGCCGTCAGGTCCGGAGCTCGACGCGGTCACCGACCCGTACCCCGTTCCGCTCGAACCAGCCGAGGTTCGCCTCCACCGCTCCCACGTAGGCTACCCCCGCCGCGTAGCGGGGGCACGGCTCCCGCTCGCACGGGCGCATGTCGAGGATCGCGACGATCCGCCCGTCCTCATCCCAGAACGCGATGGAGAGCGGGATCAGCGTGTCCTTCATCCAGAACTCCGCCCGGGTCTCCCCCTCGAAGAGGAAGGCCATCCCGAGGTCCTCGGGCAGATGGTCGCGGCCCATGAGGCCGCGCGCCCGCTCCGCGGGGTCGTCGGCGACCTCCACCCGGAGCTCGACCGGGCCGCGCGCGGTGTGGAAGGTGAGGAGCTCGGTCGGGGCTCCCTCGGCGGCGCCGCGCGAGCAGCCTGCCGCGCCGAGGAGGAGGGCCACCGCGACGGGAGCGATCCTGCGCACGCGGACATGGTGCCACGCGCTCGAACCCGGTGGTGCCTGCGATGCCCTCGGCGGGGGAGGGCCGGCGGGTATGATGGCGGCTGCGCCGGAGTAGCTCAGTCGGCAGAGCACCTCCATGGTAAGGAGGGGGTCAGGGGTTCGAGTCCCCTCTCCGGCTCGGCGCTCGGGCGGGAGGCCCCGAGAACGGGATGGCCGGGGACGTGCCGGCGAGGGCGGCCCCGCAGGTCAGGCGTGCCGGAGCCGCCCCGGGACCGGTAGACTTGCCTGCGCGCTGAGGCGGGGTAGCTCAGTGGCAGAGCAAGCGGCTCATAATCGCTGTGTCGCGGGTTC
>CAZXJB010000088.1:0-11118 GCA_964640965.1 uncultured Actinomycetes bacterium | reverse complement strand
CGACGGTACCTGGCGGTAGACGCCTGTTGCCGCTGGTACTTCAAGTACGTGCTCGACGGCTGGTACAACGCGCAGCACGCGAACCACATCCACGTCGACGATGCGCACGCGCCTGTGCTCAACAAAGACCACGACTCAGACGTCGTCTTCGTCCAGGCCGTGTGCAACAACTTCAACGGCGCCGGTCTCACGATCGACGGCGATCGGGGGCCCGCAACGCAGGAAGCGTGGCGCCACCTCAACAACGCGTGGCGCTACGACACTCGCACATGCGACCCCTTCACGACGGTGAGTGGGTGTCGGCAGTGGCTCAACTACGTGATGGCGCATGGGTTCGCGGATGCGGCCGCTCGCGATGCGATCTACACGACGTCCGAGTGCTACGGTTCACTGGCCTCCAGCTAGCCAAGGGGGTGATCGCGATGAGCGCAAGGAAGCTCGCAGCGGCGATGGTGTGGATCCTCGCGGCCGCCCTCCTGGCACCCCCGGCGAGCGCCCATCATGCCGAGTCCTTCTGGGCCTGCTGGTGGAACCGAGCCGCACGGGAGTGCCGGGGACATCGCGAGCTCATCCTGACCCGCGATCTCCGCATCCTCAGGGGGGTGGTGAAGCCGACCCACCGCAACTACGAGGCGGAGCTCTGGCGCCGCGCGCCGTGCACCGGAACGTGGCGCCTCTTCAAGGAGGGCATCGAGATCCACCGCTGGGGCGGGATGGTCTGGCGGTGGGAGACATCCGAGGCGGACGCCAACATCGAGTGCACCTACGGGTTCCAGTTCCGGATCCCCGGGCACGGCCGCAGCAACAAGGTTCGGATCTGGGTGATCCCACCGGACATCTAGCATGGTTGACCAGCCCGACCTGGCGACGGCCAGCTGCGTGGTCCTGGCCGCGGCGCTGGCCGCATCGGTCATCGAGAAGGCAGCCTGGCGGCGCCGAGGCACCGCCCGGTGGCACCCCGTGGTCGTTCGTGTCCCGTTCCTGGCGCGCTTCCCCCGCGCTGCGATAGGCGTCTCGCTCGGCAGCGACGCCGCAACCCTGGGGGTGCTGCTGGCGGCACCGCCCCGCGGATCGCTCATCGCGGCGCTCCTGGTCCTGGGCTACACCCCAGCCGGGCTGCTGGCGACCCGCGCGGGGGACGGCTGCAGATGCCTCACCGGCCCCCTCGAGGCGCGGACCCGCGCCGGCCTGCTCGGCCGCAACCTAAGTCTCGTCTTCGCCGGCATGCTGGGGACGCAGGCGCGTTCCACGCGTCCCATCACGGACTCCCTGGACGTGACGGTGCTGCTCCTTGCCGCGTTCGGGATCGGAACGCTCGTGCTCCTCGTCCGGTTCCTCGACGGACGCGGGTGGGCGCAGCTACCCGCGGCTGCGGATCGCCGCAGGTGAGGCAGCGGAGGAGATCGGATGCATCGCGCCGAGGTGCTCCAGTGGATAGCGATCGCCCTCACCGCGCTCGTCGCGGTGGCTGTCCTCCTGCGCCTCCTGCAGCTTCATAGCCCGGTCCCGCCCGCAGGTTGTGCTGGAGGGCCCGTCCGCGGAGCGCGGCTCCCGGAGGCCGCGCTACGGCGCCTCGGCCCCTTCCTCCGGCCACCCGGCCTTGCGGTCGCCTTCATACGGGAAGGATGCGTCCCCTGCGCCAGGCTTCTCGAGAGCCTCGCCGATCCCAGGAACCGACCGCTCCTCGACCGTGTCGTCCTCGTCGCCTACGAACCCTCGCGCGGGTTCTTGGCGCGGATCCGCGAGCTGGGTGTGCGCGTGCTCCCCGACGCTGGCCGGCTCTGGGCGGAGTGCGCGGTGGCGGACACCCCTCTGCTCGTGTGGGTGGATGGGTCAGGCTCGGTCAGGGAGACGGGCGTCACCGATCGGATCGACCGGTTCGTGCGGCGGATGCAGGAGGGGTCCGGGAACGGGCTTGACTCCCGGCCGGCAGGAGCAGCTTCGTGGAGTCGAGATGCGAGAAGCAGGGGGTGAGGAGACATGAGGAGGAGGGGAGCATGGACGTTCGGATGTGTGTGCGCTTGGCTGCTCACGGCCGCCCTCCTGGCACCCCCGGCGAGCGCCCATCATGCCGAGTCGTTCCAGGCCTGCTGGTGGCTGCCGTGGGAGAAGGAGTGCGAAGGACACCGGACGGTCGTATGGGTTGCCGTCGAGGTTGTGCTCCGGGGGGTGGTCAAGCCGACCCACCACAACTACGAGGCGGAGCTCTGGCGCCGCGCGCCGTGCACCGGAACGTGGCGCCTCTTCAAGGAGGGCATCGAGATCCACCGCTGGGGCGGGATGGTCTGGCGGTGGGAGACATCCGAGGCGGACGCCAACATCGAGTGCACCTACGGGTTCCAGTTCCGGATCCCCGGGCACGGCCGCAGCAACAAGGTGCGGATCCGGGTCCTCCCTCCGGGCTACTAGCGAACGAGGCGTCGGGCAAGCTCGCCATCGGTTCGGGCGAACCCGGCGACGCGTTCATCGCCGGCGGCTCGGCGCTCGGGGCGACGATCCGCTGGTCGGCCCTCGGCGTGATCGCCGCCGTCGCGCTCGGGGTCGCACGCAGCCCGCGGTATCGGGCAGATCCGTGGTCCGCGGCGGCGGTCCTCCTCGTCACGTACGTGCTGATCACGCCGTGGTACCTGCCCTGGCACCTACTCGGTCCGCTGGTGCTGACCCTCGTCGGGCGCCTCGCGCCCCTCCGCGCGGGCACGCTCACCTTCAGCGGCACATCGCTCTTCGTCGGGTCCGGAGGGACCGCATGGGGCCTGGCGCTCCAGGCGACCGTCCGGTACCTGCCGCCCGCTCTGGCCGCCTTCCGGTGGCGGGGGCGCGGAACGCCCTCGCGCGCCGGCGATCACCGACCCCTCCTCGGCCCCGGAGCGGTGTCCGACGACGACGGCAGGGGCCGCGGCAACAAGGAGTAGACCTCGAGCGCATCCGAGGACCCCCGTGACCGCAGGTCATCGCCGGCGCCTGGTGCCGCCCTCCGCCGACGGATAGCCTTGCTTGCAGCGACATCCGGCCCGAGGAACGATGATGACCGCTCGTCAGCCCGCAGGCCCCACCGCGGCCGCGCCCGCGAGGCGCGTCCTGGGGCTCCCCCTCCGACACCTCGACGTGCTGCCGGGGTCGACGCTCCAGCGGATCCACCGGGCGACGCTCCGCGTGCTCGAGGGCACCGGGGTCGAGGTGCGCTCGGAGGCGATCGTGCGGCGGCTCGTCGCCGCGGGCGCCCGGACCGACGAGCACGCGCGCCGGGTCAGGTTCCCGCCGGAGCTCGTCGAGGAGGCCCTCGCCCGCGCCCCGCGCACCCTCCTGCTCGCCGCGCGCGACCCCGCGTGCGACCTCGTCCTCGACGGCTCGACCGGGTACCTCGCCGTGGACGGCAACGCCGCCGAGATCCTGGACCTCGACACGGGCGAGCGCCGACCCTCGACGAAGGCCGACCTCGCCGAGATCACGCGCGTGGCCGACGCCCTGCCCGAGATCGGGTTCTGCTGGCAGCCCGTCGCCGCGCGGGACCAGCCGCTGCCCGTCCAGCCCCTCCACGAGCTCCACGCGCAGTACACGAACACGACGAAGCACGTCCAGCTCATGACCGCGGCCCTGCCCGAGCAGGCCCGCGGCGCCGTCGAGATCGCGATGATCGTCGCCGGGGGCGAGGCCGAACTCCGCGCCCGCCCCGTCCTCTCCTCGTTCCAGACGAGTCTGTCGCCCCTCACCTACGACGGGCCGCCCCTCGAGGCCGCCGCCGTCTACGCCGAGGCGGGCGTGCCGGCGGGCTTCGTCGCGATGCCGATCTCCTGCGCGACGGCCCCCGCGACCCGGGCCGCCGCCCTCGTGCAGTCCAACGCCGAGATCCTTGCGGGCATCGTCGCGCTCCAGCTCCTCGTCCCGGGCGCGCCCACCTTCTACGGCGCGTGCGGCACGGTCATGGACCTCCGCACCGGGGCGGCGGCGTGCGGCGGGCCCGAGGACCTGCTGTTCCAGATGGCCGGCGCGCAGCTCGCCCGCCGCTACGGCCTGCCCTCGAGCATCGGGACGTTCGCGACGGGCGCGAAGGCCCCGGACTGGCAGGCGGGCGTCGAGAACGGCCTGTCGGCCCTCGGGTCCTGGCTCGGGGGCGCGGACATGCTGTGCGGCGCGGGGCTCCTCTACGGCGCCCGCGTGTACTCGATCGTCGAGCTGCTGCTCGACACCGAGGTCTTCTCGCTCGTCCGCTCGATGGCCGAGGGGGTGCCCGACGCCGATGAGGACCTCGCCGTCGAGGTCATCGCCGAGGTCGGACCCGGCGGACACTACCTGGCCCAACCGCATACGCTTCGGCACATGCGGGAGCAGTGGCAGCCCCGGTTCTTCGGCCGCGAGCCCTGGGAGGACTGGGAGGCGGCGGGACGGCCCGAGCCGCCCGAGCGCGCGCGAGAGCTGGCGCGCCGGATCCTCGCCGAGCACCGGCCCGAGCCGCTGCCGCCGGGCGTGGAGGAGGCCATCCTGCAGGTGATCGACAGGTACGAGCGACGGACGGAAGGAGCCCGATGATGGACGAGAAGATCGCGGCCCTGCGCGAGGCGCTCTACGCGCTCGACGGGCCGACCGCCACGTCGATCTCGACGGAGCTGATCGAGGCCGGCGTCGAGCCCCAGCGGGTCCTCCAGGAGGGGCTCGCCGAGGCGATGCTCGAGATCGGCCGCCGCTGGAACGCCGGCGAGGTCTTCCTGCCCGAGGTCGTGGCCGCGGCCGAGATCTTCAAGCAGTGCCAGGCGATCGTGGAGCCCGCCCTGCTCGCCTCCGGCGGGCACACCCTCGGGCACCGCGTGGTCATGGCGACCGTGAAGGGGGACCTGCACGACCTCGGCAAGAACATGGTCGGCGCGATGATGAAGACCGCGGGGTTCGAGGTGCACGACCTCGGCAAGGACGTCCCCGCCGCGCGCATCGTCGAGGCCGTCCGCGAGCTCGAGCCCTCGATCGTCGGGCTCTCGGCGCTGCTCACCACCACCGTTCCGGAGCAGCGCACGGTGATCCAGGCCCTCGAGGAGGCGGGGCTCCGCCGCACGGTCAAGGTCATGGTCGGGGGCGCGCCGGTGACCGAGGACTGGGCCACGCAGATCGGGGCCGACGGGTACGCGCCGAACGCACCGGAGGCGGTGCGGGTCGCCCTCGAGCTCGCGGGGAGCGAGCGCCCCACGGGGTGAGCCCGCCGATGGAGACCGTCCTCGCCTCCCCCGGCCGCGAGGTCGTGATCGGACCCGACCGGCCGTTCGTCATCGTCGGCGAGCGCATCAACCCGACGGGCCGCCGGGCCTTCGCGGAGCAGCTCGCGGGCGGGGACCTGGAGCCGGTGCGGGCCGAGGCGCTCGCCCAGGTGGAGGCGGGGGCGCCGGTCCTGGACGTGAACGCCGGGATCCCCGGCGTGGACGAGGTGGACCTGCTCGTGCGGATGGTCAAGCTCGTCGCCGAGACCGTGGACGTCCCGCTGTCGATCGACTCCTCGACGGACGCGGCGCTCGAGGCCGCCCTCGCCGTGTACGAGGGCAAGGCGCTCGTGAACTCCGTCACCGGCGAGGAGGACAAGCTCGAGCGGATCCTGCCGATCGTGAAGCGGCACGGCGCGGCCGTCATCGGGCTCGCGAACGACGAGCGGGGGCCGCTGCCCGACCCCGTCGAGCGCCTCGGGGTCGCCCGCAAGATCGTGGAGCGCGCGGCCGACCACGGCATCCCGCCGCAGGACGTCATCATCGACCCGCTCGCGATGACCGTCGGGGCCGACCCCGACGCCGGGCGGGTCGCGCTGGAGACGATGCGCTTGGTCCGCGACGAGCTCGGCGTGAACCTGATCTGCGGGGCCTCCAACGTGTCCTTCGGGATGCCCGGGCGCGCGGAGCTCACCGCCACCTTCGTCGCGATGGCGCGCATGGTCGGGCTCACGTGCGCGATCGCGAACCCCCTCTCGCGCGAGATGCGGATGGCGGTGCTCGGGGGCGACGTGCTCCTCGGCATCGACCGCTACGCGGCGACCTGGCTGCGCACGATCCGGGCCGAGCGGGCCGCGACGGCCGAGGGCTGAGCCGGAGGCGCGCCGGTGCGCAAGGTCGAGGTCACCTTCCGTCCCCACGACCGGGCGACCCGCGTGCCCGAGGGCACGACGCTGTTCAACGCGGCCCACTGGATCGGCCTGCCGATCGAGTCGACGTGCGGGGGCCGCGGCACCTGCGGGAAGTGCCGGGTCCAGGTGCTCGCGGGCGAGGTCGAGATCACCCCGTCCGACCGCCGGCACCTCTCGGAGGAGGAGCTCGCGGCCGGCTGGCGCCTGGCGTGCGAGGCCACGCTCTCGGGCGACGTCGAGTGCTTCGTCCCGGCCCTCATGCGGGTCCCCAAGGCCGCGACGATGGGCCTGTCGCGGTTCGTTCTCCTCGAGCCGAACGTCCACAAGGTCCACCTCACGCTCGAGCCGCCCACGCTCGAGGACGCCCGCTCCGACCTCGAGCGGGTCCGCGCCGCGCTGGAGGCCGAGGGCTACGGCGTCGAGGTCGACCTGCCCGTGCTCCGCCACCTGCCGATCGTGCTCCGCACCGCGGGCTTCGACGTGACGGCGGTCCTCTGCGGCGAGCGGCTCGTCGCCCTCGAGCCGGGGGACACGACCGGCGTGTCGCACGGCGTCGCCGTGGACGTCGGGACGACGACCGTCGTGGCCACGCTGATGGATCTCCTGACCGGCGCGGCCGTCGGGGTGGCCTCGAACCTGAACGCCCAGGCCCCCTTCGGCGCCGACGTGATCTCCCGGATCGCCCGCACGCGGATGGAGGAGACCGCCGCGGCGGAGCTGCAGCGCACCGTGATCCAGACGATCAATGGCCTGCTGGCGGAGGTCTACGGGGTGGCCGGGATCGGGCGCGAGCACGTCTACGAGATGGTCGTCGCCGGCAACGCGACGATGCTCCACCTGCTCCTCGGCGTCGACGCCCACCCGATCAGCGTCGCGCCGTTCGTCTGCGCCTTCCGGGACCCCCTCGACCTCCCGGCCGCCGAGCTCGGCATCGGGATCCACCCCGAGGGCCGGGTCCAGCTGCTGCCCTCGATCGGGGCCTACGTGGGGGCCGACATCGTCGCCGGGATCCAGGCCACCGGCCTCACGCGCGAGCCCGAGCTCCGCCTGTTCGTCGACGTCGGCACGAACGGCGAGATCGTCCTCGGCAACGCCGACCGGGTCCTCGCGACCGCCTCCCCCGCCGGCCCCGCGTTCGAGGGCGGGCACGTCCGCGCCGGGATGCGGGCCGCCGACGGCGCGATCGAGGGCGTCACGCTGACCGAGGGCGAGGTCCGCCTCCAGGTGATCGGCGACGCCCCGCCGCGGGGGATCTGCGGCTCGGGCCTCATCGACGCCGTGGCGCAGCTGCGCCTCGTCGGGCTCCTCGACGCGAGCGGGCGGCTCGCCTCGCCGGAGGAGGCGGCGGGCCACCCCCTCGCCGACCGTCTCGTCGAGATCGACGGCATGCGCTGCTTCCTGCTCGCCGAGGGCGTGCCGCTCACCCAGCGCGACATCCGCGAGCTCCAGTCGGCCAAGGGGGCGATCGCGACGGGCATCGGCGCGCTCATGGAGCTCCTCGGGGTCTCGGCGACGGACCTCCACCAGGTGCTGCTGGCGGGCTCCTTCGGCACCTACATCAACCCCGCGAGCGCGCGCGTGATCGGGCTCGTGCCGCCCGTCCCCGTCGACCGGATCGTGGCCGTCGGCAACGCTGCCGGCGAAGGTGCGAAGATGGCGCTGCTGTCCTTCCGCGAGCGCCTCATGGCCTTCGACCTGCTCCGGCGCGTCGAGTACGTGGAGCTCTCGGGGCAGGAGGGATTCAACGAGGCGTTCCTGACGGCGGTGCGGTTCCCCGAGCTCGAGGAGGTGACGTGAGCGCGAAGCGTCCGCTCGCCCTCGTCGTGTGCGGCGCGCTCGCCCGGGAGGTGCGCGAGATCGCGGCCCGGCGCGGCTGGGACGCCGACCTGTACTCGATCCCGGCCCTGCATCACCTCGCCCCGCGGAAGATCGTGGAGGACGTCGAGCGCGAGCTCGCCGGGCTCGACGGCCGGTACGAGCGCGTCGTCGTCGTGTACGGCGACTGCGGCACGTTCGGCGCGCTCGACCGCGTGCTCGAGCGGTTCGGCGCCGTGCGCCCGGAGGGCCCGCACTGCTACGAGATGTACGGGGGGGCGGAGCTCGCGGCCGAGGCCGACCGGCGCCTGTCCACCTTCTTCCTCACCGACTGGCTGGTGCGCAACTGGGAGCGGGCGGTCGTCGACGGGCTCGGCATCGGCCGGTTCCCGTTCCTGCGGAACACGTACTTCGACCACATCACCGACGTGCTGTACCTGCGGCAGTCGCCGGAGCCCTCGCTCGAGGCCAAGGCCCGCGAGATCGCCGCCGACCTCGGCGTGCCGCTCGAGATCCGCGACGTCGGCCTCGGCGACCTGGAACGGAGGCTGGTCGAGCTTGTGGAGGAACCGGCTCCGTCTTGACGTCCTCTCCGAGGAGCAGGCCGAGGCGATCCACGACGCCGGCCTCCGTCTCCTCGAGGAGGTCGGCGTGCGCGTCTCCTTCGAGCCGGCGCTCCACCGCCTCCGCGAGGCGGGGTGCGCCGTCGAGGGCGACCTCGTGCGCCTGGATCGCGGCTTCGTCGCCGAGCAGCTCGCCCTGGCGCCCCGCTCGTTCACGGTGCACGGACGCAACCCCGAGCGCTCCATCGTCGTGGGGGGCGAGCACCTCTCGCTCGCGCCGACCGGCGGCGCCCCCTTCGTGCTCGACCCCGAGCGCGGCAAGCGGCCGCCGACAGCCGAGGACCACGCGACCTTCGTCCGCCTGACCCACGCCGTCCCGGTCTTCCACCTGAACGAGAGCGGGATCGTCGAGCCCGCGGACCTGCCCGTGGAGAGCCGCCACCTCGATATGGACCTCGACGTGCTGCGGTGGTCCGACAAGCCCTACTTCCCGGTCGGGGCGACCTACGAGGCGGCGCGCGACTGCGTGGACCTCGCCGCGATCGCCTTCGGCGGGCGGGAGGCCATCGCCGAGCGCCCGGTGATGCTCGCGATCGTGAACCCGATCAGCCCCCTCACCTACGACGACCGGATGGCGGGCTCGCTCGTGGCCTACGCCGAGGGCGGCCAGCCGGTCGTGCTCATGCCGTTCACGTTCGCCGGCGGGACCGCGCCGCTCGCGCTCGCCGGCTCCCTGGCGCAGATCGTCGCGGAGGTGCTCGCCGGGGTCTGCCTCGTGCAGCTCGTGCGGCCCGGGTGCCCGGTCGTGATGGGCGGGGCCGTCTCCGAGCTCGACCTGCACAGCGGCCAGCCCCGCTACGCGACGGCCTTCCACGGCCTCGCGATGCTCGCGGCGGGGCAGATGGCCCGCCGGCTGGGGCTGCCCTTCCGCGGCGGCGGCGGCTTCACGGGCTCGCCCGCGCCGGACGTGCGCGCGATGCAGGAGTCGCTGATGGCGCTCTGGCCGGCGCTGCTCTCGGGCCCGCACGTGATCCTGCACGCGGCCGGGTGGATCGAGGGCTCGCTCGCGACCTCGGCCGAGAAGCTCGCCCAGGACGTCGCCGCCCTCCAGGTCTTCGAGCGCCTGCTCGCGGCCGAGATCGCGGTGGACGAGGAGGGCCTCGCGCTCGAGGCCTTCCGCGAGGTCGGACCCGGCGGGACCTTCCTCGGCGCCGCCCACACGCTCCGGCACTTCCGCGAGGCCGTCGCCGAGCAGGCGCCCGAGCCCCTCCCCTGGCAGGCCTGGCTCGAGCGCTACGAGGACCCCGGCATGGACCCGGCGGTCGAGCAGGAGCTCCGCGAGTTCGTGGCGCGCCGCACGCGCGAGCTCGCGCGGTAGCCGGGGAGGAACCTCGCCGGAGCAGCTCGAGCGCGACCGTCACTCCGCTCGCAGGGCCTCGGGCGCGACGAGACCGCGGATCAGCGGCAACGCCGCGACCGTGGTCGCGAGCCAGAGCGTCACCAGGGCGAGCGCGAGCCAACCCGCGTATCGCACCGGGACCACCAGGGGCTCCCCGGCGGCGGCGAACACCAAGGCCGTCACGGGGAGGAACATGCCGAGGCCGAGGGCGACGGCGACGGTCAGCGGGACCATGACCTGCACCATCACCGCCCTGCGCAGGGAGCTGCGGTGCATGCCCATCGCGACCAGCGTCGCCATCATCCTCCGCTGCTCGATCGCTCGGTCCGCCGAGGAGACGAGGATCGCGAGCCAAGCGACGGACAGGGCTGCGGCGATCGCCCCCTCCGCGACGCTCCGCACCCGCAACCAAGGGGCCAGCCACCGGCGGCGGACGTCCGGGGCCCGGTCGGCCTGGACGAGCGACCCCGCGAACGCCAAGGCGTTCTCGATCCGCTCCTCGGTCCCCTCTTCGCCATCGGTGCGGATCGCGAAGTTCCGGAGCGTCCGCCCTCCCGTCGCACCCGTGATCGTCGTCGTCCGCTCCTCGACGGCCCTCACGCCCTCGATGTCAGCCAGGATGGGACGGATGGCGACGCGGGGGTCCCAGATCGACACGAACACGGTGTCGGGCTCATCCGCCGTCGCCCGGATCATGACGTTCAGGTCCGACGGCGCCGGGACTTCGACCCGCTTCCGCTGGATAGGTCTCACCTCACCCCGCGCTTCAACCCTCAGGGAGCGCAGCCGGCGATCCCGAGGCCGGTGACGACGTCGAGACGGTACCGGCACACACTACCGCGACCGGGCGTCCCGGTTCGGAGCCGCGCCTTACCTCCCGCGGGCAGGGATCTCCACGGACGAGCGGTCGTCGGCAGCGCCGTCGGCGAGGAGCGCGAGCCCCACGAGCGCGAGGGCCTGCTGGTAGGTCGTGCCGAGGATCACGCCGGCCACGAGCAGGAGCACGAGGCCTCCCGCGCGCCACCGGCGCTCGGGCGCCCAGGCCGCGGCGGCCGCGGCGAACGCCCAGAGGGCGAGCGCGTAGACCCACATCGGCAGGTACAGGCGCAGGCCGGCGGTCCAGATCACGAGGATGCCGGTGATCGCGCCGTTCGCCCACCAGGCGCCGAACAGCGCGAGGGCGGGGACGAGCCCGACGAGGGCCGCGCGCGGACCGAACCGGCCGGAGCGCGCCGCGCTCGCGAGGA
>CAZXJB010000087.1:8565-11273 GCA_964640965.1 uncultured Actinomycetes bacterium | reverse complement strand
GGGAAGCCGTAGCGGCCGTCCTTGCGGGTCTTCCACCGGGAGAACCGGATGGGCCCGAGGCGGGTCAGCAGGTACCGGCGGACCCTCCGCTGACAGGGCGCCCGCCTCCGGCAGCAGCTCCTCCTCCCAGGTCCCCAGGGCGGCGATCAGGGCGCTTTATCCGGCAGCCATGGCCGCCCGGTGGACGGCCGCTCCAGCTTGGCCGGCGTCGTCCTCCCCTTGGGCCAGGGAACCTCGACCGTTACAGTGATCGTGCGCACGTAGGCTCCCTCCGACGGTTCGCCGCTGTTCGGGAGCGAGCCTACGTGCCTTCTGCATCCGATCCTCGGAAGCTCGACCGCCTTCTCGGGCGCTGCCGTCCGAGCGACGCTACCGACACCTGATCCGTGGGTTGCCGGAGCGGGGCGTCCGGCGCGATGATGGGGCGTCGCAACGGTGGGGGAGCGATCGCCGCGAGGGGGGCGGCCGTTGGGACCGACCGGCGAGGCGGCTCGTGCGAGCCCGCAGCCACCCGCCGAGCGCGCCCTCGGACTGCGGCCGGCGCTGCGTGCCGCCGGCGTGTACGCGGCGGTGGGCGCCGCCTGGATCCTGCTCTCCGACCGCGCCGTCGAGGCCTTGTTCGCGGGTCCTGACGCGCGCGCCCTCGCCCAGACCGCCAAGGGGTGGGCGTTCGTCGCGGTCACCGCCGTCCTCGCCTTCGCGCTCGTGCGGCGCGCCGTCCGGGAGCGCGCCCGGGCGCAGGCCGTGCAGGCCAAGGCCGCCGCCGAGGTGTTCCACCTCAACCGCGCGCTGCGGGCGATCCGCGCCTGCAACCAGGCGATGCTCCGCCTGGGGGACGAGCGGGAGCTGCTCCGCGAGGTCTGCCGGGTGGTCGTGGAGGAGGGCGGCTACCGCATGGCGTGGGTCGGCTACCGTCGCGAGGACGAGCGCCGGAGCGTGGAGCCCGTCGCGTGGGCGGGGTTCGAGTCCGGCTACCTCGCCGCGATCGACCTCACGTGGGCGGACGAGCCCTCGGGACGAGGTCCGACGGGCACGGCGATCCGAACCGGCCGGCCCTGCGTGGTGCAGGACTTCGCCGGGGACCCGCGGGTCGGGCCCTGGCGGGGCGCCTCGCGCGCGAGCGCGGCTACGCCTCGAGCATCGCGCTGCCGCTCCTCGTCGAGGGGTCGGTGCTCGGCGCCCTCAGCATCTACGCCTCGGAACCGGACGCGTTCACCGAGCCGGAGATCGCGCTCCTGCAGGAGATGGCGGAGGACCTGGCGTTCGGCATCGCCTCGATCCGGGCACGCGCCGAGCGCGAGCGGCTCCTCGCGCGCCTGTCCGCGCTCCACGAGCTCGACCGAGGGATCCTGCGGGCCACCGACCCGCGCGATCTCGCGCTCCGCGCGCTCGAGGGGCTGCGGCGGCTCGTGCGCTGTGACCGGGCCGGCGTCGCGCTCGTCGACCCCGCATCGGGCCTCGCCACCGTCTTCGCGGCCGTGGGGGAGGAACCGCTCGGGCTCCCCGAGAGGGCGACCTTCCCGGTCTCGGAGGCGCCGTGGTTCGAGGCGGCCGAGCGGGAGCGGGTGGCGGTCATCCCCGACCTCCGCGAGGTGCGGTCGACGGAGCTCGTCGCGGACCTCGTCGAGCGCGGCGTCCGCAGCGTGCTCGCGGCGGTCCTGCGAGCGGAGGGGGAGCATCTCGGAGCGGTCGTGCTGAGCTCGGGTGTGCCGAACGGCTTCGACGCGGAGGCCCGCGAGATCACCGGAGAGGTGGCGGACCAGCTGGCGGTCGCGCTCCGCCACGCGCGGCTGCGCGAGCAGGTCGAGCGGCACGCTGCCGAGCTCGAGCGCCGGGTCGCGGAGCGGACCGCGGAGCTGTCCGAGCGCAACGGGCAGCTCGAGGCGTTCTCCGCGGCGGTGGCGCACGACCTGCGGGCTCCGCTCCGTGCGATCGCGGGGTTCGGACGCGCCCTGTTGGAGGGGGCGCGGCTCGAGGCGGGGGCCCGGGGCGACGCGGAGCGCATCGTCGCTGCGGGCGCCAGGCTCGATCGGCTCATCGACGATCTCCTGGCGTACAGCCGCCTGTCGCTCGCGGAGCTGCCGCTTCGGCCGGTGCGCCTGGACGAGGTGGTGACCGCCGCGCTCGAGGAGGTGGCCGCGGACGTGGACGGCACGGGCGCCGGGATCGAGGTCGTGGGCCCGTTGCCCTCGGTCCTCGGCCACCGGAGCACGCTCGTCCGGGTCGTCGCGAACCTCCTCGGCAACGCCGTGAAGTTCATGGCGCCGGGGACGCGACCGCTGGTCCGCGTCTCGGCGGAGGTGCGCGGACGGCGCGTACGCCTCTCGGTCGCAGACAACGGGATCGGCGTGCCGCCCGAGCACCGCGAGCGGATCTTCCAGCCGCTCGAGCGGATCCACGGGCGGGACGCGTATCCCGGGACGGGGATCGGCCTCGCGATCGTGCGGACCGGGATCGAGCGGATGGGGGGTCGGGTCGGGGTGGAGGGCCGCCCCGAGGGCGGGAGCATCTTCTGGATGGAGCTCGAGTCGGGGGGCGGACCTGCCGATGGAGGCGGTGATGAGGGAACGCCCGCTGCGGGGGTGGAGGATGCCTGAGACGGACGGGCTCGTGCCTCACCGGGTCGTGCTCGTCGACGACGATCCCGACGACCGTGCGCTCGTCGCGCGCGAGCTCGAGCCCGTGGTGGACGACCTGTGCGCCGTGCT
>CAZXJB010000087.1:0-8555 GCA_964640965.1 uncultured Actinomycetes bacterium | reverse complement strand
CCCGGGGGTCCGGATCATCGAGGCGACCGACGAGGGCTCCTTCGAGCGCGCGCTCGCCGACGGGGACGTGGACGTCGTCGTGACCGACTTCGCGATGGGCTGGACCGACGGCCACCGGGTCCTGCGCGAGGTCCGGGAAGCCCTCCCGCACGTGCCCGTGGTCATGTTCACCGGGACCGGGAACGAGGAGGTGGCCGTCGAGGGCCTGAAGGCGGGCCTGGACGACTACGTGCTGAAGAACCACCTCGTGCGGCTGCCGACGGCGATCGTGGGCGCCATGGCCCGAGCGGTCCAGCGGGCGCAGCTCGCCGCGGCCGAGCGCTCGCTCCGCGAGAGCGAGGAGCGCTTCCGCGAGCTCGCCGAGAACGCGATCGACGTGATCTGCCGGTACCGGGTGAGCGAGCCCCGCGGCTTCGAGTACGTGAGCCCCTCGGTGACCGAGATGACGGGCTACACGCCCGAGGAGCACTACGCCGACCCCGACCTGCGGATGAGGATGGTCCATCCCGAGGATCGGCCCGTCATGGAGGCGATCATCCGGGGGGAGGAGCCTCCGAGCACCCGGATGCGGTGGATCCGCAAGGACGGCCGGGTGATCTGGACCGACTCGCGGGTGCGGGTGATCCGCGACGAGGAGGACCGCCCCGCGGTGATCGAGAGCATCACGCGCGAGGTCACGGAGCTGGTCCTCGCCGAGCAGGACCTCGCCGAGCAGGCCCGCAAGCTCGCGCGCCTGGCCGAGGAGCGCCTGCGCCTGGCACGGCGCCTGGTCCGGGCCCAGGAGGAGGAGCGGCAGCGCGTCGCCCTGGAGATCCACGACGGGATCGGCCAGGTCCTGACCTCGATCTCGCTGTTCGCCTCGGACCTGGACCAGGTGGTGCCCGAGGAGCACCGCGAGCGGGCCGTCCGGGTGCAGGAGCTGATCCAGCGGGCGATCGCCGAGAGCCGCGCCCTCGTGTGGAGCCTGCGCCCGCCGGACCTCGAGCGCCTCGGCCTGGTCCCCGCGATCGAGCACCTCGCCGAGAACCTGCGGGATCGCGGCGACGCCCAGATCCACGTGCTCGACGAGACCGGTGGCCGGCGGGTGCCCGAGGACGTCGAGACCGTGGCCTTCCGCATCGCGCAGGAGGCCCTGAACAACGCGGTGAAGCACGCGAAGGCCTCCCAGATCTCCGTCATCGTGGGCCTGCGGGACGGTAGGCTGTCCGTCGTGGTCGAGGACGACGGCCGCGGGTTCGACGTCGGGCTCGCCGAGCGCGCCGAGCCGGAGCTCGCGGGCGGCTTCGGGCTTCGGGGGATGCGCGAGCGGGCCGAGCTCGTGGGGGGCGCGCTGGCGATCAAGTCCACGAGGGGTGCGGGGACGACGATCCGCCTGGAGGTGCCGATCGCATGAACGAGGGGTCGGTCTCGGTCATGCTCATGGACGACCACAGCATCGTCCGCGAGGGCCTGCGGGCCCTGCTCGAGCGCCAGCCGGACATCCGGGTCGTGACCGAGGCGGGGAGCCTCGCCGAGGCCCTCGCGTCCGACGTCGAGCCCGACGTCGTCGTGGCGGACCTCGTGCTCCCCGACGAGCGAGGCGCCGAGGTCGTCCGGCGCCTGCGCGAGCGCTTCGGCCGCTCGGCGATCCTGGTGCTGTCGATGATCGACAACCCCGCCGACGTGCAGCTGTGCCTCACCTCGGGGGCGAAGGGGTACCTGATGAAGGAGGCGGCCGGCACCGAGCTCGTGGACGCCGTGCGGGCCGTCGCGTCGGGACACGAGTACCTGCAGCCGGCGCTCGGGGCGGCGCTCGTCCGCTGGCGGGAGGCGCCGGGCAGGGCCCGCGGCGGCGCCGCGGCCGACCTCTCCGACCGCGAGCGGGAGGTCCTGCGCCTGATCGCCCTCGGACACACGAACGCCGAGATCGCGCGCCTGCTGTTCCTCTCGGTCCGCACGGTCGAGAACCACCGCGCGAGCCTCATGCGCAAGCTCGGGGTGCGCTCCCGGGCCGAGCTCGTCCGCGAGGCGAGCCAGCTCGGGCTCGCCTGAGCCCCGCCGTGCGCATCATCGCGGGCTCCGCCAAGGGGGTGCGCCTGGCCGCCGTCCCCCGGGGCGTCCGGCCGATGTCCGACGTCGCTCGAGAGGGTGTCTTCTCGAGCCTCGGCCCCGCCGTGGCGGGCGCCCGGGTGCTCGACCTGTACGCGGGCACGGGGGCGCTCGGCATCGAGGCCCTCTCGCGCGGGGCCGCCGAGGCGGTCTTCGTGGAGCGCTCCCCGGCCGCCCTGCGGACGATCCGGGCGAACCTCGAGCGGGCGCGCCTGGGGGACCGGGCCGCGGTGGTGGGGCTCGACGTCCGGGCGTTCCTCACGCGGCGCGAGCGGAACGGGGCGCCCTTCGACCTCGTCCTCGCCGATCCCCCCTACGACCTGCGGATCCACGAGCTCGAGGGGATGCTCGCCGAGCTCGAGCGGGGGTGGCTCGCCCCGGGGTGGACGGTGGTCCTGACCCGCCGGAAGGGGAGTTCCATGCCTGTGGTTCCGCTACACTGGGCCCCTGCCAGGCGCCTGGAGTACGGCGACACCCTGGTCGTGCTGCTGCGGGAGGCATAGCCGATGGGCCTGACCGCCCTGTGTCCCGGGACGTTCGATCCCGCGACGAACGGTCATCTCGACATCATCGAACGGGCCGCCCGGCGCTTCGACGCGGTCGTCGTCGGGGTGCTGGACAACCCGGCCAAGCAGGTGCTGTTCAGCGCCGAGGAGCGGGTGCAGATGCTGAAGGAGGCGACGAGCGGGCTCGCGAACGTGCAGGTCGCGGCCTTCTCGGGGCTGCTCGTCGAGGCGGCCCGGTCGGTCGGCGCCGACGTGGTCGTCAAGGGGCTGCGCGCGGTCACCGACTTCGAGGCCGAGATCCAGATGGCCCAGATGAACCGGGCGCTCGCGGGGGTCGAGACGCTGTTCATGACGACGAGCCCCGCGTGGTCCTTCCTCTCGTCCTCGCTCGTGAAGGAGGTCGCGCGCTTCGGCGGCGACGTGAGCGGGCTCGTGCCGCCCGCCGTGCTCGAGCGCCTCCGCGAGCGGCTCGGAGGGGGTGGGTGAGCGTGGACCTCGCCGCCAGGATCCAGCAGCTGGAGGACCTCATCCAGGAGGCGAAGTCGATGCCGCTTTCCTCCAGCGCCCTCGTGAACCGCGAGGAGGTGCTCGCGATGCTCGAGGAGATGAAGGCGGCCTTCCCCGAGGAGATCAAGCAGGCCCGGTGGGTGGTGAAGGACCGGGAGGAGCTCCTCGCCAAGGCCCGGCGCGACGCCGAGGCCATCGTCGAGGAGGCCCGGCGGGAGCAGCTGCGGATGGCCGAGCGCGAGGAGGTCGTGCAGCGGGCGATCGCCGAGGCCGAGCGGATCCGCGCCGAGGCCGACGCCGAGGCCCGCCGGATGAAGCTCGAGGCCGAGGACTACATCGACGCGAAGCTCGCGCAGTTCGAGGCCGCGCTCGCACGGATCACCGAGGAGCTCCTCGCCACCAACGAGCAGCTCACCCGCACGATCGACCAGGTCCGGGCCGGGCGGGAGAAGCTCCGGGCCGCGGCGCCCGCCACGAACCCCGAGATCGGCCCCGAGGTGGCCTTCCCCGAGGAGGAGGCGTGATGCACGCGATCGACGTCCGCGACCTCGTGGAGCACCCTGGGAGCTCCCGCACGGTCCGCGTGGATGAGGCCGTGCCGGGCCTCGCGACGGAGCTCGCGGAGGTGCCCGCGAGCAGCCCCCTGCGCGGGGACCTCGTGCTCGAGAGCGTCGTCGAGGGCATCTACGTGAGCGGGCACCTCGCCGGGGTGATGGCGTTCCGGTGCGCCCGCTGCCTGCGCGCGTTCGAGCGGCCCTTCGACGTCCCCGTCGCCGACCTGTTCGCCCGTGATCCGGGACCCGAGGACGACTACGTGCTCGGCCCCGACCTCCTGCTCGATCCCGAGCCGATGGTCCGCGACGCGGTCATCCTGTCGATGCCGTTCTCGCCGCTCTGCCGCCCCGACTGCCTCGGCCTGTGCGAGCGCTGCGGCGGCGACCGCAACCTCGGGGAGTGCTCGTGCCCCGAGCCGACCGATCCCCGCTGGGGCCCGTTGCAGGGCCTGACCTCCGAGACCTGAACCAGAGAAAGGACGCGACGATGCCGGTTCCCAAACGCCGACAGACGCACAGCCGCAGCGCCAAGCGCCGGGCCAACTGGAAGGCGCAGCCGCCCACGTACTCGGAGTGCCCGCGGTGCCACCAGCCCAAGCTGCCGCACCGCGTGTGCCCGAACTGCGGCTCCTACGCCGGGCGTCAGGCCGTCGAGGTCGAGTGAGCGCGTGAGCCCGAGGGCGGCCGGCGCGGACCCGAGGGAGATCGACCGCGCCCTCGGTGTGCGGTTCCGCGATCGCGCCCTCTGCGAGCTCGCCCTCACGCACCGCTCCTACGCGTTCGAGCGGGGCCTGGAGGTGAACAACGAGCGCCTGGAGTTCCTGGGCGACGCCGTGCTCGGCCTGGTGGTCACGGACATGGCCTTCCGCGAGTTCCCCGCCATGTCCGAGGGGGAGCTCGCCAAGCTCCGCGCGGCGGTCGTGAACATGGGCGCGCTCGCCGAGGTCGCACGGGATCTCGGGCTCGGGCGGTTCGTGCTGCTCGGCAAGGGCGAGGAGATGAGCGGCGGACGGGACAAGGCGAGCATCCTCGCCGACGTGCTCGAGGCGCTGCTCGGGGCGATCTACCTCGACCGGGGCCTGGAGACGGCCCGGCGGCTGATCGAGCGCCTGTTCCGGCCGCGCATGATCGCCTACGTCCGGGGCGAGGGCGAGCGGGACTACAAGACCATCCTGCAGGAGCTGGCCTCGGCCGAGCTCCGGACGCTTCCCGAGTACCGGATCTCCGAGACGGGGCCCGATCACGAGAAGGAGTTCACCGCGACCGTCTACCTGGGCGGGAAGGCCTACGGGACCGGCACCGGCCGCTCGAAGAAGGAGGCCGAGCAGCAGGCCGCTCACGAGGCGTACCGGGCACTGTCCGAGCTTCCCGCCGGGGGCGACGGCTGAGGCGGGTCGAGGGGGGATCCGTGGAGCTTCCCGAGGTCGAGGTGGTGCGTCGGGACCTGGAGAAGGACGTCGTCGGGCGGAAGATCGCGGCCGCCGAGGTGCGTCCGTCCCGCAACGCGATGCGCATCATCCGTCGACACGCGCGGCGGAAGGAGTTCACCGACCGGCTCGTCGGGCACCGGTTCACGAAGGCCGAGCGCCGCGGCAAGTACGTCCTGCTGCACATGGACGGTGGGGAGGTCCTGGTCGTGCACTTCGGGATGAGCGGCCGGTTCCTCCGCGGCACGAAGCGGCAGCCGCTGCCGCCGCACACCCACGTCGTCATCGACTTCCAGCAGGGCGGCGATCTGCGGTACATCGACCCCCGGGCCTTCGGCGAGCTGTTCGTCACCACGCCGGACGAGCTCGGCAAGGTCAAGGAGCTGCAGCACGTCGGGATCGACCCTCTCGACCACGTGTTCACCTGGCAGCAGTTCGCCGCGGCCCTCGCGCAGCGCGCGACGAAGCTGAAGCCGCTGCTCATGGACCAGACCTTCATCAGCGGGCTCGGCAACATCTACTCCGACGAGGTGCTGTTCGCGGCCGGGCTCCGCCACGACCGGCTCTCGAACACGCTCTCCTCGCAGGAGGTCCGGCGCCTGTACCGGGCGCTGCAGGAGGTGCTCCAGGAGGCGATCCGGCACCGGGGGACCACGCTCGAGGACGAGGCCTACGTCGACCTGTTCGGCAAGCCGGGGGAGTTCCAGCACGAGCTGAAGGTCTACGGCCGCGCCGGTCAGCCGTGCCGGCGGTGCCGATCGCCGATCGAGGCCGTGAAGATCGCGGGGCGCTTCGCCTACTTCTGCCCACAGTGCCAGAGCTGAGCTCAGGCGAGCGCGGCGCCGGCCTCGCGCATGCGCTCGAGCGCGCGCTCGCCGTCGCCCGTCTGCAGGTCCACCGCCCGGATGCCCTCGCGCAGCACGGTAGTGGGGAACCCGAGACGGCGAGCGTCCAGGACGGTCTCGAGCACGCAGTAGTCCGTCGCGAGGCCGCAGACGACGAGGCGCTGGGTCCCGCGCTCGCGCAGGATCCGCTCGAGCTCGGTCGCGGTCACCTCGCCGCTCGTGGGGTCGCGCACGCTGAAGCCCGAGTAGCCGTCGCGCCCGTCCGCGCCCTTGCGCACCACGGGACCCTCGACCCGCAGGTCGGGGTGGAGCTCGGCGCCCCAGGTGTCCTGGACGCAGTGCACGGGCCAGATCCCGCCGTCCTTCTGGAAGTGGGGGGTCGAGGGCGGGTGCCAGTCCTGCGTGTAGACGACGAGGGCCCCCGCCGCGAGCGCGGCCTCGATCTCGCGGTTGATGAACGGGACAACCTCCTCGCCGCCCCGCACGTACAGCGAGCCCTCGGGGTCGGCGAAGTCGTTCTGCACGTCGACGACGATGAGGGCCGTCCGCGGGTCGTACGCAGCCACGATCCGATGCTACCGCCGGCGCTCAGCTCGCGCGACGCAGACCGGCCGAGAGCCGGAGCGCGGCGCTGCCGAGGACCAGGGCGAGCAGGGCGAGTCCCGCGAGGCCACGGATCCGCGCGCCGGTGACGGCGAGGGGGCCCGGCGGGGTGACCGTGGTCGGGGCCGGCGGCGGGGTCACCGTCGTCGGCAGGACGGTCGGCGGCACCGCGCAGGAGACCCAGAACGCCTTGTGCTTGTCGTCGGGACCCAGCGAGTGGGGAGCCCGGACGGAGACCTCCACGTGCCAGCCCTGCTGCGGGTGCGGCGCGGCGCCCGAGCCGCGCAGGGGCTCCGCGAGATCCAGCCGGAGCTCCCCGTCGAGGTCCTGGCCGCCGCCGGCCGGGTCGTCCTCGAGCGTGAAGCCGCCGCTCAGCAGCCGCTCGCGCCCCGTGGGCGGCCAGAGCCGGACGGAGTACCTCGCCTCGATGCCGCCGTCGGGGTAGTTGGAGAGGTCCAGCTCGAAGACGCACCCGACGTGCGGCTCGTTGTCGGGGTGCTGGTCGAGCGGACGCCCGTCGATCTTCACGATGCCGGTCTGACCCCGCGGCGGATCCTCGGGCGGGGAGGCCTCCGGTGAGGGGCCCTCCGCGACCCTCGCGCCCGGCGCGGGCGGCGGGGGAGCGTCCGATGGGGCCGTGCTCTCGGAGGGCTGCGGCGTCGGGGACGGGTGCCGGCGGGGGTCGGGGTCGCGGTGGGACTCGGGGTCGGCTTGCCTCCGCCGTGGCCCTTGCCGTGGCCGCCCCCATGCGGAGCGGGGCCGGCGAGGGCTCCCTGCGCGAGGGTCACCGTCAGGACCAACGCAAGGACCGCCGTGAACGCACGAGCGCGCGCCACGGTGCCTCCAGGACACGTGGAAGCGCTTCCAGCCTAGGCCGTCCGGCCGATGAGGGCAAGGTCCGGAGGAGGGTCCAAGGTCCCATCTCCGGTGGGAACATCGGGGCGTGAAGCGCGTGCGGGTGGTGGTGTCGGGCCGCGTCCAGGGCGTGTTCTTCCGGGCGACGTGCGCGGCGGAGGCGCGTCGGCTCGGCGTCGGCGGGTACGTCCGGAACCTCGCCGACGGGCGCGTGGAGGCCGCGTTCGAGGGTCCGGACGAGGCCGTGGATCGGATGGTCGCCTGGTGCCGCCGCGGACCCGAGCTCGCCCGGGTGTCGGACGTCGAGCTCCACCCCGAACCCCTCGCCGGGGAGCGCGAGTTCCGCGTCCGCGGCTGATCCGGGATCGCGGGGTCGATTCCCGGATTCGGGCTCCGCGCACTGCTAGCATCGCGCCGCATGTTCCTGCGCTCGATCCAGATCCGAGGCTTCAAGAGCTTCGCGGACAAGACCGTCCTCGAGTTCGGTCCCGGCATCAGCGTCATCGTCGGTCCCAACGGCAGCGGGAAGTCCAACCTCGTGGACGCCATCAGCTGGGTCCTCGGCGAGCAGGGCCCGAGGGCGCTCCGGGGCGGCCAGATGGCCGACGTGATCTTCGCGGGCAGCCCCGCGCGGCCGCCGCTCGGCATGGCCGAGGTCCGGCTCGTGATCGACAACCAGGCCGGCCTCATCCCGGTGCCGATGTCCGAGATCGAGATCAGCCGCACGATCTTCCGCTCGGGTGAGTCGGAGTACCGGATCGGCGGGCAGGTGGTGCGCCTGCTCGACGTCCAGGAGCTCCTCGCCGAGTCGGGGATCGGGCGGGCGCTGCACACGATCGTCTCCCAGGGCGAGCTCGAGGAGGTGCTCTCGGCCCGTCCGGAGGACCGCCGCCGGCTGATCGAGGAGGCGGCGGGGATCGCCAAGCACCGCAAGCGCAAGGAGCGCGCCGAGCGCAAGCTCGCCGGGCTGGACCAGGACCTCGTCCGCCTGCAGGACGTGCTCGCCGAGCTGAAGCGGCAGCTGAAGCCGCTGCGGCAGCAGGCCGAGATGGCCACGCGCCACGAGGAGCTCACGGCCGAGGCCGAGCGGATCTCGGTGCGCCTGGCGGCCGCCCGCCTGCGGGACCTGCTCGCCGAGCGCGAGCGCCGGCGCGGCGGTTGGGAGGAGGG
>CAZXJB010000086.1:0-11302 GCA_964640965.1 uncultured Actinomycetes bacterium | reverse complement strand
TGATCGCCTACGAGGCGATCGAGAGGCTCGGCCAGCCGCGCGAGGTCCTCGGCGTGGCGCGCCCCGCGCTCGGTCGGGGAGTCGGGGAAGAGCCCGGCGCCGGCGCGGACGAGCGTGATCGACTTGGTCTCCACCACGGCCTCCCACCCCGGTCCGGCGAGGAGCAGGTCGGCCCTGCCGGCCGCGAGCGCCGGCTCGGTCCGCACGACGCGCCCGCCCTCGAGCTCCGGGACGGCGTCCCGGGCGAGGGCCGCGGCGAGCACCCGGGGCGGTAGACGGGCGTCGATGCAGGCCCACCCGCCCCGGCCGGGCCCTCGCTCCTCCTCGGGGACCCGCGCGAGGAGGAGGTCGAGGGCGGTCCGGCGCGTCCCCGTCCTCGGCGCGAGCAGGACGTCGACGCCGGGGACCAGGAGCTCGCGAAGGCGCCCCGCGTTCGGGACGTGGGCGAGCGCTCGGCGGCCCCGGACCTCGACCTCGGCGAGGAATCGGCCCCGGCGCACGAGGAACCGGCCGGGGACGAGCTCGCCGAAGGGGACGTCGGGTGCGCCCATGCCACCATCCTGCCGTTCTGCGGCGCAGCGCGAGGTCCATGATGGCGAACGGGTGTTCGTGTCAGACCCTCCCCGTACCTTCGGCGCGAAGCGGTTGGGTCGCGGCCCCCTCCATGACCACCGCCCCCCGGGCGTGCCCGCGCCATGGGCTTCGGGGCCGTCGGCCCCGAAGCGAGGGAGGGTCGGATGCTGCGGTCGTGGCGCGAGGTACGGCGGGCCCGCCGGAAGGGTCGGCGGGACGGCAGGGCGGGCGTGCCCGCCCCGCGGGACGAGGCGATCCCCTTCGAGCTCCGCGAGATCCTCGCCCGGACGGACGCGCAGGTCCAGGCGCTCGTCGGACGGTGGCGGCGGGACGACGGCGCGCTCGCGCTCGAGCTCGATGAGGCCGAGCGGGACGTGGCGGAGGCGGAGGATCGCCTGGCCGAGGCGGAGGCTCGACTCGCGGAGGCCCGGGCCGACCACGAGCGCCGGCGGACCGAGGAGGACGGGCGCCTCGCCCGCCTCCAGGCGCAGCTCTCGGAGGTCGCGACCGAGGCTCCCCGGCCCCGCCCGGGCATCCTCGTGCCCGATCCGCCGGCCCCGGTCGTGGCGGCGGCGGAGCCGACCGAGGAGGGCGAGGAGCCTCCGGGGGCGGTGGAGGACGGTGAGGACCCCCCCGCGGTCGGGGCGACGCTCGGGGAGGCCTGGGTCTCCGCCGGGCCGAGCGAGGACGCCGGCTGGCACGGCATCGGGCCGGTCCCGTACTGGGCCGTGATCGCGCTCATCCTCGTCGGGGAGTTCCCCCTGAACGCCGTCGCGTTCCGCCTGTTCGGTGAGTCGGACCTCTTCACGTACGTGATGACCGCGAGCGTGGCGGTCGCGCTCGTCGCCATCGCCCACTTCCTCGGCGTGGCCCTCGCCGGTCAGGTCCGCTCCTGGCTGGCGTGGGTGCTCGTCGTGGTGCCGGTGGCGGCGATCGGGGTCATCTCGCTCGTCCGGTACGACTACCTGCGGCGCGTCGGCGGCGATCTCGTCGGGCCGGTGGTGGGCACCCTCGCCTTCGCCCTCATCAACCTCGTGGTGTTCGCGGCCGCGGCGGGTTGGTCGTACCTGCGGCACGACCCCCGCACGACGACGAACCGGCGCGCCGCAGCCCGGCGGGCCGAGCGGGAGGCGGAGCGCGCCGAACGTCGTCGCGCAGAGCGCGAGCGGGCGGCGCGGGAGGAGGCCCGGCGGCGAGAGGAGGAACGGCGTCGTCGAGAGCTCGAGGCCGCGGCCGAGCGCCACCGGTTCGACATCGAGGCGCGCCGCCGCGAGGCCCAGGCGCGGCGCGAGGCGCTGCTCGAGGCGATCGAGCAGATCCACGCGGCCGGCCGCGAGCGCCTGCTGGCGCTGGAGGAGCTCGAGCGCGCGGCCTCGGAGGCCGGGGTCGCGCTCGCGGGGTTCCAGGGCCGGGTCCGGGACCTCCGGCGTCGGCGGGAGGCGCTCCGCGACGAGCTCGAGGCGCGCTTCCGCGTCCTGCGGGCGCAGCGCGACCGGCTCGTCGCCGCCTACTGCGCGGCCAACGTGCGTGCGCGCAAGGACCGCACCACGCCGCGGTGCTTCGAGCGGATCCCGCCCCTGGAGATCCCGGCGGAGCTCGCCCGGGGGGTCGGACGGCGGTGAGGGCGCGGCGTGCCGTCGGGTGCGTGCTCGCCGCGCTCGCGCTCGGGGCGTGCACGGCGCAAGCGCGGGAGCCCCGGGCCGTGACCGTCGTGCTGTTCGACGTCTCCAACAGCACGCTGCGGGAGGACGTCCGTGCGCGGTACGAGGGGATCTTCGCGATGGTCCTCGAGCACGTCGCCGGCTCGGGTGGGGTGCTCGGCGCCGACGTCATCGACGACGACCCGCTCGTGCACGGGTCGCTGCCGATCAACGAGACCTTCGAGCCGTGCGCGATCACGGACAACGCCCTGCGGTGCCGGTCCGGACTGGAGGAGGCGAAGGAGCGGGCGCGCGCGAAGGCGGCGGCGATCCTCGCGACCTCGAGCCGGGGCACCGACATCTTCGGGGCGCTCGAGCTCGCCGGGCAGTACTTCGCGGCGTACCCGGAGGCCGGCGACCGGACGCTCGTGCTCCTGTCCGACATGGTCCAGTCGGCGGGCGGGATGCACCTCGGCGCGGTCGAGACGTGGTCCGACGCCGAGATCGCCGCGCTCCTCGCCCGGGCGCCGAGCGTGGACCTCGCGGGCGTGCGGGTCTACGTGGTGGGCGCCGGGGCGACGACGCTCGCGGAGATGACGAGCGAGGAGATCGAGGGCATCCGCACGTTCTGGAGCCGGTGGTTCGAGGCGCAGGGCGCACGCATCGTCTTCTACGGCGCGAACCTCCCCCGGTTCCCCGTGCCGGAAGCGCCTGCGGCGCAGGGCCCTTCGCCGTCGGGGTGACCGTGGCCGGCGCCGGCTTTGCCCCGCCGGACGGCATCGAGCTCGTGCCGGAGGCCGTCACGGGCTGGCGGCTGTGGCGGCTCCGACGCGGACCCGAGGGCCTCGAGCTGCACTCATTGTTCAAGGGCGGGGCATGGCCGGCCCGAGCGCCGCTGCGCGCGCGGTGCGAACGTTCCCCCCTCATGGGGCGCGACCCCCATCCGGCGCCCGAGGCGGGGTGCGCGTGCGGGATCTACGCGGCCTCGAGCTTCGCACGCCTCCTCGCGGCGAACGTGGGGTCCGGGAGCTCGATCGGGGTGGTCGGCACGGTGTCGATGTGGGGTCGGGTCGTCGAGCACGCGGGTGGATACCGCGCCGAGCTCGGGTACCCCAGCCGGCTGCGCCTGATCTGCGCGGGGTGCATGGCCGTCGGGCGCGACACGGTGCCCGAGGTCGTCCTCGAGATGGGCGGGCTCGTGATCCCCGCCTGTCGGGCGCACGCGGGGGTGGCGGGCGCTCGCCCGGGGTCCCGGTCGCCCTCGGAGGTGCAGGCGGAGCTGCTCGGGCGGTACGCGGTCGATCTCCTGCCGCTCGAGGCGCTGCACCGCTCGGCGTGGTCCCGGCTGCCCCGACCCGTCCAAAGGCTGGCCGTGCAGGCGAGGAAGGAGGCTCGGGCGCTCGCACGCTCCTGGGTGGGGTGGCTGGGCGGCCTCGCGCTGCTGTTCTTCCTGTGGTCCGGCTGCCGGGGCCCGACGGCCCCCGTGCCGACGGGCGCTGCGCCCGACCGAGCGGGCGCTCCCTCGTGGGCCGCGATGCTCCCGGACTCGGGCGACCCGCCACGCCTCCGCGCCGCTGTGCGGTCGCGGTCGTCCCCGCCGCTCCTCGCGATGGTCTGCGGCGACCTCGAGGGAGCGGTCGTGACGCACGCCCCTCGGTGCCGGCCCGGTGCCTCGCTGTTCGGGTTCGCGGACTCCCCACCCAGCGGGCGTCGGGAGTGCGAGCTCGACGGCTACACCCGCAAGCGGCGGTTCTCGGTGTGTTGGCTTTCGGTCGACGGCCCGGTCGATCCCTATCCCCACGCGGCGATCTGGCGGATGCCGGGGGTCCACTACGAGGACGTGTTCGGGTGACGCCCTCGAGACGCCCTCGCGACAACATGCGACCGCGCATGATATCCTGCGAGCGTGCCGAAGACGGTGCAGATCCGTGACATCGACGACGACGTGTACGCGGCGCTCGTCCGCCGGGCAGCGGAGGAGGGCATCACCGTCCCCGAGCTCCTGCGCCGGGAGGCCGGCCGGCTCGCGGCCCGCCCCTCGGTGAGCGAGTGGCTGCGGCGCACGCGGCGTCGTTCGTCCTCGGTGACCGCCGCCGACGTCGTCCGTGCCCTGGACGAGATCCGCGGCGAGTGGCCCCGTGCTCGTCGTTGACGCCTCCTGCCTGTACGAGGTCCTGGTCGGCGGGGAGCGGGCCGAGCCGATCCGCGCGCGGCTGGCCGCCGACGACGACCACGCGGCGCCGCACCTCGTGGACGCCGAGGTGCTCTCGCTGATCCGCCGCGATCGCCTGCGGGGGGTGCTCGATCCGACCGCGGCCGATCAGGCGGTGGATGATCTCGCCGACTGGCCGGGGCTCCGCTACGCGCACGCGCCACTCCTCCCCCGGGCCTGGGAGCTCCGGCACGCGCTTCGGGCCTGGGACGCCCTCTACGTGGCGCTCGCCGAGGCGCTCGGAGGGACGCTGCTCACGCTCGATGCGCGCCTCGCCCGAGCGCGGGGGCCGGGGTGCGCGATCGAGGTCGTTCGCGCCGGGTAGGCCGCGGGCCCCTCAGAACCGGTCCGGGCGGAAGGGTCGGAGGTCGAGCGAGGGCGGCTTCCCGGCGGCGAGCTCGGCGATGAGCTTCCCCGTGGCCGGGCCCTGGGTGAAGCCCAGGGTGCCGTGCCCCGTCGCGACGAGCGCGCTCTCGACCCCCGCCCATCCGATCGCGGGCAGGTCGTCGGGCATGAGGGGGCGGAAGCCGAACCAGGGCTCGGCCCCACGGAGCGGCGGCGGCTCGCGGAGCGCGGCGAGCCCTGCCCGGACCACCGCGCGCTGGCGGACCGGGTCGGGCTCGCGGCGGAAGCCGGCGAGCTCGAGGGTCCCCGCGAACCGGACCCGGCCCTCCAGGGGGAGCACGATCACGCGGGAGTCCCCCGCGATGATCGGCAGCCGGGGGGCGCCCTCCCAGGCGGGAAGCGTCGTGCTGTAGCCGGTGGCGGGCTGGATGGGCAGGCGCAGGCCGAGCTCCGCCGCGAGCGCCGGGGACCACGCGCCGGCGGCGAGGACGACGAGGTCGGCCGGGATCTCGCGCGGGGGATCGCCGGCGAGCACCCCGACCGCCCGCCCACCCCGCACGAGGATCCGGCGGACGGGGGTGCGCTCGAGCACGTCCGCCCCGCGAGCGCGCGCCTGCTCCACGAGGGACCGGACGTAGGCGTAGGAGTCGCCGGAGCCCTGGTCCTCGAGGACGTAGCCGCCGAGGTGGTCCGGCGCGAGCGCCGGCTCGAGCTCGAGGAGCTCCTCGCGCTCGAGCACGCGGGCGCCGAACCCGAGCGAACGCGCCTGCGCCACCACGGCCTCGGCCTCGCGTCGCCAGTGCGGGGACCTGGAGGCGGCGAGCAGCGGGCCCCGCCGGTAGCCGAAGGACGCGGCGCCGGAGCGCACGAGCTCCTCGTAGAGCTCGAAGGACAGGCGCGAGAGGCCGACGAGCGCCTCGGTCGAGCGACGGTAGGTGGGTTCCGGGGTCTGACGCCAGAAGCGCAGGAGCCAGGGCACGATCGAGGGCCCGGCCTGCGGTCGGATCGTGAACGGGCCGTCCCGGCGGAGCAGCGCACGGAGCCCCTCGGCGACGATCCCGGGTCCCGGCAGGGCCTCGGAGTGCCCGGGGCAGATGAGGCCCGCGTTCGCGTACGAGCAGCCGCGCCCGACCTCCCCCCGGTCGACGAGGGTGACCTCGGATCCCTCCTCCACGAGGAACCACGCGCAGGCGGCGCCGACCGCCCCGGCCCCGATCACCACGGCTCGCACGGGCGCATCGTACGGCCGGCGTCCCTCGGTAGACTCGACCTCGGTGGCCTGCCCGAGCGGACGAAGGGGCACGCCTGGAGAGCGTGTAGGGGGCAACCCCTCGCGGGTTCGAATCCCGCGGCCACCGCCAGGGCCGATCAGGCCGCGGTCCGCTCCGACGCCGGTCCGTATCCCGGGGGCTCACATCGGCGCGTCCGTGCGCCATCCTGGGCAGCGGGCCGGGGCGACGGGGCCGGGGAGCTCGTGGAGGGTCTCGAGCTCGGCCCGCACGTCGTCGAAGGTGCGCCACGGCCGGTACGGGACGCCGTCGCGCTCGCAGATCGGGACGAGGGCGTCCTTGGCGAAGACCACGTCCGCGTACAGCGCCCCGTAGCGATCGGATTGGCCCTCACCGACGAAGGCGACGGGTCCGCGCTCGGCGCGGAGGCGCTGCACCGCGAGCATCTTGCACGTGCCGCACCCGAGGCACTCCGGGTGGCCGTTCGGGTGGCGCAGGCTCGGCCGGCCGTCGAAGACCATCTCGTTCGTGACGACGGGGAGGTGGCCGAGCCCCGCGCGCTCAAGCATCGGGCGGATGTAGAACGCGAAGCCGTCCGAGACGAGCTCGAGCGGCAGCCCGCGATCCGTCGCCCAGGCGACGAACGGCGGGAAGGTGGGGTCGAGCTCGGCGCTCGCGAGGGCGTAGG
The DNA here is from genome assembly GCA_964640965.1 of uncultured Actinomycetes bacterium. Lineage (GTDB taxonomy): Bacteria > Actinomycetota > UBA4738 > UBA4738 > HRBIN12 > HRBIN12. The sequence continues at coordinate 4,615 of CAZXJB010000086.1, read as the reverse complement.
CGAGCATCTCCTCGCGGGAGCCGCGCAGCATCGCCGACTGATGGCGGGCGGCCTCGCGCAGGCCCATCTCGCCGCGGTCGACGGCCTCGTCGTAGGCCTCCCACCCCGGCTCGCCGAAGGCATCGAGCAGGAGCTCGGACACGTCCTGGAGGCAGGCCGTGCCGTCGAAGTCCACGACGAGGGCTCGGACCGGGAGCACCCGGGCAGGGTACCGGACGCGCTACCCGCGCTCGAGGTAGGCGTGCAGGTGGCCGGCGAGGGCGACCAGGTCCTCGAGCCCGCCGAGCGCCTCCCAGGTCCGCCGCGGTTCGAGCTCGAGGTAGCCGTGCACGAGCAGGTTCCGAAGGCCCGCAGCCCGCGCCAGGCGTTCCGCGAGATCCGAGGGGATCACCCCGTGGCGTGCGAGGAGCTCGAACACCGCGCGGTACGTGTCGGGGGCCTCCGGGAAATCCTCGGCGAGCACGTGGGCGGCTCCGTCGATCGCGGCCTGGAGGGCGAGCTGGAGGTGGCGCTCCACCGCGGCCCGGAGCTGCTCGTCCGCCAGGAAGCGGTCGAGGCCGGCCTCACGCGCCCCGCGGAGCGCGGTCACCCGGCGGTCGAGCTCGCGGAGGCGCGAGCGCAGGACCTCAGCGTCGACCAAAGGTCCCCTCCGCGAGCCTGCGGGCGAGCCCGCGCGCGACGATCCGCCGCAGGGGCTCGAGGTCGAGGTGGTCGAGGATCGTCCGCACGCGGTGGCGGACCCGGGCGCGCTCGTCGCGACAGACGAGCACGCGGCCGTCGCGCAGCACGCGGAACGCGAGCTCGTTCGGCGCCTCGTTCAGGACCACGAGGTCGAGCTCGTCCGTGCCGGCCGCGGCCGCGAGGTCGCCGAGGAGCCCGAGGCGGAGCTCGAGCCCGTCCGCGCCGTCGGCGAGGAGCACCGCCACGTCCACGTCCGAGCCCGGCCGGGAGCGTCCCCGGGCCGCCGAGCCGAACAGGTACGCGACCAGCACCTCGGGGTGGCGCTCGAGCGCCGCGCGGAGGCGATCCTCGAGGTCCTCGAGATCCATGGACGCATCCTACGGCTGGGGTGGCCGGCGGGCGTCGATCGCAGGGCCCTCGGACGGTTCGAGCCCTCGGCGCGCCCGGCACGAGGGGGCTGCGGCCGAGGGCTCGGAACGCGTGGGGCTCGGTCTCAGGCGGCGCGCAGCTGGGTGCGCTCGATCGTCGTGGCCTCGTCCGTCACCTTGCGCGACAGGCCCTCGACGAACCTGAGCAGGACGTGCCAGGCGTGCGCGACGCCCCCGAGGATCACGCCGGTGAGCGTGACGTCGAGCCAGCCGGCGCGCGTGGTCATCTCCCACTCGCGCCACAGCCCGAAGTCCATCACCCACGCGGCGATGATGCCGAGGCCGAGGAACACGAGCGCACGCACCTCGGGGATCCTGACCAGGTACCGCTCAGCGAGCGCCGCCACGATCATGACGGCGAGCCCCAAGAGGACCGCGATGCCGAAGGCGTGCATGGCTCACCTCCTCTCTCGAACGGCCTCCGGAACGATTGTATGGCGACCCCGCGCGGCCGGGAAGACCGGCGTCCGGGTGACCTACGCCGCGAAGATGTCCCGTGCGGTCACGGCGAGGTCGACCTCACCGCGGACCTCCTCCCTCGCGCAGACCGCGTAGCGGACGTCGGGACGAACGTGCGGGAGGGACGCGGATCTCCTGACGAGGTCGCGGACGAGCGCGGGGCCGTCCACCCGGCGCGCCCACTTCGCTTCGCCGACCAGGATGGCCTCGCGGCGGCGGCCGGCGAGCACGACCGCATCGATCTCGATCGGTTCCCGAGCCGTGGTCCAGTACGGTCCGATCGCCACGACCTCGGCCCCCAGTCTGCCCTCCTCGGCCAGGCGCGAGAGATGGGCACGGAACGCCGCCTCGTACCTCGCCCCCATGAAGCCATCGAGCTCTTGGAGGATGACGTCGAGGACGCCCTTCCCCAGGCCGCGTTCGATGGCGGCGAGGTGCGGGGCGAGGACCCCCAGCCAGAAGGCGAGGAAGTTGTCGGCGATCCGGTACCGTCGCCGGCGTGTGCGGCGCTCATCCTCGGTCACGGGGACGAGACGCTCGAGGAGGCGGAGCTCGACCAGCCGGTCGAGGGTCCGGCCGGGGTCGGCGCGCACCGCGTCGGCGATCTCGTTGTGCTTCGTGCGACCGGCTGCCACCGCCGACAACACCTGGCGCGTGAGGTCGCCGGACTCGGCTTCGGTGGCCAACACGAGCTGCCCCTCCGTGAGCAGAGGCGCGCCTGGACGACACGCGAGGTCGGCGAGGTTCTCGCGGACGGTGCGGCGCGGATCCCACCATCGGAGGTACATGGGCGTGCCTCCGAGGATCCCCCAGACGAGAGCGAGGTCCGGCGGTCGGAGTCCGGGAAGGAGGGCGGCGGCCTCGTGTGGCCGGAACGGGTGGAGCAGCAACGAGAGGTCGACGCGACCGTAGAGCGGTGCACGCTCCTCCTGGACGGCCTGCATCGTCCGCACGGCCGAGCCGCACAGGAGGATGCGGAGCTTCGAGTCCGAGCCGAGACGGTCCCAGAGCGCCCGGATGACGCTCGGGAGCTCGGGCGAGACGGCGGCGAGCTCGGGGAACCCGTCCAGGATGAGGAGGAGCGGCTCTCGGCGCGCGGCTCGTGCGAGGGATTCGAGGAGATCCACCCAATCCCGGAACGGGTTCAGCGCGAGATCGCGCTCGGTGAGCACGTCGGAGGCGGCCGCGGAGAGCGTCCGGAGCTCGTCCACCGCCGGGCGGCGGGTGCCGGTGTGGAAGATCGCGCGGCGATGCCTTGCGAACTCCTGGAGGAGCGCGGTCTTCCCGACGCGGCGTCGTCCCCACACCAAGGCGAGGCCAGGGCCCGGTCGCCTCCACCAGGCCTGGAGGGCCTCGAGCTCGCGCTCACGGTTCACGAAGGTCGCGGTCACCGTCTCATCGTAACCGACATATGATGTTGCCGACATCGAAGGTCGCCGACACCGATTGTCGATTTTCTCCATCCGGAAGCGACGGTCGTCCCTGGGGACCGCCTTGGGTCGGGGGTGGGCCGTATACTCGCCGCGGTGGCCGTGCCAGGCGGGGAGCTAGCGGTGCCCTGTACCCGCGATCCGCTTCAGCGGGGCTGGATCCCCGCCCGAGGCCCGTCGGGTCCGAGTCCGCTCCCGGCACGGGGCGTTGAAGGTTGGGTCCCGCGCGACGTCATCCCGTGAACCCGGTCAGGTCCGGAAGGAAGCAGCCGTAAGCGGGGCGTGGCGGGTGCCGCGGGGTCGCCTGACCGGAGCCACCGGCCGGTGACGCGGCCAGGTCCGGCGCGGTCGACGGCGGGTGCACGGCCACCACTAGACTTCCCCGTACGCCGCCCTTCCCCGCGGCGGAGCGGGTGAGCGAGGGGGGAGCGTGGCCGAGGAGCAGCAGTACCAGTCCCTGTACCGCAAGTACCGGCCCCAGGGCCCGCAGGAGGTCCTCGGCCAGGAGCACGTCGTGCGGGCCCTGATGGGGGCGGTGCGGGAGGGGCGCCTCGCGCACGCCTTCCTGTTCTGCGGACCGCGGGGCACCGGCAAGACCTCGACCGCGCGGATCCTCGCGAAGATGGTCAACTGCGAGCGGGGCCCGACGCCCGAGCCCTGCGGCACCTGCGCCCAGTGCGTCGCGATCCGCGAGGGGCAGCACCTGGACGTCGTCGAGATCGACGCCGCGAGCCACGGGGGCGTCGACGACGCGCGCGAGCTCCGCGAGAAGGCCCCGACCGCCCCCGTCCAGGGACGCGAGAAGGTCTACATCATCGATGAGGCGCAGCGTCTCTCCCGCGAGGCCTTCGACGCGCTGCTCAAGGTCTTCGAGGAGCCGCCGCCCGGCGTGCGGTTCGTGCTCGCGACGACCGAGCCCCACAAGATGCCCCCGACGATCGTCGGGCGGTGCCAGCGGTTCGACTTCCACCGAGGCTCGACCGAGCTCGTCGCCGAGCACCTCCTGCGGGTCGCGCAGGCCGAGGGGATCTCGCTCTCGCCGGGTGCGGCCCAGGCGATCGCCCGGCAGTCCGAGGGCTCGTTCCGCGACGCCCTCTCGCTGCTCGATCAGGCCTCGGTGCTCGGCGACCGCGAGATCGACGAGGCCGTGGTCGCCGCCCTCATCGGCGCGGGGCGCTCGGACGTGCTCTACGCGCTCGCGGACGCCGTCGCGGTCGGGGACGTGAAGGGCGTGTTCGAGCTCGTCGACCGGCTCGTCCAGGAGGGCCAGGACCTGCGGCACGTGACCTCCGAGGCGCTCGCCCACTTCCGGAACCTGCTGCTCGCGAAGACCGCGCCGGGGCAGCCGGAGCTGCTGGACGTACCCGAGGGGGAGGTCGAGCGCCTCTCGGCCCAGGCGGCGAAGCTCTCGGCGGCGGAGCTCGCTCGGGTGATCTCGCTCCTGCTCGCCGCCCAGGCGGACATGCGCTGGACCACCTCGCCGCGCCTGTCGCTCGAGCTCGCGCTGCTGCGCGCGACGATGCCCGAGACCGACGCCCAGCCGCACGCGCTGCTCTCCCGGATCGAGCGGCTCGAGCGGATCGCGGGCGTCGTGAGCGGCGCGCCGGCGGGCGGGGC
>CAZXJB010000085.1:11060-11462 GCA_964640965.1 uncultured Actinomycetes bacterium | reverse complement strand
CGGCGAGCCCGTCACCGGCCGCGGGCACGGTCTCGCCGGTGACGTAGCTCGCCTCCTCGGACAGGAGCAGCCGCAGGGCCGGAACCACGTCCTCCAGCCGATCGGGCGCGGCGACGAGCGCGTTCACGCGGACCCCGCCGGGCCCGAGCTCGACCGCGAGGGCGCGGGCTAGCATCGCGACCGCGCCGGAGGCCGCCGCGAGGTGCACCCCGCCCGGCCGTCCGTCCGCCGGCGGGACGACGAGCGCGATCGCGCCGCCCCCCGACGCCGCGATCCGGGGGCCCGCCGCCCGGGCGAGCTCCATCGCGCGGGTGAGGTTCGCGTCGAGCGTCCGCCGCCACAGCGCTGTGTCGAGCTCCTCGAGGGACCGGCGCGGCGCCGGCGCCGGGAGCACGACCAGCC
>CAZXJB010000085.1:0-11035 GCA_964640965.1 uncultured Actinomycetes bacterium | reverse complement strand
GGGAGCTCGTCGGCCGTGCGCACGAGCTCGGCCCCGAGCGCCGCCGCGATGGCCCGCTCCCGTCCGTTCGCGAGGCCCGAGACCGCGACGGCGATCACGACCGGTCCACCGCCATGAGCGCGAGGAGCTCATACACCACGTGCGAGGCCGCGATGCAGGTCAGCTCGGCATGGTCGTAGGCCGGCGCCACCTCGACGACGTCGGCCCCGACGAGGCGGACGCCCGCGAGGCCCCGGAGGATCGCGAGGAGCTCCCGGCTCGTGAGCCCGCCCGCCTCCGGCGTGCCGGTGCCCGGGGCGTGCGCCGGGTCGAGGACGTCGATATCGATCGAGACGTACACCGGCGCGTCCCCGACCCGGTCCCGGATCCGCCGGGCGACCGTCGCGGCCCCCACCTCCGCGACGGTCATGGCCCCGGCGGTCCAGAAGCCCATGCGCTCGTCCTCGACGAGGTCCGCGGGCGCGTACAGCGGGCCGCGGATCCCGACGTGGGCGGCCCGACCTTCGAGCAGGAGCCCCTCCTCCCACGCCCGGCGGAACGGCGTCCCGTGGGTGTACGGCGCGCCGAAGTACGTGTCCCACGTGTCGAGGTGCGCGTCGAAATGGACGAGCGCGACCGGCCCGTGGAGGCGACGCATCACCCGGAGCAGCGGGAGCGCGATCGTGTGGTCCCCGCCCAGCGCGACCAGCCGCTCCGCCCCCGCGAGCACCGCCTCGGCGTGGGCCTCCACGGCGCGGATCGCCTCCTCGATGTCGAAGGGGGAGGCCGCCACGTCCCCCGCGTCGGCGACCTGCTGCGCGCCGAACGGATGCACCTCGAGGCCGGGATGATAGGCGCGGAGCAGCCGCGAGCCCTGCCGGATCGCCTGGGGTCCGAACCGCGCCCCCGGCCGGTAGGTGACCCCCGCGTCGAAGGGCACGCCCAGGATCGCGACGTCGCACCGCTCGACCTCGTCGCGGCGGGGCAGGCGGGCGAACGTCGTCCACCCGGCGAAGCGGGGGACGGCCAGCGGGTCGAGGGGGCCGCGGATCTCCGCCATCACATCACCGCCCCGCCGTTCGGCGAGAGCACCTGGCCCGCGTAGAAGCTCGCGTCCTCCGAGCACAGGAACGCCACGGTCGCCGCGATCTCCTCGGGCCGACCGAGCCGGCGGAGCGGGAGCTCTGCCGCGTACGCCTCGCTGCGCTCCTCCTCGGTCAGGATCCGGGTGTCGGTCGGGCCGGGCGCGACCGCGTTCACGCGGACCCCGAGCGGACCGACCTCCCGGGCGAGCGCCTTGGTGAGCCCGATCACCGCCGCCTTCGAGGCGCTGTAGTGCACGAGCAACGGCTCCCCGACGAGCGCGAGCTCCGAGGCCACGTTGACGATGCACCCCTCGCCCCGCTCGAGCATGGCCGGGAGGCAGGCCTGGATGCAGTGGTAGACGCCCTCGACGTTGGTCTGGAAGATCAGGCGCCACTCCTCCGGGGTGATCTCGAGGAACGGCGTGTGCCGCAGCACCCCGGCGTTGTTCACGAGCGCGTCGATCGGCCCGAGCGCCTCCCGGACGGCGGCGACCGCGGCCCCCACGGAGCCGCGGTCCCGCACGTCGCAGGGGACGGCCACGCAGCGGCCGCCCGCGCTCCGGATCTCCGCCGCGATCGCCTCGGCGGCGGCCGCCTCCTCGAAGTACGCGAGCCCGACGGCCGCGCCCTCTCCCGCCAAGCGTCGCACGGTGGCGGCGCCGATCCCCGTGTTGCCGCCCGTCACGAACGCCGTCCGCCCCGCGAGCCGCATCACTCGGGCGGGATCTCCGCGAAGGCCTGCTCGATCCGCACGCCGCGGCTCCGCTGGATCGCCTTCGCCGCGTGGTACCAGACGAGGCCCGTCACGAACACGCCGGGGATGACCCACTTCATCCACGGCCACGCGACGACCCCGACGATCGGGTCCTTCCAGAAGGCGTACTCGGCGATCAGCAATCCGACGATGCCGAGGGCGCCGACGATGCTGATCCAGGGCACGCCGCCCACCTCGCGGCGGAACGGCGAGCTCTCGTAGAGGTCCCGACGCCGGTACGGGAACGCCACGGCCGCCGCGCACGTGAGGATGAAGGAGATGAGCCAGCCGAAGATCCCCGAGATGTTCGTCACCCAGTTCAGGACGTAGGCGATGAGGGCGAACTCCCCGAGGACCCCGACGATGAGGATCGCCCACGTCGGGGTGTGCGTCCGCGGGTTCACGTACGCGACCTTCTCGGGGAAGACGCGGTCGAAGGACCACGCGAGCATGGCCCGGGTGGACGCCAGGTAGTTGATCGGGAGCCACACGTAGGTCCAGAAGACGAACGAGATCCCGAGGAACAGCACCACGAGCGGGTTGCTGATCACGAGCATCCCGACGAGCTCGTTGTACGTGGGCGCGAAGGACATCCCCGCGGCCTGCTGCAGGTCCTCGGGGTACAGGTAGCCGAGCGCGCCGAGGAGCTCGCTCCCGGCCACCCGGGCAACGAGCGCGATGAGCACGAGCATCCACGCGGTCACGTACAGGACGGAGACCGGCATGCCGAGGAACTGCGTCTTGCGGGCCTGGCGCACCTCGCCCCCGAGGAAGCTCGAGGTGATCGCGAAGAGCACGATGTAGAGCGGCCAGACCATCGAGATGAGCGTCTGGTACCAGGAGAAGGGCGCGTCCGGGACGAACCCCTGGCTCTTCGCGGTCTCGATGACCCGCTGCGCGGCGTCGGCCGGGCCGCCGAGCGAGACGGCGTACTCGTTGAAGGCGCTCACCATCCGCTCCTGATCGGAGAACAGGAGGATCACCGCGGCGAGCACGAGCCCGAGCGTCGCGATCGCGAACGCGACGTTCTGGATCTTGAAGTACAGCCTGGTGCCCCGCCAGAAGACGAGCCCGAAGAACGCGATGAGCGCCGTCCCGGCGAGGAAGATGCCCCAGTCGGTGGAGAACCGGTCCCCGAGCCGGATCAGGCCGTCGTTGTCGAGCGAGGCCCCGAGCATCCGGAACAGACCCGTGAGGCCGTACTGCCCGAAGAACGCCGCCGGGATGCCCACGTACAGGGTCATCCACGCCACCCAGTTCCACCCGCTCATGAACCCGAGCACCGGGTGCAGCGTCCGGCTGACGTAGACGTAGTCGCCCCCGGACCGCGGCATGACCGAGGCGAAGTAGGCGTACACGGTCGCCATCGGCAGCGCGATGAGGCAGGACAGCAGCGTGCCCAGGAGCATGCTCGCGCCCGGGTACAGGGCCGGGACCAGGAGCAGGATGAACGCCACCCCGATCCCGATGTTCTGGTTGTTCGTGTTGTACACGAACACGTCGAGCGGCCGGATGTCCTTCGTCAGCCCGGTCGCTTCACGGACGAACAGTCGCGGTGCCGCACCTTCGGCCATCGTCCCCCTCCTCGGCTCACCCCGACACCAGCTGGTACGACTTGACCTTCCCCCGCGAGATCGTCACGAGCACCCCATCCAGGACCCCCTCTCCGTAGCGGCTGCCGGGGTTCAGCGACAGCGTCGAGCCGATCCGCGCCGCGCCGCGCGACTCGTGGATGTGCCCGTGCAGCCCGAGCAGCGGCTGGCGCTCGCGCAGCACCGCGTCCACGGCCTTGCTGCCCACGGGCACCATCTGTACCTCCCCGCCGGCCTGGACCGGCCGCAGGTCCTCGGTGAGCAGCGGGGCCCAGTCCAGGCCCGACCCGTGGGGCGGCACGTGCAGGTTGAACAGCGCCGGCTTCGAGCCCGACAGACCCGGGAGCATCGCCCGGATCTTCTCGCCGAGCTCCTCGTCCGGGCACTCGCGCGGGCTGTGCCACGGGGTGGGGTTCGCCCACCCCAGGCTCACCATCTCGAGCTCGCCCCCGGCGATCTCGACGACCCGGCCCTCGGGATTCACGACGACCTCGCTCTCCTCGATCACGTCCTCGACGCCGAACTCGTCGTCGTTGCCGGGCATGACGTAGACCTCCACCCCGGACCCACGCAGGCGCTCGTCCGCGAGGCCGATCCACCGCTCGAGGTGCGAGCGCATCTGCTCGGAGAACACCCGGCGCATGGAGGCGTGGTCGCGCTCGAGCCGCTCGTACTCGTCCTCGTCGCAGACGTACGGGTACATCCCGTTCGTCCGCAGGACGTCCTTCAGACGCTCGAGCTCCTCCTCGGTCTCGGCCCGCCGCACCTCGCCGAGGATCCGGCCGACCCACCCGCTCCCGCGGCGGACGATCGGCACCAGGACCTTGCCCGTCACGTCGCCGCCGAGGATGAGCACGTCGGCGCCGTAGAACTTCGCGGCGTTCAGGAACTTCCGCCAGCAGCGCTCGGACCCATGGATGTCCGCCGCGTAGTAGATCGTCGTCTGCCCCACGTCCCTACGTCCGCCCCGTCCCCTGCGGCCGCCCCGTCCAGCCTGCGTCTCCTCGCCGGAACCTATCGCTTGATAGGTTCCCGAGGGCCCGCATGGTAGGGCACGCGGCCCGCGCGGTCAAGTCCCAACCCGGGCCCGGCGCGGCCCTCGGCGGCACGGACCGGGTCAGTCCCCGGCGTACGGCGCGTCCGTCAGCCGCCGGAGCCCGTCGGCCTCCACGACGTAGTCGTCCTCGACCTTGAGCACGACGAGGCGGCCGTCGACCTCGACCGCCGTCTCCGGCTCGAGGGCGATCACCATCCCCTCGGCGAGGGTCTGGTCCCGGTCCATCCGGTCGGCGCGGTGGATCGTTGGGAGCTCGCAGGCGCGCAGGCCGATCCCGTGCCCCACCGAGTACGGCGTGATCGGCAGGCCCTGGCGCTCCAAGTACCCGTTCACCGCGGCCTGGATCTCGGAGGCGCGGACGCCGGGCCGGGCCGTCTCCTCCCCGACGCGATGGGCGTCGAGCAGCCGCCGGTGCGCCTCGCGGACCGGGGCCGGCGGCTCGCCGACGAGCCCGACCCGCGCCATGTCCGACGCGTACCCGCCGGCGCCGTAGCACCCGATATCGAAGAAGAACGCCTCGCCCTCGCGCAGCTCGTTCCCCACCGCGAACCACGTGCCGCTGCCGCGGCGGACGTTGCAGAGCGAGTGCGAGAGGTACTCCACCCCCGCTCGCTGGAGGCTCGCCATCGCGGCGGCGAGCACGTCGTGGTCCAGGGCGCCCGGCCGGGCCGCCGCGAGGGCCGCCTCGGCCGCCCGTGAGTTCACCGCGCTGGCGGCGGCGAGCAGCTCGATCTCGACGGGGTCCTTGCGCAGGCGCAGGTCGTAGAGCTCGGTCGCGACGGAGGTGAAGCTCGTCTCCGCGAGCTCGCCGCGCAGGTCCTCGAGCAGCGCGCCGTCCAGCAGGTCCACCCCCACGCGCCGGGCGCCGCGGGCGCGCAGGACCCGGGCGAGGGCTCCGACCCAGAACGCGCGGTGCGGCGCCGCCGGCGTCCACGAGGGCAGCGGATGGAGCGCCCGGACCCACGGCATGTCGGGATCGGGCTCGCGGACCACCTCATCGACCCATGGGACGAGGACCTCGCACTCCCCGTCCCGGCCCACGACCGCGGCGAACCAGTCGAAGCCCTCGGCGATGATGAGCGTCCGGACGTCGGTCGCGTACCGGATCGCGTCGAACGTGGTGAGCAGCAGGTGGTCGAGCCCGATCCGCCCCATCAGCTCCGCGGTCTTCCCCCATCGCTCCCGCCGCAGCCATGCGGCGTCGAACGCCGGCCAGTCGTGCATCCCTCCCCCTTCCCCGTGCGCGGTCCCCGTACGTCGTCTCCGGCTACCCGAGGCCGAGCAGGAGGAGCCCGCCCGCCACGAGCGCGACCCCCACGTACTGGTTCGCCACCGGCCGCTCCCCGAGCAGCAGGACCGACAGGGCCACCGCGATGAGCGGGAACACGCAGGAGGCGACCACGACGATCGAGACGAAGCCCCGCTCGGCCCCGAAGGCGTACGAGGCGACGCCGAGCAGGTCGGCGAGCCCCACCGCGAGCGCCCCCGCCACGGCCGCGCCGCGCACGGACTGGGGGGCCGACCCCCGACCGAGCGCGACCGCGACCCCGCCGAGCGCGACGACCTGCCCGACCCTCGAGGACCACAGCCCCACGACCCAGCCGATCTCCTTGCTCAGCCACGCGAGGATGAAGCCGGCGACGCCGAACAGGAACGCCGAGGCCAGGGCGAGGAGCAGGCCGGGGGCGCGCTCATGCGTCCCCTCGAGCACGCGGCGGAGGTCCGCCGAGGCGAGCATCACGCCGACCACGGTCACGACCGCGCCGGCGATGGCCGGACCGCTCGGCCGCTCGCCGAGCAGCGCGACCGCGAGGACGAGTCCCACGAGCGCGTAGGCCGCCCCGATCGGCGAGACCACCGCCACCGGCCCGAGCTGCAGCGCCCGGTAATGGAGGGCGTAGGCGGCCGCCCCGGCGAGCGCGTTCAGCACCACCCAGCCGAAGACCGGTCCGAGCACGCCCACGCGATGACCCCCGGCGACCAGGAGCACGCTCATCGCGCTCGCCGTGCACAGCTGGGAGACGAGGACGGTCCACACGCTCCCGAGCCGCCGCGCGACCACCGCCCCGCCGAAGTCCGCGAGCCCCCACCCCACGGCCGCCGCGAGCCCGTAGATCACGTCGGTCGCCGGGCCTCGGCGAGCGCGTCCACGGCGATCGCGCCGCGCTCGGACACGAGCAGGGGGTTGGCCTCGAGCGAGGCGAGCCGCTCGCGCAGGTCGTGCGCGGCCCTCGCGATGGCCTCGACGGCCTTGGCCACGGCCCGCAGGTCGTGCTCGTCGGGGTCGAGGCCGCAGCGGGCGGCCTGCTCCTGCACGTACGTCCTCGCCTGCGCGGGCGTGAGCGGGGCGGCGACGAAGACCGCCTGACCCGCCTCGGCGAGGGTGCCCCCCGGGCGCATCGTCACGCACGCGCCGAAGCGCTCGTCGACGACGGCGCCGATGAGGACCTCGTGGCCGTGGGCCATCTGCTGCACGAGCACGCGCGGGCGGGCGGCGCCGGCCCTCCGGGCGGCCTCCAGCACCTCGGCCGCGGCGACCTCCACGTCGGTCGGGTTCCGCAGGCCGAGCCGCACCCCGCCGAGCTTGGCCTTGTGCGGGATCTCCGCGGCGAGCACCTTCACCGCCACGGGGAAGCCCATCCGCGCGGCCGCCTCCGCCGCAGCCTCCGGGCTCGCGACGATCGCCTCCTTCGGGCGACGCACGCCGTAGAGCTCGAGCAGGCGGGCGCCCTGCGCCTCGTCGAGGGGGCCCGAGAGGCCGCGGAGCAGCCGCAGGGCCTTCGCCCGGGCCGGGTGGGGCGGCAGGTCGGGGATCGACCGCTGCCTCGAGGTCTGCAGGTCCACGAGCGCTCGGATCGCGCCGGTCGCCGCGTGGTGGCCCTGCAGGAACGGCAGGCGCTGGGCCCGGGTCCACGCCTTCGCGCGGGCGTTGTACGCGAGGGGGCTCATCGCGACCGAGGCGAAGGCGACCTTCGTCTCGCGCTGGAGCTCGCGGACGCGCTCGAGGAGGTGCTCGGCCCAGACGGTCTCGTCCTCCAGCCGGGGCGGGAAGGCGTCGAAGGCGACGAGCCCGACGTTCGGGTCGCGCGCGAGGGCCTCCAGGGCCCCTTCGAACATCTCGGTCTCGACCGCGGCCTGGCCGGTGACGTCGAGCGGGTTGTTCTGGGACGCGAAGTGCGGCAGGACCTCGCGCAGGCGGGCCTTCGTCGCCGCCTGGAGCTCGGGCAGCTCGAGCCCCCGGGCCCCGGCGGCCTCGGCGAAGAGGGTGCAGGCGCCGCCCGACTGCAGCGCGGCCGCGATCCCCGTCGTGCGCAGCCGCCGGTGGTGGCCGAGCAGGACCGCCGCCTCGAACATCGTGACGGGGTCCTCCACGAGGATCGCGCCGTGCCCGCGGAGCCACGCGTCCCGGAGCGCCGTGTTCCCGGCGAGGGCCCCGGTGTGGGCGACGATCGAGCGGCGGGCCGCCTCGCTCCGGCCGGCCGGGGCGCACACCAGGACGGGCTTCCGCGCGCGGCGCAGGGCCTCGAGCCCGCGCTCGATCCCCTCCACGTCCCGCATCGTCTCGATGTAGGTCGCGACGAGCTGGGTGTGGGGATCCTCGGCGGCCCACGCCAGGAGGTCGCCGAGGCCGAGGACGGCCTCGTTGCCGACGCCGAGGATGATCCGAAGCCCCACCCCCCGGTCCGAGGCCATCTGGTTCATCGTCCAGGCCACGGTCCCCGACTGCGAGATCACGCTGATCCGGCCGGGGACGGGCTCGGGGGGCGGGGTCGTCCCGTAGGGCGCGACGCGCTCGACGTAGTTCACGTACCCCTCGACGTTCGGGCCGAGCACCGGCAGCCGGTGCCGCAGGGCCTTCTCCCGCAGCTCGGCCTGGAGGGCCCTCCCCTCCTCGCCGGCCTCGGCGAACCCCGAGGAGACGACCATGACCGCCCGCACCCCCGCCGCGGCGACGTCGTCGATCATGCGGACGACGAGCGGCGCCGGCACGAGGAACACGAGCAGGTCCACGCCCTTCGGCAGCTCGAGCGGGGAGCTCAGGCAGGGTCGGCCCCAGACCCGCTCGTACTTCGGGTTGATCGGGTAGAGCTCGCCCGTGAAGCCCACGTGCCGCAGCGAGCGCTCGAACTCCGGGGCCCAGGAGTCGGGCGACTCCGACGCCCCCACGATCGCGATCGAGCGCGGCGCGAGCAGCGGCCGCAGGTCCATCCCTCTCATCCCCGCTCCCCCCGGTACCGCGCGTCCCGCCAGGCGATCGCCGCCTTCAGCCCCTGCTCCTGGGTGATGCGCCGGAACTCGTCCCTCGCCGGCAGGTTCGCGGTCTCGATGATGGTGTCGAGCTCGGTGTTCGCCGCCATCGCCGCCCGGAACCCGGCGACGTCCCAGACCCGGTTCAGGGCGCGCTTCGTGGTCTGCACGACGAACGGCTCGTTCTTGGCGATCCCCTCGGCCAGGGCGAGCGTGGCCGCGTCGAGCTCCGCCCGAGGCACGACGCGGTTCACGAGCCCGATCCGCAGGGCCTCCTCGGCCGGGATCCGGTCCTCGCCGGTGAACAGCAGCTCCTTGGCCTTGCGGACGCCGACCACCCACGGCAGGAACATCGAGACCACGCCCGAGCCGAACCGGATGTCGACGTAGCCGAAGACCGCGTCGTCGGCGGCGACGGCGATGTCGCACGCGAGCATGAGGTCGGTCCCGCCCGCCAGGCAGTAGGAGTGGACGCTCGCGATGACGGGCTTCGGGTGATCCAGGATCCGGAGCATCTGCTCGGTCGAGTGCCGCAGCTCGGCGTACCAGCCCGCCGCGTCCTGCACCCCGGCGGCCGCGTCCTCCTTCAGGTCGTAGCCGGCGCAGAAGGCGCGGCCGGCGCCGCGCAGGATCAGCACCGACACCTGCTCATCGCGCGCGGCGTCCTCGAGCGCCCCCGTGAGCGCCTCCATCAGCTCGCCGTTCAGCGCGTTCAGGGAACGGGGTCGGTTCAACGTGAGGCTCCGGACCGGTCCCGCGTCCTCGACGAGCAGGACCGGCCCCGGTTCGGGGGGCGATGCGGACGTTGCCACGACGACCTCCTCGGGCCAGGGTGGCCGAATCATACAGGTGCCCTTGAACCGACCTTCAACGGCCCGCGCCCGGAGGTCCCCCGGACCGCGCCGCTCCCGGCCTTGGGTTGCACGACGCCGGGCCCCGTGCTATGCAGAGGATTTGTACGGCCGCTCAATCCGTCGGCATAGCCACGACCCAGGGGAGGGGGCATGAGACACCCACGCGAGCGTTGGACCCCGCACATGAGCCGCCGCGAGTTCCTGCTCCGATCGGCGGGCGCGGCCATCGCCCTGCCGAGCCTCTCCGCGATCCTCGCCGCCTGCGGGAAGCCGGGGACCGGCACGACCGGGGGTGGCACCGGCACGACCGGCGAGCGGGTCCTCGCGAGGCCGGACAACCCGGTCACCCTGCCCCTCAACCGGGAGCCGATCCCCGCGAACACCCCCCTGGAGTCCGGGACCCTCCGCATCTACAACTGGGCCGACTACCTCTACAAGCGCGTCATGAAGGCGTTCTCGGACCAGTACGGCGTGGAGGTGGAGCTCACCACGTTCAACAACATGGAGGAGGGGATCCAGAAGATGGTGGCCGGCCAGGTCCAGGCCGACGTCTTCTTCCCGACCACCGACTACGTCTCCCGCCTCGTCTACAGCGACCTGATCCAGCCCCTGAACCACGAGCTGATCCCCAACCTCGAGAAGAACTACTGGAAGACCTTCTGGGATCCCGGCCCCTGGTACGACCGCGGCTGGCGGTACACGGTCCCGTACACGATCTACACGACCGGCGTCGGCTACCGGCGGGACCGGGTGAGCGACTCCGAGGCCGCGCAGGCCGGGTACGAGCTGTTCTTCGACACGCGGTTCAAGGGCGCGGTGAGCTACTACGACTCCTACCGCGACGCGATCGGCATGATGCTCCTCCGCAACGGCGTCATGGATCCGAACACGGACGATCCCGACGCCATCGCGGCGGCGAAGGACGCCATCCTGCAGATGATCAACGAGAACGACGCCCGCCTCACGATCAACGGCGCCTACGCGAAGCTCCCCGAGGGCGAGTTCACCGTCGCGCAGGCCTGGTCGGGAGACATGGTCGGCGCCCAGTGGTACCTGCCCAAGGGGACCTCCACCGACGTGCTCGGCTACTGGTACCCCCAGGACGAGCCCGGCCTCATCGGGAACGACACCATCACGATCCCGACGAGCGCGCAGAACCCTCGCCTCGCCCACGAGTTCATCAACTTCCTGCTCGACGCGAAGTGGGGCTACATCAACTTCCGGGACTGGAACGGCTACCAGCCCCCCATGACCTCGATCGACCCGGACCGCCTGATCGCCGAGGGCGTCGTCCCGAAGTCGCTCCCCATGGCGGTGGTGACCGAGGACATGTTCGACACGGGGCTGGTGCAGGGAGAGCTCTCGCCCGAGGCGGACAAGCTGTGGCTCGACGCCTGGGCCGAGATCCAGGCAGGTGGCTAGCGGGATCCCGGAGGCGGGTGCGGCGCGGCCGCCGGAAGGCGGCC
>CAZXJB010000084.1:0-11522 GCA_964640965.1 uncultured Actinomycetes bacterium | reverse complement strand
GCCCCCGCCGACGCCCGAGGCGCCGCCGAAGCCGGAGGTCCGCAGGCCCGCGCTCCCCGCGCTGAAGCTCGTGCGGGGCGCCACGCCCCAGGACGTGGCCGAGCGCACCGGCCGCACGCCTGCGGAGGTGGTGAGCATCCTCTTCCGCATGGGCGAGATGGCCACGGCGACCCAGTCGCTCTCCGACGAGGCGATCGCGCTCCTCGGCGCCGAGCTCGGCTACGAGGTCGAGATCGTGGGGCTGGAGGAGGAGGCGCCGGAGGAGGAGCGCGTCGACGAGAGCCGCCTCGTGCCGCGGCCGCCGGTCGTCACGATCATGGGGCACGTCGACCACGGCAAGACGAAGCTCCTGGACGCGATCCGCAAGACCGACGTGGTCGCGTCCGAGTTCGGCGGCATCACGCAGCACATCGGCGCCTACCAGGTGCACCTGGACGGGCGCGAGATCACCTTCATCGACACCCCGGGCCACGAGGCCTTCACCGCGATGCGGGCGCGCGGCGCGCAGGTCACCGACATCGCGGTGCTCGTCGTCGCCGCCGACGACGGCGTGAAGCCGCAGACGATCGAGGCCCTCGACCACGCGCGCGCCGCGGGGGTGCCGATCGTCGTCGCGGTGAACAAGATCGACAAGCCCGAGGCCGACCCGATGCGGGTGCGTCAGCAGATGGTGGAGCTCGGGGTCGTGCCCTCGGAGTGGGGCGGCACCGTGGAGTTCGTGGACGTCTCGGCCAAGGAGGGCACCAACCTCGACAGCCTGCTCGAGACCATCCTGCTCGTGGCCGAGCTCGAGGAGCTGAAGGGCGACCCCGAGGGCCGCGCGAGGGGCACGGTGCTCGAGGCCAAGCTCGACCGCGGCCGGGGACCGGTCGCGACGGTCCTCGTGCAGAAGGGCTCGCTCGAGGTCGGGGACGCCGTCGTCGCCGGGACCGCCTGGGCGAAGATCCGCGCGATGCTCGACGAGAACGGTCGGCCGGTGAAGGTGGCCGGGCTCAGCAAGCCCGTGCAGATCGTCGGCTGGTCCCACGTGCCGAACGCGGGGGACGAGTTCCGCGAGGTCTCGGACGAGCGCGAGGCGCGCCACATCGCGCAGGAGCGCGAGGCGAAGCTCCGGGCCGCCGAGCTCGTGACCACGCGGCCGCCGACCCTCGCCGAGCTCATGGCGCAGGCGAGGGAGGCCGAGGTCCCCGAGCTCAACCTCATCATCAAGGCCGACGTGCAGGGCTCGATCGGCGCCCTCGTGGACGCGTTCATGAAGCTGCCCCAGGACGAGGTCCGCGTGAACATCATCCGCAGCGCTGCCGGCGCGATCACCGAGAGCGACATCAAGCTGGCGCAGGCCTCGCGCGCGATCGTCGTCGGCTTCAACGTCCGACCGGACGCCGTGGCGCGGGAGCTCGCCGAGCGCGAGGGGGTCGACGTCCGCTTGTACCGGGTGATCTACGACGCGATCGACGACATCCGCGCGGCCCTGGCGGGGATGCTGAAGCCCGAGGAGCGCGAGACGGAGCTCGGGCGCGCCGAGGTCCGCGCCCTGTTCCGGGTCCCGAGGGTCGGGACCGTGGCCGGCTGCTACGTCCTGCAGGGCAAGATCGTCCGGGGTGCGCAGGCGCGCGTGGTCCGCGACGGCGTGGTGGTCTACGACGGGCGCATCGCCTCGCTCCGCCGCTTCAAGGAGGACGTCCGCGAGGTGGCCGAGGGCTACGAGTGCGGCATCGGGATCGAGAACTTCAACGACGTGAAGGAGGGCGACGTCATCGAGGCCTACGAGGTCCGCGAGGTCGCCCGCGAGCTGTAAGTCCGAGCGCCGATGCTCGTCGGGGTCGAACGCTTCGATCTACGCATCCCCGGGTGCGGGTCGCTGAAGGAGAAGCGGCACGTCGTCAAGACGCTGACGACGGCGATCCGCACGAGGTTCAACGCCTCCGTCGCCGAGGTCGACCACCAGGACCTGTGGCAGCGCGCGGCCCTGGGGGTGTCGGTCGTCGCCACCGACGGCTACCACGCCCGACGCGTGCTGCACGAGATCGAGAAGCTCGTCGAGCGGTGGGCCGAGGTCGAGGTCATCTCCTCGGAGCTCACCCTCCACGATCCGGAGGACTGAGGTGACCGAGGGGACCCGCCCGAGCCGCGTGCAGGAGGAGTTCCGGGAGATCCTCGCCGAGGAGATCCCGAAGCTGAAGGACCCGCGGGTCGGGTTCGTGACGGTGACCGGCGTGAAGGTCACGGCCGACCTGCGGCGGGCGATCGTGTACTACACGACGCTCGGGGACGAGCGCGAGCGGCGGGCGACCGCGGCCGGGCTGCGCTCGGCCACGCCGCATCTGCGGCAGGTGATCGGTCACCAGGTGCGGATGAAGGTCCTCCCGACCCTGGAGTTCCGGGAGGACGAGGTCCAGCGCACTGCCGAGCGCGTGGACGAGCTCCTCCGCCGGCTCCACGAGGAGGGCGGGGCCCCGGAGGGGTCCGGGTGAGGGCCGCGCTCGAGCGCGCCGCCGCCGTCCTGCGCGGGGCGGAGGAGGTCGCGATCGCCTGTCACGTGAACCCCGACGCGGACGCGCTCGGGGCGACGCTCGGCCTGTCGGCCTTCCTGCGCTCCCGCGGCACGCGCACGGTGTGCTCCTTCCCGAACGAGCCCTTCGAGCTGCCGCGCTGGGCGCTCGAGCTCCCCGGGCACGAGGACCTCGTCCCGCCCTCGGCCTTCCCCGAGGCGCCGGCGGTGATGGTGACCTGCGACACGGCCTCGATGGACCGCCTCGGCGTCCTCGGGCGCGCGGCGAGCAGGGCCGGCGAGCTGATCTGGATCGACCACCACCGCACGAACGACGGGCTCGGGACGATCTCCCTCATCGATCCGGCCGCCTCCTCGACCTGCGAGATCGTTCACCGGCTCCTCCGCGAGATCGGGGGGCCGGTGCCGGACACGGCCGCGATGTGCCTGTACGCGGGGATCGTGACCGACACCGGCCGGTTCCAGTACGAGGCCGTCCGACCCGAGACCCTACGGGTGGCGGCGGAGCTGCGCGAGCACGACTTCGACCACGCCCACCTCGCGCGGGTGCTCTACGAGGACAACCGCACCGCCTACCTGCGGGTCCTCGGGATCGCGCTCTCGCGGGTGCAGCTCGTGCCGGAGGCCGACCTGGTCTGGGCCTACCTCACCGTCGCCGACCTCGAGGAGGCCGACGTCCGCCCGCACGAGGCCGACGACCTGATCGACGTGGTGCGCACGACGCGGGAGGCGGATGTCGCCGCCGTGATCAAGCAGCAACGCGACGGCCGCTTCAAGGTGAGCCTGCGCTCGCGAGGGGGCCACGACGTCGGCGCGATCGCGCAGGCCTTCGGCGGGGGCGGGCACCGGCTCGCTGCCGGCTATACCTCGCGCCACGGCCTCGCCGGCACGGTGGAGGAGCTCGTCGCGGCCCTCCGTGGTGCGAGACCGCGCGCGTGAACGGGTGGACCGGCGACGATCGGGAGGGCGACGCTCCGCGTCGCGGCTCCGAGGGTCGCCACGCGGTTGCGTCCGCGTGCATGACGGCCGTATCGTGCGCGTATGGTGGGTGTGCGGGTCCGGCGGGTACCGTGGGCAGCCGCGCTCGCCCTCTCGGCGCTCGCCCTCGCGGCGGCGTTCCACTCGATCCTGGCCTCGCGCCCGGCTCGGGCGGAGCTCCGCCGTCGCCGATCTTCGCGGCGGTCGATCTGAGGTTGGAAACCCTGGCCGCCGCGGAGCAGGCGGGGGAGCGCCTCTACGTCGCGGGGGAGCCCGACCGCGTGCTCGTGCTCGACCTCAGCGGCAACGAGATCGCGGCGCTGAAGGTCGTGGATCCCGGCGGGATGGAGGTCGTCGGGGACACCCTCTTCGTGGTCAGCGTGTCCGAGGGGAAGATCCACCGCTTCGATCTCAGCGCCACCCCTCCTACGCGCCTCCCGGCGCTCGACGTGGCGGCAGCGGGGCAACCGGATGACATCGCCTACGGCGGCGGGCGTCTGTGGCTGGTGTCCACCCTGGACTGCGGCGGGGACCATCCGCTCTGGTCGGTCGCCCTCGACGGCAGCGACCTCCAGGGGTACGACATCGGCCCCTCCGTGAGCTGTCGATGGCTGTACGCCGATGCGCACGCGCCCGACCGGCTGGCTCTGAGAGATCCGTACCGAGGGCTCGCCCTCGTCGATGTCTCGGGCACGACCCCCACGGAGCTCGCGACGGGGCTCACCGTCTGTTCCAACGCCTCGTTCGGACCGGACGGAGATACGTTCCTCGTCGATCGGGGGGACCCCGTCGAGTGCTCGATCCCGTCCCTCGAGGAGATGCGCCGATTCGTCGGCGGGGCCGACGCCTGCGGCTGGATCCGGGTGGGCGCGGCGAGCGGGGTCGTCGTGGCGGCATCCTGGGATCGCATCGACGTCTGGTCGTACGCCGACCCGACGTCGCCGATCGGCTACTTCCCGGTGCGGGTCGACCTGTGGGGGATCAGGTACCGCGGCGTCGTCGGCCACCCGCTGCTGTTCAGCCCCGACGGGCAGTGGCTCTACGCCTTCGAGCGCGTGGACTACCCCGAGGCGCTCGTGCGGCTCCTCCTGATGCGACCCCTCGAACGTGCGACCGCTCTCGAGGTCCGAGGCTTCGGCTACATCAAGTACGGCGAAGACCGAACCCTCAGGGCGACCCTGATCGGCGGGAGCCCCGCCGCCCAGGTCCAGTTGTACGTGCGACCTCACGGTCGTGACGAGTGGCGGCTCCGCGAGACCCAGACCGTAGACGCCGACGGCCGCGTGAGCTTCCCCGTCGCGCCGCGCGTGAACACACGGTACCGGATCGTGTACCCGGGTGAGGACGGGTGGCTGGCCGACTCCGTCCGGGGGAGCATCCGCGTGCGCGTGCTCATGTACGCGAAGTTGCTCGAGGCAGCGCGGCGCGCGGGGAGATGGCGCATCTACCACTCGGACCAGCCCGTCGTCTACGTCGCCGCGGTGTATCCCCCATACCCGAAGGAGGACGTGTGGGTGGGGCTGTATCGCTACGACGAGTGGCGCGGCTGGCGCCTGATCGCCTCGGTTCGGGTCTTGCAGAACAGGGATGGGCGCATCGGGGTCTACATCCCCGAGGGTACCTTGCGCGTCGGCGAGTACCGCATGCGGAGCTCGTTCACGCCCCAGGAGCATGACCGCGCCGAGGGGTGGCCCCGCGACCGGTACTTCCGGATCCGGCCCTGAGGACGGGAAGCGAAGGAGCGTGGGGCCGGAGGGGATCCTGCTCGTCGACAAGCCGTCGGGGATGACCTCCCACGACGTGGTGGACGTCGTGCGGCGAGCGCTCGGCACCCGCAAGGTCGGGCACGCCGGCACCCTCGACCCGATGGCGACGGGGCTGCTCGTCCTCGGCGTGGGGCGCGCGACCCGCCTGCTGCGCTTCCTCGGCGACCTGCCGAAGACCTACGAGGGGACGGGCGTGCTCGGCGTGCGGACCACCACGCTCGACGCCGAGGGGGAGGTCACCGCGACCGCGCCGGTGCGGGTCACCCGCGCGGCGCTCGAGCGGGCGTGCGCGGGGCTCGAGGGGGAGTCGCTCCAGCGGCCTCCCGCGTACTCGGCGGTGAAGATCGGGGGCCGGAAGCTCTACGAGGCGGCCCGCAGGGGCGAGAGCCTCGAGGCCGAGCCGAGGCCGATCCGAGTCGATCGCTTCGAGGTGCTCGCGTTCGAGCCTCCCCGGTTCGACTTCCGGGTCACCTGCTCGGGCGGGACCTACGTCCGGGTGCTCGTCGCCGACGTGGGCGAGGCGCTCGGGTGCGGGGCGCACCTCGCCGCCTTGCGACGCACCGCGATCGGGCCGTTCCGGGTGGAGGAGGCGAGGCCGCCGGCCGACCCCGGCGAGCCCCTGCCGCTCGAGCGCGCCGTCGCGCACCTGCCGCAGGTCCGGCTGGAGCCGGAGGAGGCGAGGGCCGCGGCGAACGGCAGCATCCTCGCCCCCGCCGGCATCCGGGGCCCCTACGCGGTCCTCGCCCCCGACGGGCGCCTCATCGGCGTCTGGCGCGACGAGGGGGCGAAGGCCCGGCCCGAGATGGTCCTCGCCCCGGCGCGCTGAGCGCGCCGGGGCGCGGGGCGGCCGCGCGCGGTCGGGTACGCTCGGTGGCCGTGGAGCTCATCCGGGGTCTCGACTCGCTGCCGCCGCCCGACGGCCCGACGGTCGTCACGATCGGCTCCTTCGACGGGGTGCACCTCGGGCATCGGGCGGTGCTCGGCCGCGCCGTCGAGGCGGCGCGGGAGCGCGGGATGCGCTCGGTCGCCGTGACCTTCGACCGCCACCCGCGCGAGATCCTCACCCCCGGCCGTGAGCCGCGGCTGCTCACCACCGTCGAGCGCCGGGCCGAGCTCATCGGCGAGGTCGGCATCGACCTCGTCGTCGTCCTGGAGTTCACCGAGGCGTTCTCCCGGTGGCTCGCCGAGGAGTTCATCGAGCGCGTCCTCGTGCGCGGCCTGCGCGCCCGGCACGTGGTGGTCGGCGCCGACTTCACCTTCGGCTACAAGGCGCTCGGGACGCCCGAGATGCTGATCCAGCTGGGCCCCTCGTACGGGTTCACGGCCGAGCGGGTCGAGCTCGTGCACCAGGGGGACGACCGGCTCTCCTCCTCGAAGATCCGGGAGGCGATCGCCCGGGGGGACCTGGTGTGGGCGGAGCGGGCCCTCGGGCGCCGCTTCGTGCTCGACGGCACCGTCGTCCGGGGGGCGGGCCGCGGCGCCGGGCTCGGGTACCCGACGGCGAACCTCCGGACGCCGCCGCGGCTGCTGCTTCCGGGCAGCGGCGTGTACGCGGGCCGGGCGCGGGTCCCGCAGGGCGAGTACGTGGCCGCGATCAACGTCGGGACGAACCCGACCTTCGGGGTGGAGCCGCTGCACGTGGAGGCGTACCTGCTCGACTTCTCGGGGGACCTCCTCGGCCGGGCGATCTCGATCGAGTTCTGGGCGCGCCTCCGCGACGAGGAGCGGTTCGCCTCGGCCGAGGAGCTCCGGGCGGCGATCGCCGAGGACGTCCGCCGCACGCGCGAGCTCGTCCCTCCCCCGTGAGACACTGCGGCCCATGGCGGGACGCCACGCACGGTCCTCGCGCATCCGGTCCTGGGCGGTCGCGGGGCTGTCGATCGTCTCGATCGCGGGGGCCGTCGCGTTCGCGGGGGAGCTGGTGCGTCGGGGAGGGTCCGACGCCCCGACCCCGAGCCTCGAGCCCTCCCGCCCGACCCCGAGCCTCGAGCCCTCCCCTGGACCGAGCCCGACGCTCGACCCGTCCCCCGGTCCCACCCCCTCGCCGACCCGGCGGGCGATCCTGATCCACGGGACGGGAGACGTCAGCCTGGATCCCGCCTACCTCCCCGTCTTCCGCGAGCGCGGCTACGGCTGGGCCTGGAGCGGGCTCGGCGGCCTGTTCCGTCGTGACGACCTGACGGTCATCAACCTCGAGTGCCCGCCCACCCCCGTCGTGGCGCCGGCGGACAAGACCTACGTCTTCCGCTGCGACCCCGAGGCGCTGCCGGCCGCCCGGCGAGCCGGGGTGGACGTGGCGAGCCTGGCGAACAACCACGCCTTCGATCAGGGGCCGGAGGGGCTCCTCGACGCCATCCGCAACGTGCGTCGCGCGGGCATCGTGCCGGTCGGCGCGGGTCGCGACGAGCGGTCGGCCGACGCGCCCCCCTCCCTCCGCGTGGGGGGGCGGCGCGTGGCCGTCGTCGGCGTCGGCGAGGTCATCTCCTCGGATGCCCAGGTCGCGATGGGAGACCGGCCGGGGACGGCGGTCGGGCACGACTTCCCCCGGGCGCTGCGGGCCATCCGCCGGGCGGAGGTACGGGCCGACCTGGTGGTGGTCGTCATCCACTGGGGGGTCGAGCTCGACACGGAGCCGCGCCCCTCCCAGGTGACCGAGGCCCACCGCATGATCCGGGCGGGGGCCGACGTGATCTTCGGGCACCACGCCCATCGGCTCCAACCGTTGGAGGTCTACCGCGGTCGCCCGATCTTCTACGGGCTCGGCAACTTCGTCTGGCCGCGCTTCTCGACGGCCGGCGCGACCACCGCGGTGGCGGAGGTGGTCGTGCGCCCCGACGGGAGGATCCGGGGACGCCTGCTCCCCGCGACCATCGTCTCGAGCGGCCATCCGGTGCTCGAGGGCTGACCGAGGGCGGGTCCCGAACACCCGCTTGGTCATACTGGTTGGTATGACTTCGCGGGTTGGTCCGAAGGGGGAGGTGGTCATCCCCAAGGAGCTGCGAGATCGCCTCGGCATCCGCCCAGGGGATGAGGTCAGGTTCTCCCTGGTCGATGGGGCGGTCCTCGTCGAGCGTGTCGAGGTGGGCAGGGAGCTCCGCGGGGCCTTCCGCGGGGCCGGTCTCCTCGAGGCGATCGAGGCCGAGCATCGGCACGAGATCCAACGGGGCCGGTGACGGCGGTCTGCCTCGACGCGTGGGCCGTCCTCGCGTGGCTGGAAGGGCTCGAGCCGGCCGCGGAGCGGGTGGAACGCGAGCTCCGTTCGGGCACGGCGATCATGTCCTGGATCAACCTCGGCGAGGTGCTGTACGTGCTCGCCCGCCGACGGGCGCGGGCGGAGGCGCTGGAGGTCGTGGCGACCCTTCGGCGTCTCGTGCATCCGGAGCTGCCGACCGAGGCTCGGGTGATCGAGGCGGCCGAGCTCAGGGGCCGCCACGCCATCTCCTACGCGGACGCGTTCGCGCTCGCGACGGCGATGGCCCACGGCGCCGTCCTGCTCACCGGCGATCCCGAGATCCTCGCGGGGCCGGAGGAGTGGCCCACGGAGGACCTCCGGCCGTGACGGGGGCCGGTCTCCTGGTAGCCTTGAGCACCGGATATGGCACTCACGCAGGAAGAGAAGGCGCGGATCATCGCCGAGTACCGGCGGGGCGAGGACGACACGGGCTCCGCCGAGGTCCAGATCGCCGTGCTCAGCCGTCGGATCGCCGAGCTGACCGAGCACCTGAAGACCCACCGGAAGGACCACGCGTCCCGCCGCGGGCTCCTCATGCTGGTCGGCCGTCGTCGCCGTCTCCTCGAGTACCTGAAGCGCGAGGACATCGAGCGGTACCGGGACGTGATCGCGCGCTTGGGCCTGCGCCGGTAGCGGCCGGCGCCCGGGGAGGGATGCGAAGGACCCACTGAACCCGACCGGAGGTGGGGCAACCCGCGGTCGGTTCTCAGTCGCGAGCCTCCGAGCCTCGGCATCGGCGGTTCACCACTGACAACCGGCCGGGTCCCACCTCCGAGCAGCACGCGGCGCAGCCGCGCCGCGCACGGAACGAGACGCGGGCCGCACGGCCCGCAAGGAGGAACCAGGGCCGATGGCCATCACCCTTTCCCGCAAGATCGGGAACCAGACCATGGTGTTCGAGACGGGCAAGCTCGCCCATCTCGCGCACGGCTCCGCGGTCGTGACCTACGGCGAGACGCAGGTGCTCGCCACGTGCACGACCGCGGCTCCCCGCGAGGGGATCGACTTCTTCCCGCTCACGGTCGACGTCGAGGAGCGGATGTACGCGGCCGGGAAGATCCCCGGCGGCTTCTTCCGCCGCGAGGGACGGCCGTCGGAGACGGCGATCCTCACGGCGCGCCTCACCGACCGCCCGATGCGGCCGAGCTTCGCCGAGGGCTTCCGCGACGAGGTCCAGATCGTCCTCACGGTGCTCTCGGTCGACATGGCCAACCCCTACGACGTCCCCGGCATGAACGCCGCGAGCGTGGCGACGCTCGTCGCCGGCCTGCCGTTCGAGGGCCCGATCGGCGCGGTGCGCATGGGGCTCATCGACGGGCAGTGGGCGGTGAACCCCACCTTCCAGGAGGTGGAGGAGGCCACCTTCGACGTGGTCGTCGCCGGGCGTCGGAACGAGCGGGGCGAGATCGACATCCTCATGATCGAGGGCGAGGCCCCCGACAACACGTGGGCCCTGCTCCACGCGGACCGGGGGGCGCTCGCGCCGACCGAGGAGGTCGTGGCGGAGGGGCTCGAGGCCGCCAAGCGCGCGATCGCGGAGATGATCGACTTCCAGGAGGAGTTCATCGCGCGCTGCGGGGTGCAGCCGCGAGCGTGGACCCCGCGTCCCGCGTACTCCGAGGAGACCTTCGAGGCCGTCGAGGCCTTCGCGCGCGCCCGCCTGGAGGGCGCGATCGTGCCGGACAAGGCCGAGCGCGAGGCGCGTCTCGACGAGCTCAAGGAGGAGCTGAAGACGCACCTGCTGCAGACCTGGGGCGAGGAGCTGTTCGCCGCGCGCCAGGCCGAGATCTCCCCGGCGTTCAAGGACCTCCAGAAGCGGGTCATGCGCCGGCGCGTGCTGCAGGAGGGGGTCCGCCTCGACGGTCGGGGTCCCCGGGACATCCGCCCGATCTCGTGCGAGGTCGGGCTCGTGCCCCGCGCCCACGGCTCGAGCCTGTTCCAGCGGGGCGACACGCAGGTCCTGAACGTCACCACCCTCGGGATGCTGCGGATGACCCAGATGATCGACACGCTCGATCCCGAGGAGTCCAAGCGGTACATCCACCACTACAACTTCCCGCCGTTCTCCACGGGCGAGGTCGGGCGCATCGGCAGCCCCCGCCGGCGCGAGATCGGCCACGGCGCGCTCGCCGAGCGGGCGCTCGTGCCGGTCATCCCCACCGAGGAGGAGTTCCCCTACGCGATCCGGCTGGTCTCCGACGTGCTCGCGAGCAACGGCTCGACCTCGATGGCGAGCGTGTGCGCCTCGACGCTCTCGCTCATGGACGCGGGCGTGCCCATCAAGGCGCCGGTGGCCGGGATCGCGATGGGCATGATCGCCGAGGACGGGCGCTACGTGACGCTCACCGACATCCTCGGCGCCGAGGACGCCCTCGGCGACATGGACTTCAAGGTCGCCGGGACCCGGGACTTCGTCACCGCGATCCAGCTCGACATGAAGGTGACCGGGCTGCCGGGGTCGGTCCTCGCCGAGGCGCTGCAGCAGGCGCGGGAGGCGCGCCTTGCGATCCTCGACGTCATGCTCGCGACGATCCCCGCCCCGCGCGAGGAGGTCAACCCGAAGGCGCCGCGGATCCTCACGATCCAGATCCCCGTCGACAAGATCGGCGAGGTGATCGGGCCCAAGGGCAAGCGGATCAACGAGATCATCGCGCTCACCGGCGCGGACATCGACATCCAGGACGACGGGACCGTCTTCATCGGCTCGCGCGAGGGCGCGGGGGCCGAGGAGGCCGCGCGCATGATCGAGGAGATCGCGAACCCGCGCCCGCTCCAGGTCGGCGAGACCTTCACCGGCAAGGTCGTGAAGCTCGCCACCTTCGGCGCCTTCGTGAACCTCGTGCCGGGGCGGGACGGGCTCGTGCACATCTCCAAGCTCGGCCGCGGTCGGCGCCTGTCCAGCATGGAGGAGTCCGGGCTGAAGGAAGGCGACACGATCGAGGTCGAGATCCAGGACATCGACGCGATGGGCAAGATCAGCCTGAAGCCGATCGGTCCGGAGTGGGCGGTGCCCGAGGGGATGGAGGTCGAGGAG
>CAZXJB010000083.1:0-11795 GCA_964640965.1 uncultured Actinomycetes bacterium | reverse complement strand
GCCGAGCAGGCCCCGAGCAGCCCGACGACCGACGCGAGCGCCCCGACCGCGATCGCGCGAGGGGCCGTCCACGCACGCACGACCGAGCAGTCTACGGGCGGGCGCTGAGCGCGGGCGCGACGGCCGGCGCGGACCGTACACTGGCGGCGGGCCGGGGTGGAGGAACGGGCAGACTCGGTGGTCTCAAAAACCACTGCGCGAGAGCGCGTGCGGGTTCGAGTCCCGCCCCCGGCACGGATCAGACGACGAGCAGCTCGGGAACGGGCTCGCCGCGGAGGAATCGCTCCAGCGAGAGGGTCGAGACGTCCACGGTGCGCGCGGCGCCCTCGAGGATCATCTCGGCGAGGAGCTTGCCCACGACCGGCCCGTGCTGGAAGCCGTGGCCGCTGAACCCGTTCGCGAGGTACAGGCCGGCGAGCCCCTCCACCGGACCGAGGATCGGGTGGCGATCGGGCGTCATCTCGTAGAGCCCGACCCAGACCCGATCGAGCCCGGCCCCCTCCAGCGGGGGGAAGACCCGCACGGCCGTCGGGAGCAGCTCCTCGGTCAGGAAGCGCTCGTCCGGCGCGAGCTCGAACGACGGCCGCTCGTGGACCGAGCCCATCCCCATGAGCACCCCCGGGCCCTCGCGGTGGAGGTAGAAGCCGGTCTCGGCGTCGATCACGAGCGTGTGCCGCTCGGGGCGCCCCGGGAACGGCCCGGTGGTCACCACGTGACGCGGGACGGGCTCCAGGGGGAGCTCGAGGCCGACGGTGCGCGCGAGCAGGCCCGCCCAGGGCCCCGCCGCGTTCACCACCGCCGGGCTCGCGATCCGACCCGCCGGGGTGTCGACGCCCCAGATGCGGCCGTCCTCCGCGAGGACGGCGGTCGCCTCGACGCCCGTGCGGACCTCGGCGCCGGCGCGGCGGGCGAGCGTCGCGTAGCCGTGGGTCAGGCCCCAAGGGTCCGCGATGCCGTCCCGGGGGCCGTAGGTGGCGCCGAGCACCCCCTCGAGCCCGATGCCCGGGACGAGGGCCGCGGCCTCCCCCGGCGTGAGGAGCTCGACCTCGACCCCGAGCTCGCGCTGGCGCTCCGCCGTCGCCACCGCGCTCGACCAGGCGCGCTCCCCGCGGTGCAGGAACAGGTACCCGTCCTGCCGGACGTCCAGCGGGAGCCCGTGCTCCTCCGAGAAGCGCAGGATCATCGGGATGCTCGCCTGCGAGAGGCGCACGTTGACCTCGCTCGAGAACTGGTGCCGGAACCCGCCGGCGCAGGCGCCGGTCGAGCCGGTGCCGAGGCGCTCGGCCCGCTCGAGCAGCAGGACCCGCCCGGCGCCGCCGGCGGCCAGGTGGTAGGCGGCGCTCACACCGACGATCCCGCCCCCGACGACGACCACGTCCGCGGTCTCGGTCACGAGCGGGACCCCTCGAGCGCGGCCCGGGCGACGACGAGGTCCTCGAAGGCGACCCCGACCGACTCGAACACCGTGACGTCCTCGGCCGAGCGCCGGACCGCGGCGCCGCGGACGACCTCGGCGAGGTCGGCCACCACGTGCTCGGGCCCGATGCGCCCCTCGCGCATCGGGATCAGCAGGTCGCCCGCCTCGGCCAGCGCGACCTCCCGGCTCTCGACGACCACCCGCGCCCGCAGGATCGCCTCCGCGTCGAGCTCGCGCGTCCGCGGGGTGTAGGCGCCCACGGCGTTCACGTGCGCGCCCGGCGCGAGCAGCCGGCCCTCGAACACGGGCGTCGGGCTCGTCGTGCACGTGCACACGAGGTCGGCCTCGGCCACCGCCTCGGGCCTACCCACCTCGGCCGGGAGCCCCGAGGCCCGGATCTCGGCCGCGAGGGCCTCCGCCCGCTCGGGGGTCCGCGAGACGACCACCACGCGCTCGAGCGGGCGGACCGCCCGCATGGCCTCGACGTGCGCGCGGGCCTGCACGCCGGCCCCGAAGACCACGAGCCGGGCGGCCTCGGGGCGGGCGAGGTGCCGCGCGGCGAGCCCCGAGACCGCGCCCGTGCGCAGCGCCGTGAGCGCCGCGCCGTCGAGGATCGCGAGCGGCGCCTGGGTCTCGGCGTCGAACAGCGCGTAGAGCGCGTGGATCAGCGGCAGTCCGCGGTCGGGGTTGGCGGGCGAGATCGTGACGAGCTTCACCCCGACCCCCGCGTCGCCGGCCGCCGGCATCAACAGGAGCGTCCCCGCGGGGGTCTCCACGTGCGACCGCAGGGGCGCCCGCGGCAGCGCCCCCCGGAAGGCGCGCTCGAGCGCGTCGATCGCCGCGGCCATCGGCAGCGCGCGACGCAGCTCCTCGGCGTCGATCAGGGGCAGGCGCACCGACGGCTCCCTACGGCTCCCTACGGCTCCCTACAGCTCCCCGAGGTAGGCCTCCCGCATGAGGGGGTTGTGCAGGAGGTTCTCCGCCGTGTCGGCGAGCACGATCTGGCCGGTCTGGAGCACGTAGCCCCGGTCGGCGATGGATAGCGCCATGTTCGCGTTCTGCTCGACGACGAAGATCGTCCGTCCGAGCCCCCGGATCGTCTGGATGATCTCGAAGACCTGCTCCACGAGGACCGGCGCGAGCCCCATCGAGGGCTCGTCCATCAGCAGGACCTTCGGGTCGGCCATGAGCGCGCGGCCCATCGCCACCATCTGCTGCTCGCCGCCGGAGAGCGTGCCAGCTTTCTGCTTCAGCCGCTCCCGGACGCGCGGGAAGACCTCGAGCACGCGCTCGAGATCCTCGGCGACCTTGCGCTTGTCGGTCCGCAGGTACGCGCCGAGCTCCAGGTTCTCGAGCACGGTCATGTCCCCGAACAGGCGGCGGTTCTCCGGCACCATGGAGATCCCGCGACGGACGATCTCGGTCGTCTTCAGCCCGCTCACGACCTCGCCGTCGAGGAGCACCTCGCCCTCGGAGGGCCGGACGTAGCCGAGGATCGTCTTCAGCGTCGTCGTCTTCCCGCTCGCGTTGCCGCCGAGCAGGCACACCATCTCCCCGGGGTAGATCTCGATGTTCACGTCCCTGAGCACCGAGACCAGCCCGTAGTGCGTGTAGACGCCCCGGAGCTCGAGCACGGGACCGCGCTCGCCCACGGCTCAGCCCACCGCTCGCTTGCCGAGGTAGGCCTCGATCACGTGCGGGTCGTGCGCGACCTCCTCGTAGGTCCCCTCGGCGATCTTCCGACCGTAGTCGCAGGCGATCACGCGGTCCGAGACACCCTTGACCACGCGCATGTCGTGCTCGATCACGACCACCGTGAGCCCGAGCTCGTCGCGCATCCGCACGATGTGGTCCCGCATCTCGAGCGTCTCGCGGGGGTTCATCCCGGCCGTCGGCTCGTCGAGCAGGATCAGGCGAGGGTCGGTCGCGAGCGCCCGCGCGATCTCCAGGCGCCGGCGGTTCGCGTAGGACAGGACGAACGCCGGCTGCTCCTGCCGGTAGCCGGCGAGGCGAGGCCCGAAGAACCCGAGCGCCGCCTTCGCCCTCTCCCGGATCATCCGCTCCTCCCGCCGGGTGCTCGGCAGCTGGAGGATCGCCCCGAAGACCCCCGAGCGCGTCCGGCAGTGCTGCCCCACCATCGCGTTCTCGAGGACCGTCATGTTGGGGAACAGGTGCACCGTCTGGAACGTCCGGGCGACGCCGAGCTTCGTGATCTGGTGCGGCGGCACGCCGACGATGCTGCGATCCGCGAATCGGATGTCCCCCGCGTCCGGTGGATACAGCCCGGTCACGACGTTGAACAGCGTGCTCTTGCCGGCCCCGTTCGGGCCGATCACGCTCACGATCTCGCCCTCCTCGACGTGCAGGTCGAGGCCGTCCAGCGCGGCGAGGCCGCCGAAGCGCTTCTCGACCCCGACGACCTCCAGGAGGGCGCTCACGAGGCCGCCTCCGTCGCGGTCTCGGCCGCCTCCTGCTCCTGCTTGGCGGCGAAGATCTGTTGCCACGCGTCCTGCGTGCGCTCCTCCTCCTGGAGCTCGCGCATCCGACGCACGTTCGGGATGAGGCCCTGCGGCCGCAGGATCATGATGGCCACGAGCGAGGCCCCGTAGATCAGGAACCGGTACTCCTCGAGCTGGGTGAGGAGCCCGGGGAGCCCGAGCAGGACGAGCGCGCCGAGCACGACGCCGGGCACGCTGCCGAGGCCCCCGAGGATCACCACGGCGAGGATCGTGATGGACTGGATGATCTCGAAGCTCCCCGGCTGGACGGTGCCGACCTTCACCGCGAACAGCGCCCCGCCGACCGCGCCGATCGCGCCGCCGATCGCGAACCCGAGCATCTTGTAGCGGCCGGTGGGCACGCCCATCGCCTCGGCCACCTGCTCGTCCTCGCGCATCGCGTTCCACGCCCGCCCCGTGCGCGACCACGCCAGCCGCCACGAGACGTAGACCGCGAGCACGCACGCCGCGAGCACCAGGTAGTAGAAGTTCTCCGCCGTGCGGAACCCGATGCCGAACAGCGGGGCCTTCGTCACGTCGCGCAGCCCCTGCGGGCCGCCGGTGATCGGCTGCAGCCAGCTCGAGGTCGCGAGGATCACCGCGATCTGCGCGAAGGCGAGCGTCACGATCGCGAGGTAGTCGCCGCGCAGCCGGAGCACGGGCGCGGCGAGCAGCGCGCCGATCCCCGCGCCGATGAGCAGCACGAGCACGAGCGCGACGTAGAAGTCCAGGTGCGCGGAGAACCGCGGCGCGACCAGGCCGAAGGCGGTCACGAGGTTCGCGCCCGTGAGCAGCGCGATGCTGTAGGCGCCGAGCAGGAAGAACGCGCTGAACCCGAGGTGGAGCATCCCGGCGTACCCCGTCACGATGTTCAGGCCGAGCGCGAGGAGGAGGAAGATCCCCACCGTGCCCATGATCTCGGACACGATGGATCCCGCGAGCTGCGGCAACGCCGCGAAGAACGCGACGACGATGGCGGCGAGCACCGCGCGGCGCGCCCCCCGCACATCTGGCCGCCCCTCCTCCACCGGGACCCGGCCTCGGCGCTCGCGCCGGTCGAGGACGTAGGCCGCGGCCGCGCCCGCGACGACGAGCACGACCGCGGCGCCGACCCAGGTGAGGCCCCGGGTGACGCGGCTGTAGAGCCAGTCGCGCTCGAGCCGCAGCTCGTCGAGCATGAACGGGACGATCCGCTGCAGCATCCCGAGGATGAAGACGGTGAGGAGACCCACCTCGACGGGCCGTCGGAGGCCGTGGCGGATCCGGCGCCAGATCCCCCCGAGCGCTCCGAGCGCGGCCCCGCCGAGGACGAGGACGACGGCCCCGACCCCCAGCCCACGGCCGAAGGTCATCGTCTCGACGAGCGCCGGGGAGACCGCGACGAAGATCGATCGGACCCGGTCGATGCCGATCGCATCCGCGACGGCGAGCCCCACAGCCCCCACCGCCCCTGTGACGCCGCCCGCGAGCGCCCCCATCGCGAGCGCCGCGGATGGCCCCGGCTGCTCCACCCGCCCCCCGCGCACGCGCGGCCGGACCGCGAGGAACGCGGCCGCGAACGGCGGGAGCACGAGGAGCACGCGCCCGAGCGTCACCTGCGACCCGACGAGGCGCAGCTCGTCGAACTTCACGAGCATGCCGACGACGGCGAGGTACACGAGCACGCCTCCCCCGAGGAGCCCCGCCTTGGTCCCCGCTCGGGCCGTCACACCTTCTCCACCTCGCCGGTGCCGAGGATCCCGCCCGGGCGGAACAGCAGCACGAGGATGAGGATCAGGAACGTCACCACGTCCTTCAGCTGGAACGGCGAGGGCACGTGGATGCCGGTGAGCAGCAGCGCCGGCCCGATCGACTGGAGCACCCCGATCACGAGGCCCCCGATCGCCGCCCCCGAGATGCTCCCGATCCCCCCGAGCACGGCCGCCGTGAAGGCCGTGATGCCGGGCGCGAAGCCCATGAAGTACGAGATGTTCCCGAACGTGAGCGCGAACAGGACCCCGGCGATCCCCGCGAGCATGCCGCCGAGCACGAACGTGGTCACGATGACCCGGTCGACGTCGATGCCCATGAGGGCCGCGATCTCCTGGTCCTCGGCGGCCGCGCGCATCGACTTCCCGGTCTTCGTACGGGTGACGAACCACGTGAGCGCGATCATCGCCACGGCGGCGACCACGAGCACGAGCACCTGCACCCGCTGGACGGGGATCCCGAGGACGCTCCAGGTCCCGTCGAGCGCCGTCGGCTTCGGGTAGCCGCGGGTCTGAGCCCCGAACAGGCCTCGGAACGTGTTCTGGAGGAACAGCGAGGCGCCGATCGCGGTGATGAGCGGGACCAGGCGCGGCGCTCCCCGGAGCGGCCGGTAGGCGATGCGCTCGAGCAGCACCGCCACCGTGACCGAGACGGCCATCGCGAGGAGCACGAGCAGGACGATGGCGAGCACGGGGCGGCGGTCGAGGAACCCGCTCCGCTCCCACGCGTCGGCGAAGAAGAACGAGCCGAAGGCGCCAGCCATGAAGACCTCGCCGTGGGCGAAGTTGATCATCCGCAGGATGCCGTACACCAGCGTGTAGCCGAGCGCGATGAGCGCGTAGACGGCACCCTGGGCGACCCCGAGCACGAGGAAGTCGCGCCAGGCCGAGGCCGAGTACCGCTGGCCGGCCGGCAGGGTGAGCGTGCGGTAGGAGCCGTAGAGGACGGCCGTCGCGATGCCGACCGAGAGCGCGACGAGCACGATCCGACGGGTCGGCAGACGTTCGAGCCGTCCCAGCGTGCGGGTCGTCGGCGATCCGTGCGACATCTCGCGGAGCCTCATCCCTCCCCGGACGGGGGTGCGGGGCCGGCGCCGCCGCCGACCCCGCACCGTCTGGCCCGCATCCGGCTACGCCACGTCCTCGAGGCTCTTCGTCTCGCTGAAGACGGGCTTCGCCTTCGGGTCGTCGAAGGGCACGGCCGGCACCTGGTAGATGCCGATCGTCACCTCCGTCGCGCAGTCACCCGTCGCGTTGCAGGTGATCGTGCCCGTGATGCCCTGGTACCCGCTGGTCGCGAGCACCGCGTCCTTCAGCGCGGTCCGCGGGATCGAGAGCGACCCGTCGGCCCCCTGGACCGCGACCTGCTCGATGGCCTGCGCGAGGATCATGAACGCGTCGAAGGAGTGCGCGTGGAACGCCGCCGTCGGGTCGTCGCCGACCAGCTCCTGGTACGCCGGCAGGAACTCGTTCTGGTAGAAGTCGCCCTGCTGGAACGCCGAGGTGTCCGGCTGCGAGATGTAGGCACCGTCCGCCGCCGCCCCGGCCGTCTCCGTGTAGGACGGGTCGGCGCAGCCGTCCGAGCCGATGAGCGCGGTGTCCTTCAGCCCCGGCACGTCGGCCGCCTGCTTCGTGACGAGCGCGCAGGACGGGTTGAAGTTCGGGAAGTACAGGACGTCCGGCGACTGCTGCCCGATGGAGGTGAGCAGCGGCTTGAAGTCCGTGTCCGTGCTCTGGATCGCCTCCGCCGCGGTGATCGCCCCGCCCTTGCTCTCGAAGACCTGGCGGAACACGGCCGCGAGCGCGTCGGCGTAGGGGCTCTCGTCGTTGATCGTGGCCGCCGAGCGCGCGCCGAGCTCGTCGTAGGCGAAGTCGGCGACGATCGCGCCCTGGATCTTGTCGTTGTGGGCGGTCCGGGCGTACCACCCCGTCCAGACGCCCTCCGCCGTCAGGTTCGGGTTCGTGTTGGAGGGCGAGATCAGCATGATCCCCTTGTCGGCGAGGATCTGGTCCGCCACGCCGAGGGCCGCGCTCGAGCAGCTGGTGCCGATGACCGCGACCATCTGCGGGTCGGCCGCGAGCTTCGTCGCGCCCGCCTGGCCGCCCTCCGCCGAGCAGCCGTCGTCCTCGTTCACGAGCTGCACGTCGTGCCCCGCGATCTGCCCCGGGGTGCCGTCGAAGGCCCCGTCGAGGTAGTCCACGGCGAGCTCCACCCCGTGCTGGCTGTCGAGGCCGAGGAACGCCACGTCGCCGGAGATCGCGAGGAGCGTGCCGATCGTGATGGGCTCGCCGGGTCCGATCTCGACGACGCCCATGGGATCCTCCACGGGCCCGGTCGCCGTCCCGCCCGTGGGCCCGGTCTGGCCGCCGGGCTCCTCCTGGGCGCACGCCGCGCTCACGAGGGCGAGCGCCCCGACCAGCGCGACGAGCGCTAACCACCTGCGCTTGCTCATGTTACCCCCCCTTCCGGTGGACCGTGGTCCGCCTCCCTGGCACGGGCCCGGGTCGGTCCCGGCGCCGACCCGGTCCGTCTGGGTCCGTATAGCGCGGTTTGATAACACATCCGGCTCGGCGGGGCTACCCAATCGCGCCGGAGGACCGGCTCGAGGCCCCGAGCGGGACGGTGGCTCGGAACGCCCGCGCGAGCCGCAGCGCCCCGTCGCGGTCGTTCGCGAGGAGCCGACGGACGAGCGCGCTGCCCACGATCACCCCATCGGCGAAGGCGCAGGCCGCGGCCGCCTGCTCGGGCGTGCCGATGCCGACGCCGACGAGGAGCGGCACGTCCGTCAGCGGCCGGAGGGCCCGGACGACCTCCTCGGCGGTCCCGGCGAGCTCCTCCCGCTCCCCCGTGACCCCGTACGTGCTCACGCAGTAGAGGAACCCCCGGGCGGCGGCCGCGAGGGCCCGGAACCGCTCGGGGCGCGAGCCCGGAGCCGCGAGGAAGACGGGGGCGATCCCGTGGGCGAGGCACCGCTCGCGCCAGCCCTCGGCCTCGTCCACGGGCAGGTCCGGCACGATCACCCCGGCCACCCCCGCCGCCGCGGCCTCGCCGAGGAAGGCGTCCTCGCCCCGCCGCAGCACCGGGTTGTAGTAGGTCATCACCACCACCGGCGCGCCGAGGCCCGCCGCCCTCACCGTCCCGAGGACGTCGCCGGGGCGCGTCCCGGCCTCGAGCGCCCGGCGCGAGGCCTCCTGGATCACCCCGCCGTCCATCACCGGGTCCGAGAAGGGGATGCCGACCTCGACGGCGTCCGCCCCGGCCGCCTCGAGCCCGCGGAGCAGGTCGACGTCCACGCCGGGCAGCCCGCCCGTCACGTACGGCACGAAGGCGCGGCCGCCGGCCTCGCGCCGGGCGCGGAGCGCGGCCTCGAGGTCAGCCACCCGCGGCCCCCTCGGCGGCGAGGGCGCGCCGCACCGTCTCGAGATCCTTGTCCCCCCGGCCCGAGAGGCACACGAGCACGCGCGAGCCCTCCGGCAGCGGCCGGCGCAGCAGCCAGCCGATCGCGTGGGCGGGCTCGAGCGCCGGCAGGATCCCCTCCCGCGTCGCGAGGACGCGGAAGCCCTCGAGCGCCTCCCGGTCGGTGGCGGCCTCGTACCGCGCGAGCCCGGCGTCCTTCAGGTAGCTGTGCTCGGGACCGACGCCCGGGTAGTCCAGGCCCGCGGAGATCGAGTGGGTCGCGACGACCTGCCCGTCGGCGTCCTGGAGCAGGTACGAGTACGCGCCGTGGAGCACGCCGGGCTCGCCCAGGGTGAGCGAGCGGCAGTGCTCGCCGACGCCCTCGCCGCGACCGCCGGCCTCGATCCCGTACAGCCGCACCCCCGGGGTCCCCAGGAAGGCCGTGAAGATGCCGATGGCGTTGCTGCCCCCGCCCACGCAGGCCACCACGGCGTCCGGGTCCCGCCCCTCGGCCTCGCGGAACTGCTCGCGCGCCTCGTCGCCGATCACGCGCTGGAGGTCGCGGACCAGCGCCGGGAAGGGCGCGGGCCCCGCCGCCGTGCCGAACACGTAGTGCGTGTGGCGGACGCTCGCCGCCCAGTCCCGCAGCGCCTCGTTGATCGCCTCCTTCAGCGTCCGCTGCCCCGCCGTGACGGGGACGACCTCGGCGCCGAGCAGGCGCATCCGCTCGACGTTCGGGGCCTGGCGGACCGTGTCCTCCTCCCCCATGTAGACGACGCAGGGCAGGCCGAAGAGCGCGGCGGCCGTCGCCGTCGCCACCCCGTGCTGCCCCGCCCCGGTCTCGGCGATGACCCGGGACTTGCCCAGGCGCTTGGCGAGCAGCACCTGGCCGAGCGTGTTGTTGATCTTGTGCGCCCCCGTGTGGTTCAGGTCCTCGCGCTTCAGGTAGATCCGGTAGCCGAGCTCCTCCGACAGGCGCGCGGCGAAGGTGAGGGGCGAGGGGCGGCCCACGTAGTCGCGGAGCAGCGCCGCGAGCTCCCCCCGGAAGCCGGGGTCGTCGCGGAGCTCGGCCCACGCGGCCGCGAGCTCGTCGAGGGCCGGGATCAGGACCTCGGGGACGTAGCGGCCGCCGTAGGGGCCGAACCGTCCTCGCGCATCCGGCAGGGTCGCGCTCACGCCGCCCCCCGCAGCTCGCGGAGCGCCGCCGCGGGGTCGGGCGCCCGCATGAGCGCCTCGCCCACGAGCACCGCCCGGGCCCCCGCGGCGAGGGCCGCCTCGACCTGCGCGCGCGTGGCGATCCCGCTCTCGGCCACCGCGATCCGGTCGGCGGGGACCTTCGCGAGGAGCCCGAGCGCGCGCTCGGGATCGACCTCGAGGGTCTCCAGGTCCCGCGCGTTCACCCCGACCACCTCGGCCCCCGCCTCGAGCGCACGCGCGAGCTCCTCCTCCGCGTGGACCTCGACGAGCGCGTCGAGCCCGAGGTCGCGCGCGGCTTGGAGCATCGCCCCGAGCTCGGCGTCCGAGAGCGCCGCCGCGATCAGCAGCACCGCGTCGGCCCCGGAGGCCCGGGCCTCGATCACCTGGTCCGGGTGGACGAGGAAGTCCTTGCGCAGCACCGGGACCGAGACCGCGTGGTGCACCGCCCGGAGATCCGCGAGGGAGCCGCCGAAGTGGCGCGGCTCGGTCAGCACGGAGATCGCCGCCGCGCCCGCCCCCTCGTACGCGCGGGCCCAGGCCGCGGGGTCGACCTCCGCGATCGGCCCCGCCGAGGGCGAGGCGCGCTTGACCTCCGCGATGACCGCCGGAGGCGTCGCCGCGCGCAGGGCGGCCGCGAACCCCCGGGTGGGCGGCAGGCCGAGCGCGAGCGAGAGGAGCCGGGAGGCGTCGAGCGGCTCCCGCTCGAGGCGCCCCCGGACCTCGGCCACGACCTCGGTCAGGAACCCCATGGGCCCCGGAGTCTACCCCGAGGCCACCGCGGCGAGGGCCTCGGCGAGGCTGAGCCCCCCCTCGTAGAGGGCCCGGCCGACGACGGCCCCCTCCACGCCCGCGTCGAGGGCGGCGAGCGCGAGGAGGTCCCGGAGGTCGCGGACCCCGCCGGAGGCGAGCACGGGCCTGCCCGTGTGACGGGCGAGCGCCCACACGCCGTCGAGGTCGGGCCCCTCCATCCCGCCGACCCGCCCCACCTCGACGAAGAGGAACCGGGCCACGGGCAGCTCGGCGAGCCACCCGAGCGTCTCCCACAACGGGAGCTCGGCGCCCCCGCCCCGCGGGCGGATCGTCGCCCCGTCCGCCTCGATCGCGACGACGAGGCGCTCGGCGAACCGCGCGAGCAGCTCCCCCACGGCCTCCGGCTCCGCGAGCGCCGCCGAGCCCACCACGACCCGGCTCGCGCCGGCCTCGAGGAGGGCCTCGACCGCTCCGGCCGCGCGCACGCCCCCGCTCGCCTGGACGGGCACCCCGAGCCCGGCGACCTCCCGCAGGACGGCGAGGTTCCGCGGCCGCCCGGACCGCGCGAGATCCAGATCCACGACGTGGAGCCACCGCGCCCCGGCCGCGACGAAGGCGCGTGCCGCGGCGAGCGGGTCCCCGTCGAAGGCCGCGAGGGGCTCGGCGCCCGCGCCCGCGATGCGCGCGAGTCGCCCCTCGGCCACGTCGATCGCCGGGATGACCTCGAACACCGCGCCTCTCTCCTATGTCAAGCCGCCTCGCCGAGCGGCGTGATCGCGGCGCCCTGG
>CAZXJB010000082.1:0-11865 GCA_964640965.1 uncultured Actinomycetes bacterium | reverse complement strand
GAGCCGTGAAGGAGATCGGGCTCGTGGGCCTACCGGGCAGCGGCACCTCGACCCTGTTCCGAGCGCTCACGCGCGCCGGCGTCCACGGCGGGCAGACCAACATCGCCATCGTCCCGGTGCCGGATCCGCGCCTGGAGGTGCTCGCGCGGATGGAGCGCTCCCGCCGGATCGTCCCCGCCCAGGTGGGGTTCGTGGACGTGCCCGGCGGGCTCTCGAGCGCCCAGGGCATCGCGCGGCTGCGCGAGGTCGACGCCCTCGCGATCGTCGTGCGCTGCTTCGGTCCCGACGCGCATCCCGCGCGCGATCTCGAGGAGGTCCGCGCCGAGCTCCTGCTCGCCGACGCCACCGTGGTCGCCTCGGCCCTGGAGAAGGCCGAGAAGCGGGCGCGGGGCAAGCCCACGGAGGAGCTCGCCGCCCTCCGGCGCGCGAACGAGGCCCTGGAGGCCGAGACCCGGCTCCGCGATGCCGGCCTGACGCCCGAGGAGCAGCGGCACCTCCGGCCCCTCGCGCCGCTCACGCTGAAGCCGAGCGTGGTCGTGGCGAACCTCGAGGAGGGGACCGAGGTGCCCGCCGAGCTCCCCGAGGGCACCGTCGGGGTGTACGCCTCCATCGAGGCCGAGACCGTCGAGATGGACCCCGAGGAGGCTCGCGCCCTCCTCGAGGAGTTCGGCGTGCGTGAGCCCGGCCTGCAGACGGTGATCTCGGCCTGCTACCGCGCGCTCGACCTCATCACGTTCCTCACGACCGGCGAGGACGAGACCCGGGCCTGGGAGGTCCGCCGCGGCGCCAAGGCCCCGGAGGCCGCCGGCGCGATCCACTCCGACCTCCAGCGGGGCTTCATCCGCGCCGAGGTGATCTCCTACGACGAGCTGGTCGCGGCGGGGTCGCTCGAGGCGGCGAGGCGCCAGGGCAAGCTGCGCGTCGAGGGCAAGGACTACGAGGTCCGCGAGGGCGACGTCCTGCACGTCCGGTTCGCCGTGTGAGGGCCCGCGCCCGCGCGGGCCGGTACGCTAGGACCCCCATGGCCGACGTGGACCACCCGCCGACGGGCTCGGGCGGCCCGAGCGTCGCGGTGGAGCCGGCGCGCCCCTCGCCGGAGCCCTCCCCACCGCCCTCGCGCCTGCGCCGGGTGACCGGCTCGACGCCGTTCCTGATCGTGCTCGCGCTCGCCATCGCCCTCCTCATCAAGAGCTTCCTCGTCCAGGCCTTCTACATCCCCTCCGGGTCCATGGTCCCGACGCTGCACCACGGCGACCGGGTCCTCGTGAACAAGCTCGCGTACCTCGGGGGCCACGTCGGCCGCTTGGACGTGATCGTCTTCGCGGACCCGAACGGCGCGCCGGCGCCCGACCGCGACCCGCTGGCCGCCTTCCTCCGCTGGCTCGGCGAGGGCCTTGGCGTGGCGCGCCCGGCGAACGAGGACTACATCAAGCGTGTGGTGGGACTCCCCGGCGAGACCGTCCAGATCCACGACCACACCGTGTACGTCGACGGCCGCGCGCTCGCCGAGCCCTACCTCACCGAGGAGGCCCGCGACTGCAACCGGGACTTCGGGCCCGTGACGGTGCCGCGGGACGCGCTCTTCGTGCTCGGCGACAACCGCTGCAACTCCGCCGACTCGCGGCTCGGGCTCGGGTTCGTACCGGTCCGCGCCGTCGTGGGGCGCGCCTTCCTCATCGTCTGGCCACCGGCCGACACCGGCGGGCTCGCGTAGCGCGGCCTACCCGGAGCGCGCCCCGGGGCCCACCGGCCGCTCCGGCGGCAGGAACAGCCGAGCGAGGGACCACACGAGCGCGGCGATCCCGAACCCGGCCAGCCACACGATGAGCGGCGGCGGGCGGAGCGCGAAGAACGTCCGCGCCTGCGGCAGGAGCAGCGCCGCGACGAACGCCCCCGCCATGGCCCACACGAGCAGCAGGCGTGGGCGGGAAAGGGGCGCCGCGATCGCCGACAGGATGAGGAACCCGATCCAGCAGAGCACCATCGTCGCGGCGGTGCGCGCCTGGCCGAGCGTGACGCCCGGCTCGTCCCCGGCGAGCTCGTACGCGAGGAACGTCGCGACCGCCGCCAGCGCGCCGGCCGGCACGGTGAACCGCAGCACCCGACCGAGGAACCCCGGACGGGCGCGCTCGGCGTTCGGCGCCAGCGCGAGGAAGAAGGAGGGGATCCCGATCGTGAGCGCCCCGATGAGCGTGAGGTGCCGTGGCAGGAAGGGGAAGGGCCTGCCGAACACGCCCACGCCGAGCGCGAGCAGCATCGCGTACACCGTCTTCGTCACGTACAGGTTCGCCGTCCGCTCGATGTTGCCGAGCACCCGCCGACCCTCCGCCACCACCGACGGGAGCGCGTCGAAGGTCGAGTCGAGCAGCACGAGCTGCGCCACGGCGCGCGTGGCCGCCGCACCCGAGCCCATCGCGATCCCGAGGTCGGCGTCCTTCAGCGCGAGCGCGTCGTTCACGCCGTCCCCGGTCATCGCGACGACGTGGCCGCGGGTCCGCAGCGCGGCCACCATCTCGCGCTTGCGCTGCGGCGTCACGCGCCCGAACACCGAGCGGGTCTCGAGCACCTCGCCGAGCGCCTCCGCGTCCTCGGGGAGGGAGCCCGCGTCCACCGGCTCCTGCCCGCCCGGCAGGCCGAGCCGGCGGGCGATCGCCCCCACCGTCTCGGGGTGATCCCCGGAGATCACGATCACGCGCACGCCCTGCTCGGCGAAGTAGCTGAGGGTCCGCCCGGCGGTCTCCCGCACCCGGTCCCCGAGCACGACGAGCGCGACCGGCTCCAGGCCGCCGGGCGCCCGGTCGGGGGCGGGGGGTCCTTCGGCCCGGGCGAGCAGGAGCACCCGCCGGCCGGCCTCGGCGAGCCGCCGCGCCCGCTCCGCCGCCGCACCACCCCCGAGCAGCACGTCCGGCGCGCCGAGCACCCACGTGCCGTGCCCCTCGAAGCTCGCGGCGCTCCACTTCCGCGCGCTCGAGAACGGGACGCCGTCGGTCCGACGCCACCCGCCCGGCGGGCCGGGGAACGCCTCGCGGATCGCGAGCAGGGTCGCGTTCGGGTTCGGCTCCTCGGCCGCGAGCGCGGCGAGGGCCTCGCGGACCGGCCGGGACCCCTCGAGGACCTCGAGGGCCTCCACCGCGAGGCGCCCCTCGGTGAGCGTGCCGGTCTTGTCCACGCACACGACGTCCACCCGCGCGAGCACCTCGACGGCGGGGAGCTCCTGCACGAGCACGCGCCGCCGCGCGAG
This sequence comes from uncultured Actinomycetes bacterium, assembly GCA_964640965.1. Taxonomy (GTDB): domain Bacteria; phylum Actinomycetota; class UBA4738; order UBA4738; family HRBIN12; genus HRBIN12. The sequence continues at coordinate 8,624 of CAZXJB010000082.1, read as the reverse complement.
GCGCACGACGCCCACGGCGAACGCCACGCTCGTGAGCAGGACGAGCCCCTCGGGGACCATCGCCACGGTCCCCGCGACCGAGCCCCGGAGCGCCGCGCGCACGGAGCCCTGCGACCGGAGCTGGCTCACGAGCAGCAGGGCGGCCGTCGGGGCGATCAGCCAGGTCACGATGCGCAGGATCCGGTCGATCCCCGCCCGCAGCTCCGAGCGGGTGAGCCCGAAGCGCCGGGCCTCCTCGGTGAGGCGGACCGCGTAGGCCGCCCGGCCGACGCCGGTCGCCCGGTAGCGGCCGCTCCCAGCGACCGCGAACGACCCCGAGAGCACCCCGTCGCCCCGCCGCTTCACGACGGGCTCGGCCTCGCCGGTGAGCAGCGACTCATCGACCTCGAGCCCGTCGGCCGCGAGCACCTCCCCGTCCACGACGACCTGGTCCCCGGGCCGGAGCTCCAGCACGTCACCCAGGACGACCTCGGAGACGGGACGATCGGCGACGGTCCCCTCCCGGACGATCCGCGCCCGGGGAGCGGTGAGCACCGCCAGGCGGTCGAGGGTCCGCTTGGCCCGCAGCTCCTGGGCGATGCCGATGAGGGCGTTCGCGACCAGCACGCCGCCGAAGAGCGCGTCCTGGATCGGCCCGACGGCCAGGATCACGAGCAGCATCCCCCCGAGGAGCGCGTTGAAGCGCGTGAGCAGGTTGGCGCGGAGGATCTCGGCGACGGTCCGGGTCGGCGTGAGGGGGACGTCGTTCACCTCGCCCCGCGCGACCCGCTCGGCGACCTCGGCCGGACCGAGGCCGGTGACCTCTCGGCCGGTGGGGCTCGGCTCGCTCACGATCCGGCGCGCCGGCTCGCGCCACCACCGATGCCGTGCTCGGCGGCCCACGCGTCGAGGAGTCGGTACGCCTCCTCCTCCCCGACGGGCCCGCGATCGAGCCGGACCTGCATCAGGTACTCGAGCGCCCGACCGACGTCGGGTCCGGGCGGGATGCCGAGGTGCTCCATCACCTGGTTGCCGTCGAGCGGCGGCCGCATCGCCCCCAGGTTCTCCTCCTCCGCCAGACGCGCGATCCGCTCCTCGAGGTCGTCCTGGAGCGCCGCGAGCTCGCGCGCCTTGCGCGGGTTCTGCGTCGTGCAGTCCGCGCGCGTGAGCTGGTTCAGGCGGTCGAGCAGGTGCCCGGCGTCGCGCACGTACCGGCGCACCGCGCTGTCGGACCAGGCGGAGTACCCGTGGAAGCGCAGGTGCATCTCGACGAGCTTCGTCACGTCCTCGACGATCTCGTTCGGGTACCGCAGCGCCCGCAGGCGCTCGCGGGCCATCCGCGCCCCGACCACCTCGTGGTGGTGGAACTGGACGCCCTCGGGCGTGATCTCGCGCGTGGCCGGCTTGCCGACGTCGTGCAGGAGCGCCGCGAGGCGGAGCACCAGGTCGGGCTCGCACCGCTCGACCACCGCCAGCGTGTGCTTCAGCACGTCCTTGTGCCGGTGGACGGGATCCTGCTCGAGCGCGAGCGCCGGCAGCTCGGGCAGGAACTCCTCCGCCAGCCCGGACTCCACCACGATCCGCAGGCCCTTCGCGGGGTGCGGCGCCACGAGGAGCTTCGCGAGCTCGTCGGCGATCCGCTCGGCCGAGACGATGCGCAGCCGCGCGCGCATCTCGCGGATCGCCGCGAGCACGCGCGGCGTGGGATCCACGTCGAGCTGGGCGGCGAACCGCGCCGCGCGCAGCATCCGCAGCGGGTCGTCGGAGAAGGCGACCTCCGGCTCGAGCGGCGTGTCGAGCCGCTTCACCGCGAGGGCCCGCACGCCGCCGAAGGGGTCGACGAACACGCGGTCCGGCAGCCGGATCGCCATCGCGTTGATCGTGAAGTCGCGGCGGGAGAGGTCGGTCTCGAGGTCCTTGGCGAAGGTCACCACCGGCTTGCGGTCCTCGGACCGGTAGATCTCCTCCCGGTAGGTGGTGATCTCGAACAGCACGTCGCCCTTGCGCGCGCCCACCGTGCCGAAGCGCACGCCGATGAGGTACAGGCGATCGGCCCATCCCCGCAGGATCCGGGTGGTCTCCCGCGGCGGCGCGTCGGTCGCGAGGTCGAGCTCGGCGCCCGGACGGACCCGGCCGAGGAGCAGGTCCCGGACCACCCCGCCCACGAGCGCGAGCTCGTGCCCGGCGGCGCGGAAGCGCTCGCCGAGCTCCACCGCGATCTCGGGGACCTCGAGCAGCGGACCATCGGCGCTCGTCATGCCGGGTCGAGGATACCCGGGGAGCCCCCCGCGGCTGCGGTAGCGTGCCCCTCGTGCGGCGCCTCGCGTTCGTCCTCGGCTTCCTGTGGGCCCTGCCGACCACGCTCCTCGGGCTCCTCGCCGGCGCGCTCACGTTCCAGCGCCCGCGCCTCGCGAACGGCGTCCTCGCCTTCGACCGGGCGGGGACCCGCGGACTGCTCCGGATCCTCGCGCACATGGACCGCGCCGCGATGACCCTTGGCTTCGTCGTCGTCTCCGCCGTGCCGGTGCAGGGGCGCCTGCTCGCGCACGAGCGCCACCACGTCCGCCAGGCGATGTGGTGGGGGCCGCTGTTCGTGCCGGCGTACCTGGTGCTGGCCGCGGTCTTCGGCTACCGGCGACACCCGTTCGAACGGGCCGCGCGCCGCGCCGCGGGCGAGTCCCCTTAGGAGAGCTGGGGCTCCCCCCGGGCGAGCACCCCGTGCAGGGCGAGGTTGAAGTCGTGCGGGTTCGTGGCCGCGCGGCGTGCGTCCTCCTCGGTGACGAGCCCATCCTTCACGAGCCTGACCAGGCACTGGTCGAACGTCTGCATGCCGTAGTACTCGCCCTCGGCGATGACGTCGATGATCTCCTCGGTCGCCTCAGGGTCCACGATCCGGTCGAAGACGCGGCCGGTCGCGACGAGCACCTCGACGGCCGGCACGCGCCCCTTCCCGTCGGCCCGCGGGACCAGCCGCTGCGAGACGATCCCCCGCAGCGCCCCGGCGAAGGAGGTGCGGACCTCCCGCTGCTGCTGCGGCGGGAACAGGTCGAGGATGCGGTTGATGGTCTCGGTGCAGTCGATCGTGTGCAGGGTCGAGATCACGAGGTGCCCCGTCTCGGCGGCCTGGATCGCGGAGAGGGCCGACTCGGGGTCGCGGATCTCGCCGACGAAGATGACGTCGGGGTCCTGGCGGACCACGTGCTTCAGCGCGGCCGCGTAGGACTCGGTGTCGAGGCCGACCTCGCGCTGCTGGATGATCGACAGCTCGTCCTCGTGGACGACCTCGATCGGGTCCTCGATCGTGATGATGTGCGCCCTGCGGGTCCGGTTGACGTGCCCGATCATCGCGGCGATCGTCGTGGTCTTGCCCGTGCCCGTCGGGCCCGTCACGAGGACGAGACCTCGGGGCGAGTCCGCGAGCGTGCGGATCACCGGCGGCAGCAGCAGCTCCTCGACGGTGGGGACCTCCGAGCGCACGCGCCGGATCGCGAGCCCGACCATCGCCCGCTGGCGGAAGGCGTTCACCCGGAACCGTCCCACCCCCGGGAGGGTGTAGCCGAAGTCCGCTTCGTTCGTCCTCTCGAACTCCGGCCGCTTGTGCTCGGGCATGAGGGCGAGCGCGAAGGAGGCGGTGTCGTCGGGCGAGAGGGCCGGGTACGGGCTCGGCTCCAGCACCCCGTCGACCCGGACGAACGGCACGTTCCCGGCCTTGAGGTGGAGGTCGCTCGCCCCCATCTCCACCGCGTACCGCAGCAGCTCCGTCACGTTCATGGCGATCGTCTCCCGGCGTGGGAGGGCAGGTCCCTCCCCCAGGGTTTTCGGGCTGCCGGCCCCGGACGTTGAGCCCGGAGCGGCCGATCCCCGCGCATACAATCCGCGGGGACGTGGCGCGCGAGCGGCGAGGACGGGGCACGACGCGGACCCGGCGGGAGATCTCCGCCGGCGGGGTCGTGTACCGGCGTCGCCGGGGTCGGGTCCAGGTGCTGCTCGCCGCGCGGCGCACCCGCCACGGGGACCTCGTCTGGGGACTGCCGAAGGGCGAGGTCGAGCCCGAGGAGACCCCCGAGGACGCGGCGATCCGCGAGGTCCGGGAGGAGACGGGGATCGTGGCCGCCATCGAGGCCTCCCTCGGCGACATCCGGTACGTGTACGTCTGGGACGGGGTCCGCGTCCGCAAGCGCGTCCACTTCTTCCTCATGCGCGCGAGGGGCGGCCGCCTCGCTGACCACGACGAGGAGATGGAGGACGTGCGCTGGTTCCCGCTCGAGCGCGCGATGGCCGCGGCCGCCTACCGGGGCGAGCGCGAGGTGCTCGAGCGGGCGACCGAGCGCCTCACGTGAGCCCACTCCGCGCGGCGCTCGGCGCCCTCGTCGGCCTCGCCGCCGGGATCCTCTCCGGCCTGTTCGGCGTCGGAGGGGGGATCATCACGACGCCGGCCGTGAACGTCCTGCTCGGCGGCACCGCGATCCAGGCGGTGGCGACCCCCCTCCCGGTGATCTTCCCCACGACCCTCGTCGGCGCCTTCACCTACGCCCGGGCGGGGGAGGTGAGCTTCCGGGCCGCGAGGTGGGCCTCGGGCCCCGGCGCCGTCGGCGCGGCGCTCGGGGCGCTGCTCACCGACGTCGTGAACGCGCACCTGCTGCTCATCGTCACCTCCGTCCTCATCGCCTGGATCGCCGTGGGGCTGGCGCGCGGGAAGCCGCCTCGGGTCACCTACGAGCGGGGGCGGACGCCGGTGCACCGGCACGCGCTCATCGGGCTCGCGGCCGGCTTCGTCTCCGGCCTGCTCGGGGTCGGGGGCGGCATCGTCCTCGTCCCGGCCTTCACGATGCTCGTCGGGATGCCCCTGCGACGCGCGCTCGGCACCTCGCTCGTGGTCATCTCGGCGATCGTCGTGCCGGGCACGCTCGTCCACTGGTGGCTCGGCCACATCGACTGGGCGATCTTCGCCGTGCTCACCGTCGGCGTCGTGCCGGGCGCGCGGATCGGCGCCCGCATCGCCCTCGGGGTCCGCGAGCGCACCCTGCGCCTCGCGGTCGGCGCGTTCCTGCTCGTCGTCGCCGCGGCCTATGGGGTCTCCGAGCTCGCCGAGCTGCTCGCGGTCCGGGGGTAGGATGGCCGCGCCGATGCGCCGGCTCGTCCTCCTGTTCGCGGCCTGCTCCCTCGCGCTCACCGCCTGGCCCGCGCTCGCGCAGTCGCCGAGCCCGGAGCCGGAGGCCCCGGCCGTGCGCCTGCGCCTCGCCGAGCAGACCACCTGGAACGGGCCGCAGCGACCGGTCCTGCAGGTCCGCTTCCACGCCGTGAACGAGGGCGCCGAACCCGTCACCGACCTCACGATCGGGCTCACGCTGTTCGGGCGCGTACGGTCCCGCACCGCCTACGAGCGCTCGCTCCTCGAGGACCCCGTGCCCGTGGTCGTGGTCGACGCCGAGACCTACGCGCGGGAGGGGGCGCTCGAGCCCGGGACCACGCGCACCTTCGAGCTCTCCTTCCCGCTCGACGCGCCCGGCATCGACCCCACGACCTCCGGCATCTACCCGCTGAAGATCGACCTGCGCAGCGACGGCGTCCCGGTGGCGGCGATCCGGACGCCCGTCGTCTACCTCGTGCGACCCCCCGAGCAGCCCCTCGCGCTCGCCTGGACGATCGCGCTCCACCACCCGATCTCGTTCCGCCCCGACGGCGTCTTCACCTCGGCCTCGCTCGAGGAGGCCATCGGCCCGGAGGGCCCGCTCGGCCGCCTCCTCGAAGCCCTCGCGGCCCTCGAGCGAACCGACCCGACGCCCGTCCACCTCGCGATCTCCCCGACGCTGCTGCTCCAGCTCGCGCGCATGCGGGACGGCTACCGGGTCGAGGTCGGCGGCGCGACCAGGGAGGTCGACGCCGGCGAGGGGGGCGCCGGAAGGGCGGTCGAGGTGCTCGGCACCCTGCGCGAGCTCGTCGCCTCGCCCGCCGTCCGGGTCTCCGCGATGCCGTACGCGGCGGCCGAGGTCCCCTCGCTCCTCGCGGGGGGCCTCGCGCGGGACCTCGACGTCCAGCTCGACCGCGGTCGCGAGCTCGTCCGCTCGCTCCTCGCCATCGAGCCGGACCCCACGGTCCTGCGCCCTCCCGGCGGGGCCATCGACGAGGGCGCGCTCGAGGATCTCGCGGCGCGCGGCGTCGGCGCGCTCCTGCTCGATCCGGGAGCCGCCGAGCAGCCGCCCCAGCCACTCGGGTTCGCCCCGCCTCCGACCGTCCGCATCGGCCCGCACGGAGAGCTCACCGCGCTCCTGCCCGACCCCTCGGTCGCGGCGCTCCTCGCGTCTGCGTCGGTGACGGAGGATCCCGTGCTCGCCGTCCACGCGGTGCTCGGCGAGCTCGCAGCGATCTGGCAGGAGCAGCCGGGTCTCGCGCGCGGCGTCGCGCTGCTGTGGCCCGAGACGTTCGCGCCGCCCGGCCGCTTCTCGGAGGTCTTCGTCGCCGGCATCGCCGACGCCCCCTGGCTCGCGCCGGTGGGGGTCCACGACCTCCTCACGACCTTCCCGCCGTCCGAGACGACACCGCTCGTGGCGCCGACGCCCCGGACGTTCCCCCCCGCCTACGTGGCCGACCTGAAGCAGGCGCGACGGCGGGTCGAGGTCGCTCGGTCGATGCTCGTGGACCCGAGCGAGGAGCCCGACCGGCTCGAGGACCTCCTGCTCCTCGCGGAGTCCGGCGCGTTCCTCGGGGATCCGCTCGCGGGCGCCGCGTTCATCCGGGCGGCCGGCGAGCCCGCCGCCGCCGTGCTCGGCGCCGTGCGCATCGGCCGGGGCCAGGTGGTGACGCTCGCGTCGCAGTCCGGAGCGACCCTGCCCATCCGCGTCGCGAACGCCGCGGACCAGCCGCTGCGGGTGACCGTCTTCCTGCCGGACACGTACCTCGTCCGAGCGCTCCGCCGGGAGGTCGTGCTCGAGCCCGACGCCGAGCAGACCCTCACCTTCCAAGCGGACCTGAAGACGACGGGCCGCTTCCGGGTGACGGTCCAGGTGCTCGCTCCCGCCGGTCGGGTGATCGACGAGACCGAGGTCATCGTCCGCTCCACCGCGTACAACCGCATCGCGCTCCTCATCACGCTCGCGGCCGCGGTCGTGCTCGTGCTCGTATGGGCGAGGAGGTTCCTGCCACGTCGGACGAGCTGAGCCCGCTCACGTCCCCCGAGACCGCCGAGGTCCGGCCCGAGGACACCCCCGCCGCCTTCGCGCGGAACACCGCGGTCATGGCGCTCGGCACCACGCTGTCCCGGATCACGGGGTTCCTCCGCGTCTCGGCGATGGCGTACGCGATCGGGATCACCGAGACGCGCCTCGCCGACGCCTACAACATCGCGAACACCACCCCGAACATCATCTACGAGCTCGCCCTCGGCGGCGTGCTCTCCTCCGTGCTGGTCCCCCTGCTCGTCGAGCGGATGCAGACGCGCGGCAGGCCCGAGGCGTGGGAGGTCGCGCGCCGGCTGTTCACGCTCGCCGCGATCGTTCTCTCGCTCCTCGCCGCGGCCGCCGCCGTGGCCGCCCCCTGGATCGTCGGCCTGTTCACGCTCCGCGCCGGGGCCGACCAGGCGGCCACCCGCGAGCTCGCCACCTTCTTCCTCCGGTGGTTCGCGCCGCAGGTCGTCTTCTACGGGATCGGCGCGGTCGGGCAGGCCCTGCTGAACGCCGAGCGCCGGTTCGCGGCGCCGATGTTCACCCCGATCCTCAACAACCTCATCGTGATCGCCACGTTCCTGCTCTTCGCCGCCATGCCCGGCCCCCCTCCCGGCTCCGGCGAGCTCGCGACCGCGGCCCAGCGGCTCGTCCTCGGGGTCGGGACCACGCTCGGCGTCGTCGGGATGACCGTGGCGCTCTGGCCCTCGGTCCGCGCCACGGGGTTCCGGTTCGCGTGGCGACCGGGGCTGCGCGACGAGGTCGTCGCGCGGATCGCGCGCCTGGCGGGCTGGGTGGTCGTGTACGTCGCCGCGAACCAGGCCGGGTACCTGGTGGTCCTCGTGCTCGCCGCCGCGCGCAAGGGCGATTACGCGGCCTACGGCGTGGCGTTCATCCTGTTCCAGCTGCCGCACGCGATCTTCACGGTCTCGATCGTGACGGCGCTGCTCCCGGCGATGTCCTCGCGGGTCGCCGATCGGGATCTCGCAGGCCTCCGGGAGCTCCTCGGCCGCGGGATCCGCGCGACCGCCGCCATCCTCATCCCGGCGGCGCTCGGGTACCTCGCGATCGGCCGCGACATCGTGCGGCTGCTGTTCGAGCACGGCGCCACGACCCCGGGGAGCGGCGACCTCGTGGCGCAGGTGCTCGCGCTGTTCTCGATCGGCCTGTTCCCCTTCTCGCTCTTCCAGCTCCAGCTCCGCACGTTCTACGCGATGCAGGACACCCGGACCCCCGCGCTCATCAACATCGGCTCGTTGGTGGTGAACGCGGCGGTGAACCTGGCGCTCGTGCTCGGGTTCGGTCTCGGCGTGCGGGGTCTCGCGATCGGACACGCGAGCTCGTACGTCTTCTCGAGCACCGTCGCCCTGCTCGTCCTGCGCCGACGCGTCGGCGGGCTCGACGGCGCGGCGCTCGGCGTGAGCTTGCTCCGGGCCGTCGCCGCGGCGGCCGTCACGGCGCTCGCCGCGCTCGGGACCGCCCGGG
>CAZXJB010000081.1:0-11915 GCA_964640965.1 uncultured Actinomycetes bacterium | reverse complement strand
AGCGCGTCCGCTGGGCGATCCACGACGGGCTCGTCCTCACGCGACGGAACCTGCTGCGGTACGTCCGGATCCCCACGCTGCTCGTCTTCTCGACCGTGCAGCCCGTGATGTTCGTGCTGCTGTTCCGCTACGTCTTCGGCGGCGCGATCACGCTGCTCCCCCCCGGCGCGAGGACGTACGTGAACTACCTCATGCCCGGGATCTTCGTGCAGACCGCGATCTTCGGCGCGACGCAGACCGGGATCGGGCTCGCCGAGGACCTCGCGAGCGGCATCATCGACCGGTTCCGCTCGCTGCCGACGGCGCGCTCGGCGGTCCTCGCCGGGCGGACGACGGCCGACCTGGTCCGCAACCTCTTCGTGGTGCTGCTCATGACCGCCGTCGGCTACCTCGTGGGCTTCCGCTTCCAGCAGGGCGTGGTGCCGGCCGTCCTCGCGATCGGCATCGCGGTGCTCGTCGGGTTCGCCTTCTCCTGGATCTCCGCCGCGATCGGCCTCGCGATCAAGGAGCTCGAGTCCGTCCAGGCCGCGAGCTTCGTCTGGATCTTCCCGCTCACCTTCGCGAGCTCGGCCTTCGTCCCGATCGAGGGCATGCCCGGCTGGCTCCAGGCGATCGCGCGGAACAACCCGGTCACGATCTGGGCCAACACCATGCGCGGGTTCACCCTCGGGGACGGGTTCGTGCACGCCCTCGGCGAGACCATGGGCGGGCTCGCGCTCCGCTCCGGCCTGTGGATCGCCGCGATCCTCGCGGTCTTCGTGCCCCTGTCGATCCGGATCTACCGCCGCACATGAGCGGCGTCCTGGGGTTCGAGGGCGAGGACGCCCGGCAGAAGGTCGTCGTGCTCCTCACGATGTGCTTCGCGCTCGCGATGGCCATGCTCGACAACACCGTGGTGAACGTCGCGCTGCCGAGCATCAGCCGGGACCTCGGCGCGAGCGTGAGCGACCTGCAGTGGATCGTGGACGGCTACGTGCTCGCCTTCGCCTCGCTCCTGCTCACCGGCGGCACGACGGGCGACCGGTACGGCAGGCGGCGGATGTTCCTCACGGGCCTCGTCCTCTTCACGGTCTCCTCGCTCCTGTGCGGGCTCTCGCGGACCACGGCCGAGCTCGTCGCCGCCCGCGGGCTGCAGGGCGCCGCGGCGGCGCTGCTCATGCCGGGGACGCTCGCGATCATCACCGTCACGTTCCCCCCGCACGAGCGCGCGAAGGCGATCGGCCTGTGGGCCGGCGTCTCGGGGCTCGCGCTCGCGCTCGGACCGACGATCGGCGGGCTCATGGTCGACCACCTCGGGTGGCAGTCGGTCTTCTTCCTCAACGTGCCGATCGGCGCCCTCGCGCTCCTGACGGCCTCCCGCACCGTCCGCGAGTCCCGCTCGGAGGTCGCCCGCCGGCTCGACGTCCCCGGGCTCGTCCTCGGGTCCTCGGCGCTGCTCGGCCTCACCTACGCCCTGATCGAGGCGAACGTCCGCGGCTGGGGCGACCCCCTCATCGTCGGCGCGTTCGCGCTCGCCGCCGCGCTGCTCGCCGCGTTCCTCGGGTGGGAGCTGCGCGCACCGAGCCCGATGATCCCGCTGCGCCTGTTCCGGATCCCCGCGTTCTCGGCCGGCAACCTCGTCGCGTTCTCGGTCTCGCTCGGGATGTTCGCCTCGTTCTTCTTCCTCTCGCTGTACCTGCAGCTGATCCGCGGCTACTCGGCGTTCGAGGCCGGGCTCCGGTTCCTGCCGATGACCGTGATGATCATCCTCACGGCGCCGAACGCCGGGCGGTTCGCCTCGCGCCACGGGTCGCGGATGCCGATGACCTACGGGCTCCTGCTCGCCGGCGCCGGCCTCTTCGTCCTCTCGCGGCTCGACCTCGACACCTCGTACCTGGTGATGCTCCCGGTGTTCATGCTCATGGGGCACGGCATGGGCGCCACGATGAGCCCGATGACGGCCGCCGTGATGAACGCCGTGGGGCACGAGCGGGCGGGGCTCGGCTCGGCGATGACCAACACCTCGCGGGAGGTCGGCGGGGTCTTCGGCATCGCGCTGCTCGGCACGCTCCTCACGCACCGCCTGGCGAGCGCCCTCGCGCCGGCCCTCGCGGAGCTCGGGCTGCCGGTGGGGGTCGCGCGGGCCGTGGAGGCCTCGGCGCGGACCGGCCGGCTGGACCTGCGCGCGCTCGAGGGCATGGCCCCCGAGCGGATCGCGACGATCGTCCGCGCCTATCGGCTGGCGTTCCTGTCGGGCTTCCGCCTCTCGCTCGTGCTCGGAGCCTCGGTGCTCCTCGCGGCGGCGGTCGTCGCCAACCGGTTCGTCCCCGGCGGGGCGCCCCCGAGGCCGGAGGTCGAGTCCGTGAGTCAGCCGAGCGAAGTAGGCTTGGTGTGATGGGCCCGATGGAGGACCGCGAGGTCATCGAGCGCATCGAGGCGCTCGCTCGCGAGGAGCACGAGCTCTTCGAGAAGGAGGCGCGGGGGGAGGCGGGGACGGCCGAGCGCGCCCGCCTGCGCGAGATCGAGATCGGGCTCGACCAGCTCTACGACCTCCTGCGGCAGCGGCGCGCTCGCCGCGCGGCCGGGCTGGACCCCGAGGAGGCGGAGCCCCGCGACCCCGAGACGGTCGAGGGCTACGTCGAGTAGGCGGCCCTGAGCTCCGCCACCACGCGGGGGGAGAGCTCGAGCAGCGTCGCGAGCATCCGGTCGACGTCGGCCTCGGTCGACAGGTAGTTCACGATCCCCGCTCGCAGGTACGTGTGGCCGCGGAGCCTCGTCGTCGAGACCCACGCCCGCTCGCTCGCCTCGAGGGCGATCTGGAGGCGGTCCTGGTAGTCGTCGAGGTGCTCGGGGTCGAGGTCGGCCGGCACGTGGCGCAAGCACACCACCGAGAGCTCGGGCTCGGGCGGCAGGAGCTCGAAGCCGGGGAGCTCGCCGCAGCGCCGCACGAGGTACGCGGTGAGCGCGAGGTTGCGCTCGACGAGGTCGGCGAGCCCCCGCGTGCCGAGGTGCTTCCAGCTCGTCCACAGCTTCAGCGCCCGGAAGCGCCGCGTGCCCTCCATCGAGTACTCGAACCAGTTGAGCGGCGCGTCCTCGGGCCGCGGGTGCCGGTAGTACTCGGGCATGCGGTGGAAGGTCTGCTGGAGGTCCTCGCGGCGGCGCACGACGAGAGCCCCGATGTCGTAGGCCTGGAAGAACCACTTGTGCGGGTCGATCGTGACGCTGTCGGCGCGCTCGAGCGCGGGCGCGCGATGCGCCTCGCGCTCGGACAGGCGCACCGCCCCGCCGTAGGCCGCGTCCACGTGGAGCCACAGCCCCTCGCGCTCGGCGAGGTCGGCGAGCTCGCCGACGAGATCGACCGAGCCGGTGTTCGTCGAGCCCGCGACGGCGGCGATCGCGAACGGCAGGTGCCCGCTCTCGCGGTCCTCGGCGATCGCCTCCGCCACGGGCGCCGCGCGGAGCCGGAAGCGCTCGTCGGAGGGCACGATCCGGAGCGTCTCCGGCGGGAAGCCGAGGATGTCGAGGGCGCGGGCGATCGAGAAGTGCGCCTGGTCGCTCGCGTACACCCGCGCCCGCTCGAGCGCGGCCCCACGCGGAGGCCCGTGGAGCCCGAGCAGACGCGGCAGGTGCACGTCCCGCGCCACGGTGAGGGCCATGAGGTTGGCCATGACGCCGCCGGAGGTCAGCACCCCCCACGAGCCCGCCCCGAACCCGACGAGCTCGCGCAGCCAGGTCGTCACCTCCTCCTCGACGAGCGCCCCGATCGGCCCCGCCGCCCACACGTCGATGCCCTGCTGGGTCCACTGCGCGAGCACCTCGCCCGCGATCGACATCGGCAGCGGGGGCGGCGTGAAGTACGAGAACGAGCCGGGGTGCTGGGCGTTGAACAGGTAGGGGGCGATGCGCTCGCGGAACTCGGCGAGGACGGCCGCCGAGGTCGAGGGCTCGCCCGGCGCCGGGGACGGCTCCCCGCTCGGACCGAAGTAGCGGCGGCGCAGCTCGAGGTACGGGACCCGCCGCATCGGACGCCGGAGGGCCTCCTCGGTCAGCCACCGGAGGGCCTCGCCCCACACCGCCTCGCCGAGCGCCTCCAGCGCGGGCACGGCGGCGGGCGTGCCATGGAAGACGAGCTCGGGCTCGGGGTGCTCCATCACGCCTGCAGGCCGGTGAGGACGGCCACCCCGACGAGGATCGCGGCGACGCCGGCCACCTGGACCCGACGCAGCCGCTCACCGAAGAGCACGTACGCGAGGACCGCCGCGAGCGCGGCGAACTGCGAGGCGAGGATCGCCGCCACGGCGATCCCCCCGCGTGAGCCGAGGGTGAAGGAGGCGAGACCGAGCAGCTCGCACACCCCCGAGAGCGCGATGTACGGGACGGCGGTCCGGCGCAGCCGCACGCGGCCGAGGAGGGCCATGGGTAGCGCGAACGCGACCGCGCCGATCAGCCGCGGCACGAACAGGATCCAGGCGAGCGGCAGGTCGTTCGCGAGACGCCCCGACGCGTACAGCCCGAGCCCGAACAGGGCCGCGGCGCCGCCGGCGAAGAGCGGCCCACGGCGGTCGTGCCCCGTCGCGGCCCCCGGGTCGGCGCCCGAGCCCGCGCCCGACAGGCTCGCGAGCGCCACCCCGAGCGCGATGAGCGCGAGCATCGGCGCCGACCCGGGGGCGATCCGCTCGCCGGCCAGGATCGCGATGATCGCCGCGGCCGCCCCCTGGGCCGAGGTGATGGGTGCCACCACGCCGACCTTGCCGACGCGCAGCGCGCTGTAGGCCAGGAGCAGGCCGAGGAGGTTGGCGAGGCCCGAGACGACGAGCCAGGCGAGATCCGTGCCGCGCATGGCCGCCGGCACGCCGCCGGCGAGCGCCGCCGGCGCCGCGAGGACGGCCCCGATCGTCATCACGCACGCGAGCACCGTCGCCGGCGTCACGATCTTGCTCGAGCGGCTGGTCGAGAGCGTCGACGCCGCCCACATCGTGGCGGCTCCCAGGCCGCCGAGGATCGCGGTCACGGCCCCTCATCCTACGGACCGCGCGGCGCGGCGACGGGCCTGGTGGCGTGCCACGCGCGCGCGGTTCCCGCACGCCGGCGAGCACCAGATGCGGCCGGTGCGGCCGGCGGGGAAGAACCGGCCGCACCGACGGCACCGCCCGATCGCGGTCCCCCCCGCCAACAGGCGGATCGCCGAGCGCGCGACCGCCGCCAGCGCCCGGGTCGCGGGCGAGGTCCGGACGGGCTGCTCCACCGCGCGCGGACCGTCCTCGCCGTCCTCCAGACGCGGGACGACGGGGACGTCCGCCGCGTACCCGTTCACGCGCTCGAGCGCCGGACCTGGGAGCCTCCGCCCGTCGGCGGCCGCGGCGAGGAGCGCCTCGATCGCCTCGCGGAGCGCTCGGAACTCCGGCAGGCGCAGCGCCACCTCGGGGTCGATCGGTCCCAGCTCGTGCTCGTGGGCTCGGAGCCAGCGCTCGAGGTCCCCCGGCGCGACGAGGAGGTCGCGCTCCTCACCGCGGGCACCCCGGAGCCGGGTGTTCGCGAGCTCGAGCGCGAGCGAGTCGGAGCTTTCCATGCCCGCTGCTAATGGTCGACCGCGCGACTGGCCATTGCAAGTAACCAGATCACTAATCGAGATATCCGCCGCAGGACCGTCGACGGAGCGGCTACGCTCCCTGCGTGGACCTCGAACGGACGAGGGCCGAGCGCTGGTGGGCCGGACGGGCCAAGGTGACGCGGATCGATCGCGCGGCCGCCTTCATCGAGGACGTCGGGTTCGCCCTCCTGTTCCCGAACCGGGGGATCGTGCTCCCCAGCCTCTACGACGTCGCGAGCGACCGGCCGCTGTTCTCACCCGCCGGGGACTGGGGACCCGACGCGGACCGCGTCTGGGGCTGGAAGGACGAGCTGCCCGAGCGCGGCCTCGCCTGGTACGGGAGGTTCCTGCGGGGCCGACCGTCCCTGCTCGCCCCCTCCCTGCTCGGCGACCTCTACGGGCGCCGCGGCCGCCCCGACGACTTCGAGGAGGCCCAGCTCTCCCCACGCGCGTACCGCATCGCGAGGATCCTGCTCCGCAGCGGACCCCAGTCCACCGCCGCCCTGCGCGAGGCGCTCGACGTCGAGGGGAAGCGGGCGAGCGAGGAGTTCCAGCGCGCGATCGCCGAGCTCGGCCGGGCCCTGATCATCACCCACTTCGGGACCGCCGACGAGGGCGGGACCTGGCCGGTCCCCGTGCTCGAGCTCACCGCACGCGCCTTCCGGATCCCCTCGCCGGGCCGCCGCTCGCGCCTACGCGCCGCCGAGCGCTTCCTGGGCACGATGATCGCGGCGAAGCCCACGGACCTCGCGCGCACCTTCGGATGGCCCGTCGAGGAGGCCCGCGAGAAGCTCGAGACGCTGGTCCGTCGGGGTCGCGCGACCCGCGACGACGCGCTCGGGTACGTGCGGAGGCGCGGCCGGGGGTCGAGACGTCGGGCCGGCTGACGGACCGGGTCGACGCCGCCGGGATCACCCGTTGGACGCTCGCCCTCGGATCCCGAGGGCGAGGGCGACCTGGGTGAGGTCCGAACGCAACCCATCCACCGAGGACTGCAACGCGTCCATCCGGCGCTCGGAGCGCTCCTCCAGGGCGTCGAACCGGCGGTCGAGGGACTCGAAGCGGCGGTCCACGGCCTCGAACCTTCGGTCGATCGACTCGAAGCGGCGGTCGATCGCTTGGAAGCGAGCCTCCAGGTGCTCCTCGAGGGACTCGAAGCGGCGGTCCATGGCCTCGAACCTTCGGTCGATGCCCGCGAGCCTCCGCTCGATGGCCTCGAAGCGTCCCTTCCCGAGCCAGCCGAGGGTCAGCCCGACGGTCGTCACGACCGCCGCGTTGATCGCCGTCGCCGCCACGTCCATCCTGGTCGCGTCCTTCCCGGGGGAGGATCGTCCTCGAGGGGCTCCACGCGCGACGCTACCACCCGCCGGCGACGCGACGGAACCGCCCGAGCTGCATCCCGTGCCAGCCAGGTCAGCGGAGCAGCCGGGACAGACGACGGTCGGCGAAGACCTTGCCGCCCGTCTGGCAGGCGGGACAGTAGGTCACCTCGTACGCCTCGTAGGAGATGCGTCGAAGGTCGCCGCCACACTCCGGGCACGGGCGTCCCCACCTCCCGTGGACGCGGAAGCGCTCGCCGAGCTCCGCGGGCAGGCCCCCGCTCCTGCGCCGCTCGGCCTCGAGGGCCTCGGCGAGGACGGAGCGCACCGCCGCGAGCAGCCTCGCCCGCTCCTCGGGCACCAGGCGAGCCAGCGTGGCCGTCGGCGAGAGCCGGGCACGGTGCAGGATGTCGTCGGCGAAGCCCCGCCCGATCCCGGCCACGGTGCGCTGGTCCCGCAGGATGGTGTGGACCCGCCGACGATCCATGCCCTCGAGCACGGACCGGGCGAACGCCTCCGAGTCCGGCTCGGGACCGAGCGCCGCGAGCGGCCCGTCCTCGCCGGGTGCGAGCGCCCAGACCCCGGCCCTCCGCTCGCGGCCGAGCTCCTTCACGAGCACCGACGGACGCTCCGCGAAGCGCAGGCGCACGACGGCGCCGCGCGGGCGCGTCGTCCTCGGCGGATCCTCGAGATCCACCCGGCCGCCCTGGGAGAGGTGCAGGAGCAGGCGCGGCCCGCCGAGCTCGAGCACGAGGTACTTCCCCCGCCGACCCACGCGCTCCAGCGTCCGTCCGACGAGCTCGGCGGGCCGCGGCCGGGCCGCCTTCAAGGCCGAGAACTGCAGCAGCTCGACGCCCTCGAGGCGGGCGCCCGCGAGCGCGGCGTCGAGCCGCTCGGCGAGCGCCTGCAGCTCGGGGAGCTCCGGCATCTACCCCTCCCGCCGTGGAGAGCGCCGTGGCGAGCGTGGGCGCACCGCGCTCACCGCAGCTCGGCGGCGGCGCGACCCACGATCTCGATGCACTCCTGGATCCGGTCCCGGTGGGTGCGATGGCTCACGATGCACGCGCGGAGGACGTAGCGCCCCCCGATCATCGTGCTCGAGCAGAAGACCCGCCCGCTCGCGTTGACGCGCTCCAGGAGGCGGCGGTTGGCCTCCTCGTCGCCGTCCCGCAGGCGGAACGGCACCACCGTGAGCTGCGGGGCCCACGGCACCTCGATCTCGGGGATCGCCTTCAGCCCCTCGTAGAGGATCTCGGCGAGGTCGAGCTTCTCGTCGAGGGCCTCGCGGAAGGCCGCCACGCCGTGGAGGCGGAGCGGCAGCCACACCCGCAGGCCGCGCCACTCGCGCGAGAGCTCGGCCGAGTACTCCGAGTAGTTCGGCAGCTCCCCGGCCTCGGCCAGGTCCTGGAGGTACGCGGCGCCCTCGTAGTGCGCCCGCCGGAGCTCCTCCCCGTCGCGCACCACGAGCGCCCCGGTCCCGTAGGGCAGGAACATCCCCTTGTGCGGATCGAGCGTCACGCTGTCGGCGCGCTCGATCCCGCGGAACCGCTCGCGCCCGCGCTCGGTGAGGATGAAGAAGCCCCCGTACGCGCCGTCGACGTGCATCCACAGGTCGTGCTCGGCGGCGACCTCGGCCACCGCCTCGAGCGGGTCCACCGCGCCTGTGTTCGTGGTGCCGGCGCTCGCCACGACGAGGAACGGGCGAAGGCCCGCCGCGAGGTCCTCGCGGACCATCCGGCGCAGCGCATCCGCGTCCACCCGCAGCTCCTCGTCGGTCGGGACCACCCGCAGGTTCCTCCGCGAGAACCCGGCGAGCGTCGCGGCCTTCGTCACCGAGGCGTGGGCCTGATCGCTCACGTAATACGTGCCGCGCGCGAGCTCCTCCCCGAGCTTGGCGTGGCGGGCGGCGACCGCCGCCGAGAAGTTCGCCATCGAGCCGCCGCTCGTGAGCAGCCCCTGCGAGCGTCCGTCCCAGCCGAAGAGCGAGCACAGCCAGCGGGCGACGTTCTCCTCGATCTGGACCACCGCGGGGCTCGGCGCCGCGAGCCCGACGTACCGGTTCACCGCGAGCGCGAGGAAGTCCCCGAGGGCCGCGGAGAAGAGCCCGCCGCCGGGGATGTAGGCGAGGTACCCGGGCCCGCACGTCTCGTAGGCGTGGGCCGCGGCCTCGAGCACCTCGGCGAGCACGGGCTCGAACGGCCCGCCGACCTCCGGCGGCGCGGCCCGCAGGCTGCGCGCGAGCTCGAACCCGCCGCCCTTCCCCGCCGCCGGCGCGGCCTCCAGGCCGGAGATGAACGAGACGACCGCCTCGAGGGCCGCCTCGCCCATCGCGCGCATCTGCTCGGGGCTCGGGTCGAGCGGGTACATCCGGGTCATGCTACCGACCCGTCGCTAGGATGCGCGGGTGGAGATCCGCCGCCTACACGAGCCCCGCAGGTTCCTCGGGCTCGCTCGTCCGCTTTTCGCCCCCGATCCTGAGGCTGAGGCGCGCCACAACCTGATCCTCGGGGTCGCCGGCACCGCGGCCGAGAGCCCCGAGCTGTACCCGACCTTCCGGGCGTGGGTCGCGCTCGAGCACGGCGCGCCGACGGCGGCCGCGAGCCGGACCCCGCCCTTCGGTGCGATCCTCGCCGAGCCGCGCACGGAGCGAGCGCTCCTCGCGCTCGCGGACGCCCTCGCCGGCGACGAGCCGGACCTGCCCGGCCTGGTCGGCAACGAGCCTCACGTCCGCCGCGCGGCCGAGCGCTTCAGCGAGCGCACCGGCGCCGCGGCCCGGGTGATGGTGCGCCACGGCGTCTACGCGCTCACCGAGGTGCGCGAGGTCCCCCGCCCGCCCGGCGCCGCGCGCCCGGCGGGCCCGCACGACCGCGGGCTCCTGCTCCGCTGGCTCCGCGACTTCGGACACGAGACCCGGGTCTCCGCGCTCGAGGACCCCGGCTTCCGCGAGCGCACCGTGGACGCGCGCCTGGATCGGGGATGGCTGTGGCTGTGGTCGGACGGCGACCCTGTGAGCCTCGCCGGCTGCTCGGGCCCCACCCCGAGCGGGATCCGGATCGGTCCGGTGTACACGCCGCCCGAGCACCGCCGACACGGCTACGCGACCGCCCTCGTCGCCGAGCTCAGCGCCCGGCTCCTCGCCGAGGGGCACCGCGCCTGCTTCCTGTACGCCGACCTCGCGAACCCGACCTCGAACGCCGTCTACGAGCGCATCGGCTACCGCCGCGTGGCCGACTCGGCCGAGATCTCGCTCGGGCGAGACGTGCGCCCCGGCGCGAGCCGCGTCTCGGGGTAGAAGGCCGCCCAGTCGAACCAGAACGAGTCGACGGCGGCGACCCGCTGGAGCTGCACGCCCTCGAGCGGGCCCGAGATCGCGCGACCGAGGAGGTCCCACGCGCTGCCGGTCCCGCGGTCGACGATGCCCTCGCGCGTCGCGACGAACCGCAGCCGTTCCCCCTCGACGAGCGGAACGAAGGCCGCGGCGGCGCCGACGTCCCGGGAGTCCGCGAGGAGCGGCGCATCCACGGCGGAGACCGTCCCCGCGTGCCAGAAGACGACGACCGGGTCGGCCCCGACGTGGGCCCCGAGGACGCTCCATCCCCCGACGGCTCGGCGCTCGAGCACCGCGAAGGGGACCGCGAGCGCCTCCCCGCCGGCCCGGAGCCCGAGCACCCGCGCGAGCCCGGGTAGCCGACGATCGATGGACCCGCGGAAGAACGGCGGTGGCTCCCCGCGATCGTAGCCCTGGTACGGGTTGATGCCGTACGGGGGTCTCGACCCCGTCTTCGGACCGAGCGGCGCGAAGGACGGCGCCTGCAGCACCAGCCCTCGGGGGTGGGCGGCGGCCCAGTTGCCCCAGGACACGAGCGGGGCCGGCACGATCCCGAGCCTGGTGCCCTCGAGCTCGCCCCCGATCGCCTCCCCCAGGACCTGCGACCACAGGGAGCCGGTCTGCCGATCCACCATGACCAGGTTCGAGTGGAGCAGCAGCCCGGAGACCCCGAAGGACAGGACCTCGCCCCCGATCGTCGGGCGCTCGAAGACCACCCCGGTGTTGCACAGCGGGCAGTACGTCACGGCGATCGGCACCCCGCCGACGCGGTCGTTCACGATCTCGTGGAACAGCAGGTAGCGGATGGGGTAGGCCCGCACGTGACCGCCGAGCTCCACCGAGAGGACGGGCTCGGCATCCGGGAGCACGGTGGCTCCGGCCCCAGCGAAGGGCGGATCGTCGATGGCGGGGATCTGCTCGGGGGCCAGGACGTACCGCACGTCCTCCGCGTAGCGAGCGCCGGGCGCCGCGATGCCCCCCGGACCGATGGGCGCCGCGGGGCGCTCCGGGTCCGCGGTCGACCGAGCCGGGTCGCTCGGCCGGAGCCACGCCCCGACCCACGCGCCGACGAGGGCGAGGGCGACGAGGCCCACGAGCGCGACGCCCGCGCGAGGGACGGACGCCGCTCGCACGCGCATGGGCCTACACCGCCACGCCGAAGTGCTCGGCGATCAGGGCCTCGAGCGTCTCTGCGTTCAGGGCACCCACCCAGATGTCCGCGATCTCGCCACCGGGGCGGACGAACACGGTCGTCGGCATCCCGGTGCTGCCGAGCGCGCCGAAGAAGGCCCCCCGCTCATCGAGCGCGGTGTCGTAGGTGATGCCCGTCTCGTGCGCGAGGTCGATGCTCGCCCCCGGCGCGTCGCTCTGCGAGACGCCGAGGAACGCCACCCGGTCGCCAAGGCGCTGATGGACGCGCTCGAAGTCCGGCATCTCGGCCACGCAGCTCGGACACCAGGAGGCGAAGAAGTTGATCACGAGCGGCCGGTCCGCGTACGCCGAGTAGCTGACGGACCCCCCGCCCTCCAGGGCCGGCAGCTCCAGGGAGCGCAGGACGCCGCCCACCCGGAGGTCCCCGGAGAACGTCACGCCGCCGGAGCCTCCACGCACGACGAGCGTCCCGGCCAGCACGACCGCGAGCGCGCCGAGCCCCCAGCCGATGGCGCGGCGGACGCGCGCGCCCCGGCGCTCTCGTCTG
>CAZXJB010000080.1:0-12136 GCA_964640965.1 uncultured Actinomycetes bacterium | reverse complement strand
CCTCGCGGTGGGCGGGTGCGCGGACGCGGAGCCGCCCCGCCCGCGGGCGGAGCTGCTGCGCGCCCCGGCGGTGCGGGCGGCGATCCTCGCGGCCGCGGTGGGCCAGATGGCGATGATCGCGGTGATGGGCGCCACCCCCGTGGCCCTCCATCACCGCGGGGTGAGCGGCGCCGCGATCTCGAGCGTGATCGGCGTCCACATCGCCGGCATGTTCGCGCTCTCGCCCCTCGTGGGCGCCGCGCTGGATCGGTTCGGGCGCCGGGCGGGGCTGGTGGGGGGCGCGCTGTGCTCGCTCACCGGCGCGCTCCTCGCCGCGACCGAGGCCGGGGCGCTCGTCGTCGCCGCCGGGCTGTTCGCGATCGGGCTCGGGTGGTGCGGGACCTTCCTCGCGGCGACGGCCGTGATCAGCGACGCGACGGCGCCGGCGGAGCGGGCCGGCGCGCTCGGGCTGAACGATCTCGTGGTCAGCCTCAGCTCGGCCGCGGCGGCGCTCCTCGGCGGGTTCGTGTTCGAGTCCGGCGGGTACCGGGTCCTCGGGCTCGCGACGGCCGCGCTCGTGCTCCTGATCCTGCGCTCGGCGAGGCGCGTGCCCGTCCCGGTCCCGGTCCCGGTCCCGGAGGCCTGAAGGAGAACCGCCCGCCGGGCGGGGTCGAACCCCTCCCGGGGTCCGTCGCAGGGCTCGGGTACCATGGAGCCGTCCCCCTGGAGGCAACCCCCGAGAGGAAGCGGCGTGGTCATCGAGAAGCTCGGTCAGATCGGCGAGGGTCGCAAGCTGCGACGCCTCGAGCAGATCGTCGGGCTCGTGAACGCCCTCGAGCCCGAGATCCAGCGCCTCTCCGACGGCGAGCTGCGGGGCAAGACCGAGGAGTTCCGCCGGCGCCTGGCCGACGGCGAGACCCTCGACGACCTGCTCCCGGAGGCCTTCGCGTGCGTGCGTGAGGCCGCGCGGCGCACGATCGGGCAGCGCCACTTCGACGTGCAGGTGCTCGGTGCGATCGCCCTGCACCAGGGGCAGATCGCCGAGATGAAGACCGGTGAGGGCAAGACCCTCACCGCGACGATGCCCGCCTACCTGAACTCGCTGCTCGGCCGGGGGGTGCACATCGTCACCGTCAACGACTACCTGGCCAAGCGCGACTCGGAGTGGATGGGCCCGATCTACCGGGCGCTCGGCGCCACCGTGGGCCTGATCCAGGCCCAGATGACGCCCGAGCAGCGCCGCCCCGCGTACGCCGCCGACATCACCTACGGGACCAACAACGAGTTCGGGTTCGACTACCTGCGCGACAACATGGCCATGCGGGCCGAGGACATGGTGCAGCGGGGTCACTCCTACGCGATCGTGGACGAGGTCGACTCGATCCTCATCGACGAGGCACGGACGCCGCTCATCATCAGCGGGATGGTGGCGGACTCCGCCAAGTGGTACCAGACGTTCGCCCGCCTCGCGCCGCGGCTGAAGCGCGACGTCGACTACGAGGTCGACGAGGCGAAGAAGACCATCGCGATCACGGAGTCGGGCGTCGCGAAGGTCGAGGAGGCCCTCGGCATCGACAACCTGTACGAGCACGTGCACACGCCGCTCGTGCACCACCTGCAGAACGCGCTGCGGGCCAAGGAGCTCTACAAGCGCGACGTCGACTACATCGTGACGAGCGGCGAGGTCAAGATCGTCGACGAGTTCACCGGCCGGATCCTGGAGGGCCGGCGCTACTCCGAGGGCCTGCACCAGGCGATCGAGGCCAAGGAGGGCGTCCGGATCAAGGAGGAGAACCAGACCCTCGCGACGATCACGATCCAGAACTACTTCAAGATGTACGAGAAGCTCGCCGGCATGACGGGCACGGCGAAGACCCAGCTCGCCGAGTTCGAGCAGGTCTACAAGCTCGGCGTCGTCGAGGTCCCGACGAACCGCCCGATGATCCGCGTCGACCAGCAGGACCTCATCTACAAGACCGAGGACGCGAAGTGGCGGGCGGTGGTGGAGGACATCGCCGAGCGGCACGCCCGCGGTCAGCCGGTCCTCGTCGGCACGATCTCGATCGAGAAGTCGGAGAAGCTCTCGGCGATGCTCTCGCGCCGGGGGATCCCCCACCAGGTCCTGAACGCGAAGAACCACGAGAAGGAGGCCATGATCGTCGCCCAGGCCGGGCGCAAGGGCGCCGTGACGGTCGCCACGAACATGGCCGGCCGCGGCGTCGACATCCTGCTCGGCGGCAACCCCGAGTACCTCGCACGGCAGGAGATGGCGGCCCGGGGCTGGGAAAACGACCGCTACCTGCTGTT
This sequence comes from uncultured Actinomycetes bacterium, assembly GCA_964640965.1. Classification (GTDB taxonomy): domain Bacteria; phylum Actinomycetota; class UBA4738; order UBA4738; family HRBIN12; genus HRBIN12. Next base: position 9,850 of record CAZXJB010000080.1, on the reverse strand, counting down.
CGAGATGGACCCGGAGGAGCGCGCGGCCTACGAGGCCGAGTACGAGCCGATCTACCGGAAGTTCAAGCAGCAGACCGACGCCGAGCACGAGGAGGTGGTCGCGCTCGGGGGCCTCTACGTGCTCGGCACCGAGCGGCACGAGTCCCGCCGCATCGACAACCAGCTCCGCGGACGGTCGGGCCGGCAGGGGGACCCGGGGGAGTCGCGGTTCTACCTCTCGCTCGAGGACGACCTCATGCGGATGTTCGCGAGCGACCGGGTCGCCTCGATCATGGAGCGGCTGAAGTGGCCGGACGACGAGCCGATCACGGCGAAGATGGTCACGCGCGCCGTCGAGAGCGCCCAGCGGCAGATCGAGGAGCTCAACTTCGAGCGCCGCAAGAACATCCTGAAGTACGACGATGTGATGAACACCCAACGGCAGGTCATCTACGGCGAGCGCCAGAAGATCCTGCAGGGGGAGGACTTCAAGGACGAGGCCCTCGACATGGTCGAGGAGGTCGTCCGCGCCACGGTGCGCCGCGTGGCCCCGCCGGAGGTCTTCGCCGAGGAGTGGGACGTGGACGCCGTCCTCGCGGGTCTGCGCGAGATCTACCCGACGCGCCTGACGGCGGAGGAGCTCGCGGCGATCGCCTCCACCGACGAGCTCGAGGAGCGGGCCGTCGACGAGGCGCTCGACCTGTACGAGGAGAAGGAGGCCGCGCTGGGCTCGCAGGTGATGCGCGAGCTCGAGCGGATGGTCCTGCTGAACATCATCGACACGCGCTGGCGCGAGCACCTGTACGAGATGGACTACCTCCAGGAGGGCATCCACCTGCGCGCCTACGCGCAGCGGGATCCCCTGACCGAGTACCAGCGCGAGGCCTACCAGATGTTCGAGGAGCTCACGAGCTCGATCAAGGAGGACTTCGTCCGCTACATCTTCCGCGTGGAGCTCGTGCGCCAGGACGAGCCCGCCCGCCCGCGGCCGCAGCGGATCGCGGCGACCCACGGCGAGCCGACGGCCGCCTCGGGCTCGGCCGGGCAGGCGCGCAGCGACAAGGTGCCGCGCAACGCCCCCTGTCCCTGCGGCAGCGGCAAGAAGTACAAGAAGTGCCACGGGGCGGTGGCGTAGGGAGCGACGGATGAGCGACCACACCGAGCACCTGCTGGACCTCGCCCGGCGCCTGGCGGCCGCGAAGGAGTTCCTTTGACCTCGCCGGCAAGCGGGCCCGCATCGCCGAGCTCGAGCGGCAGGTCGCCGACCCCACCCTCTGGGAGGACCCCGCCCGCGCGCAGCGCCTGACGACGGAGCTCGCGCGCCTGCGGGCCGAGGTGGAGCGCGTCGAGGCGCTCGAGCGGCGGCTCGAGGACGCGCGGGCCATCGACGAGCTGCTCGAGCTCGAGGCCGATCCCGAGCTCGAGGCGGAGCTCGCCCGGAGCGCCGCCGCGCTCGAGGGCGACCTGTCCCGGCTCGAGCTCGCCACGCTCCTCGCGGGGGAGTTCGACCGCAACGACGCGGTCGCGACGCTCCACGCCGGCGCCGGCGGCACAGAGTCCCAGGACTGGGCGGAGATGCTCCTGCGGATGTACCTGCGGTGGGCCGAGCGGACCGGCTTCGAGGTGGAGGTGGACGACGTCCTCTACGGCGAGGAGGCCGGCATCAAGAGCGCCACCTTCATCGTGCACGGCGAGAACGCCTACGGCCTGCTCTCGGCCGAGCGGGGCGTCCACCGGCTCGTCCGGATCTCGCCGTTCGACGCGGCCAAGCGCCGGCACACGTCCTTCGCCTCGCTCGACGTGATCCCGCTGCTCGAGGAGGCGCAGGAGGAGGACCTCGCGATCCCGGAGGAGGACCTGCGGATCGACGTGTACCGCTCCAGCGGCCCCGGCGGGCAGAGCGTGAACACCACCGACTCGGCGGTGCGGATCACCCACCTGCCGACCGGCATCGTCGTCGCCTGCCAGAACGAGCGCTCGCAGCTGCAGAACCGCGCCGTCGCGATGCGGATCCTGAAGGCCCGCCTCGCCGACCGGATGCGGCAGGAGCAGCAGCGGCGGCTCGAGGACCTCCGGGGGGAGCGCAAGGGCATCGAGTTCGGGTCGCAGATCCGCTCCTACGTGCTCGCCCCGTACCGGCTGGTGAAGGACCACCGCACGGGCGTGGAGATCGGGGACGTCGAGCGGGTGCTCGACGGCGACCTCGACGCGCTCATCGAGGCGGAGCTGCGGCGCCGCGCGAGCGCCGCCGCCTCGCCCGCCACCAGGTAGCCGCCGCCAGGGCTCCGAGCGCGCCCCAGGCCGCGCCCGACAGGGCGAGCCCGAGCCCGATCGTCGGCTCGCGGTAGACGAGCCGGATCTCGTGCCGACCGGCGGGCACGGGGACGCCCTGCAGGAGGTAGTCGGTCCGCAGCACCGGCGCCGGACGCCCGTCGACCGTCGCACGCCAGCCCGTGTCCCAGGCGTTGCGGACCACGACGATGGCCGGCGCGTCGGTCCGGACCGAGACGCGCACGTCCTCCGGCCACCGCTCGCGGTACCAGGCCGAGCGCGCGTCCGCGCCCGTCGGGGCGGCCGGCGCGATCCCGGCCGAGCCCTCCACCACGGCCTCGGCGGCCGGATCGAAGCCCGGCTGGAGCACCCGCTGGAGGGCCGGCACGCCGCTTCCGACCTCGCGCCAGGCGGGCACGACCGAGACGCGCGGCTGCCACCCGTCGAGCTCGTAGAGCGTGTAGCCCTCCTCGGTCACGAGCTCCCGGCCCGGCAGCGGCGGCGCGACGCCCTCGGGCGCGATGAGGAACCGCACGCCGAGGAGCCGCACGTCCTGCGGGTCGGGCTCCTGGATCACGGCGGCGTTGTAGAAGACCGGCAGGCGGTTGGTCGCGCGGACGTAGGACCAGTACCGGGGCAGCTGGATCGGCGAGTACCCGAGGACGTCGTGGAGGCGGAAGACGATCGCGCGGCCGAGGAGCAGGGCCGGCCAGTGCTCGGGCCGCTGGGTGAAGAGGTACCCCTTGTTGAAGTACGCGGCGGGCGGGACCCACGCGAGGTAGCGGCCGCGGTCCAGCCGGGCGATCTCGCGGGCGATGGGTCCGGGCTCGAGGTACCGCTCGAGCGGCACGGTCGGCCAGCGGACCGGCCCGTGCAGGAGCGCCGGGTGGCGCTCGCCCTCGAGGCCGAGGAACACCGTGCCGCCGCCGCACGCCGAGGACCACAGCGCGCCGGCCGTGAGCTCGGCCGCGAGCAGCCCGACGAGGGCGACCCCCGCGAGACGCCTGCGGTGCAGCACCCTCCGTACGGCCCACGCGAGCGCGAGCGTCCCGATCGCGACGACGACGTACCGCTGGGGGTGGGCGCCGAGCGCGAGGGGCAGCGCGAGCCACCCCGCCGCGGCCGCGCCGACCCACCGCCAGGCCTCCCGGGTCGGGCGCTCGATCAGCGACTGGACCCCCATCGCCCCGAGCACGGGGACGGTGAGGAACGCCAGGTACCGGAGCCGGCCGGGGTTGTGGAGGTAGACGTCGCCGAAGGGCAGCCGCAGGACGAGCTCGCGGAGCGGCGCCCAGCCGACGAGGAGCGTCAGCGTGGCGAGGTACCCGCCGAGCGCGATCCCTCCGACCGCCAGGGCGAGGGGCCGCCGGGCCCGGTCCCGGAAGGCCATCGGCGAAAGGAGCAGCACGGCGGCGCCGAGGTACGCGCCGGGCGTGCTCGCGAGGGCGAACGGCCAGCCGCTCCAGACCCCCGTGGTCGGGATCGGTCGATCCTGCACGCCGGCGATCCGCGCGAGGGTGCCCTCGAGCGCCCCGTACCCGGCCCGCAGGCTCGAGCGCGAGATCAGCGCGAAGCGCGGCACGAGGATCGCGAGGTTCGCCAGGGGCAGGAACGCGACGAAGCCCGCCCCGAGCGCGAGCGCCGAGCGCAGGGTCCGGGTCCCCGCCCGCACGTCGGCCGCCAGGCGCGCGCCGACGTAGGCGAGCGCGAGGGCCGTGGCCATCACGAGCCCGTGGGAGAGGTGGGCCGCCGCGACCTGGCCCCAGGCGAGGGCGGCGAGCGCGAGCCAGCCGAGGCGAGCGCCGAGCCGCTCGGCCCCGAGGTAGCCCGAGGCCCCGACGAGGACGTAGGGCGTCCAGGCGAGCGTGCCCGCGAAGGGCATCGAGATCGCGATCTGCGAGGCGGCCATCGCCATGGCGAGCGACAGCCCGCCGGCCGTCGCCGCGAGGCGTCCGAGCCCCTCCCGCCGCAGGAACCACCAGAGGCCGAGCCCCGCGAGGATCGGGTTGGCCACGATCATCGCGCGCAGACCGCCGCCGCACCCGAACGCCCACGAGAGCAGCATGGTGGGGGCCGAGAGCCAGCCGCTCTGCGCGTCCGCGGCGAAGGGGGTCCCGGCCATCTCGTAGGGGTTCCACAGCGGCACGTGCCCCGCCCGCAGCGCTCGGCCCATCAGGCAGGAGCGCGGGAGCCAGAACGAGAGGATGTCGGGGTGCTGGTTGGTCAGGAGGTTGGCGAAGACGAACCCGCGGAGCGCGAGGAGGACCGAGCCGAGGATGAGCCCGGGACCCGCGATGGGGGCGAGGAGCCGGCGCCAGCGCGGCTCGGTCCGTGGTGCGGCGGGGGACTCGCGCTCGAGCTCGCGGGGTTCGGCGATCATCGAGGCCAAGGGTAGCGGGTTCGTTCCCCGGGGCCGGGGGCTCTGCTAGACTCACCGAGCCCGACTTCCCCGAGGACCCCCCAGATGATCAGTCTTCAGCACGTCACGAAGGTCTACCGGAACGGCACGACCGCGCTCGAGGACGTGACCGTCGACATCGACAAGGGCGAGTTCGTCTTCATCGTCGGCGCGTCCGGCTCGGGCAAGTCCACCTTCATCCGCCTGCTCCTCAAGGAGGAGGAGGCGTCGAAGGGGGACATCTACGTGGCCGGCAAGCACCTCGCGAAGCTCTCGCGCTGGAAGGTGCCGCACCTGCGCCGGAACATCGGGACGGTGTTCCAGGACTTCAAGCTCCTGCCCGACAAGACCGTGTTCGAGAACGTGGCCTTCGCGCTCGAGGTGATCGGCAAGCCCAAGCACGTCATCGACCAGCGCGTGCCCGAGATCCTCGAGTACGTCGGGCTCGCCGACAAGCTCAACAACTACCCGGACGAGCTCTCGGGTGGCGAGCAGCAGCGCGTGTCGATCGCGCGCGCGTGCGTGAACCGCCCGCTCGTGCTCCTCGCCGACGAGCCGACCGGCAACCTCGACCCCAGCACCTCGGTGGACATCATGCGGCTCCTCGACAAGGTCAACCGCATCGGCACCACGGTCGTCATGGCCACCCACGACCAGGCGATCGTCGACGCGATGCGGCGCCGCGTGATCGAGCTCGATGCCGGTCGGGTGGTCCGGGACCAGGCGCGCGGGGTGTACAGCTAGTGACCAGGCTCGAGTCGCTGCTGCGGGAGACGACCTCGGGGCTGCGGCGGAACGGCCTCGTCGCGTTCGCGGCGATCTCGACCACGTTCATCGCGCTGCTGCTCTTCGGGCTCGCGCTGCTCATCAGCCGCCAGGTGAACCTCATGATCGACGCGACGACGGGGAACGTGGAGGTGGCCGTGTACCTGACGGACCCCGTGAACCCGGACACGGTCCAGACGCTCACCGCCCGCCTCACGGAGCTCCCCGTGGTGGCGAACGTCGAGTACGAGACCAAGGACGAGGCCTGCGCCCGCTTCAAGCGCCTGTTCGCCAACCAGAAGGCCCTCGTGAACACGGTGGACTGCGCTGCGCTCCCGGCCTCGCTCCGGGTCAAGCTCGACGACCCCGAGCAGTACCGGCAGGTCGCGGCCGTGCTGAAGGGCCAGCCGGGGATCGAGCGGATCGTCGACCAGAGCGGGTTGCTCGACCGGCTGTTCGCCGTCACGCGGGTGTTCCGGGTCGGCGTGCTGCTGGTCTCGCTCGTGATGCTGCTGTCCGCGGCGGTGCTCATCGCGAACACGGTGCGCATGGGTCTGTTCGCACGCCGAAAGGAGATCGGGATCATGAAGCTCGTCGGCGCGACGAACTGGCGCATCCGCCTCCCGTTCCTCATCGAGGGCCTCATCGAGAGCCTCGTCGGCGCCGTGGCCGCGATCCTCGTCCTGTTCGGGCTCAAGGTCGCCTTCATCAACCCGCTGTACGGCACGATCAGCTGGATGCCTTGGGTGACGAACGGCGACGTCATCGCGATCATCCCCTGGCTGCTCCTGGCCGGGACGCTGGTCGCGCTCGTCGCGAGCCTCGTCGGGATGCGGCGCTTCCTCGAGGTCTAGTGAGCCCGAAGGGCGATCGCGCGGGACAGCGGACGGTGGTCTCCAACCGCCGGGCCCTCCACGACTACGAGATCCTCGAGCGCTACGAGGCCGGGATCGCCCTCACCGGGGCCGAGGTGAAGTCGCTCCGCGGCGGACACGGGTCGCTCCGGGAGGCGTTCGCCCGGGTCCAGGGCGGCGAGGTCTGGCTCGAGGGGTTCCACATCCCCCCCTACGAGCAGGCGATGGACAAGACGCGCTTGGACCCGGTGCGGCCCCGGAAGCTGCTGCTGCACCGCGGCGAGATCGAGCGGCTCGTCGGCAAGACCGCGGAGCAGGGGCTCACGCTCGTGCCGCTGCGGGTCTACTTCACGCATGGGCTCGCCAAGGTCGAGCTCGGGCTCGGCCGGGGCCGCCGGAAGTTCGAGAAGCGCCAGGCGATCGCCGAGCGCGAGCACCGACGCGAGATCGAGCGGGAGCTCGGCCGCCGCCGCTGAGGCGGCCGGGTCGCCGGCGGGCCGTATACTTCGATCGACAACCGCATACGGGGGTGTACCGGTTTCGACCTGGGCGGGCACCGCGCAGGGGAAGCGGGCCGACGTCGCCACATGCGTCGTGAAACAGGTGGCACCGAAACAAGCGCCAACGACGAGTTCGCGCTCGCTGCCTAAGACCTAGGCAGCCGTCCGCCGCGGGGCGCCTGCGACCGCGGGCCGGGCGTCGCGAGCAGGCTCACGGAGACGGCTCCGCCCGGGGGCCGGCTCCGGACATCGCACCCGGGCTGGCCGAGGGGTGCTCCGCCGGTGGGAGCCCCGAGGCGAGATCGCACCGCCGGCTGCGCCCGGAGAAGCCCTGGACGGTCGCCCGGGGACGGGGGTTCGACTCCCCCCACCTCCACGTTCGGCCTCCTATTCGAACTCGGGCGTGAGAAGAGAGGCGCGAAGACCTCCGAGAACTCCGCCCGCCCGATTTGTCGGTCCTTGATGTAGACCGCCTCGAGCACGGCGCCGTTGAAGCGACGGCGAACGGACGGTCGAGCCTCCAGGTACGCCGCGTGGCAGTTTCCGGCGAGCCGGATCGCCCTGTGGAGGACGTCTTCCCACCCCTCAAGATCGCCCTCCGCGACGTTGAGCTCCGCCTTCGCGGCCTGCTCCGCCACACCAATGCGGTCCTGCTCGGTCTCCAGGAGCTCGAGCGGAATCGCGTTTGCGTAGAAGGCTTGCAGGAGCTTGCCTCGCTCCTCGGCAAGCCTGGCAAGCGTCCTTGTCAGCACCACGCGTCGCTCGGAGGCTTCAGCTTGCCGCTCGACGATCTCGGCCTCCAGCTCCTCGGTGAGCCGGTCGACCCACGGGGGCGGCAACCGGATCCGCCGGTACGGATCCTCGACGAGCGCTTCGGCGTCGCCAGCCAGGATGCACGGCTGGCGGCACCCGGTCCGTGCCCCGCTGCCCCAGGCAGTAGAAGTACAGGTACGTACCCTTGGCGAGCGTCAGCGACAAGCGCCGTCCGCACCCCCCGCAGCGCAGCAACCCCTTCAGGTAGTGCTCGTGGCGGGGCTGCCGCACCCCGGCGACGTCGCGAGCTCGCAGCGTCTCCTGGACCCGGTCGAACAAGCTCTGCGGCACGAGCGCCTTGTGCTGGCCGGCGTGGCGGACCCCGCCCCACCGCACGACGCCCGTGTAGAACGGGTTGGCGAGGAGCTCGGCGAGCTTGGAGACCGAGACCGGCGCCCCCGGCTTTCTCGCGTACGGCGACGTGAGCCCTTTCGCATGCATCGTGGCCTGCAGCTCGGCTAAGAACGCTCCTGTCCACTTTCGTTTGCGCGCTCTCGGTCTCGGTTTTCACCCTGCCGAGGTCGAGGCATCTCCACCGGCGCCTGCCGTCGCCGCGGTCGTACAGCGCGGCCACCACTCCGCAGCGGCCGCAACGGCGGCGGGACTCCCGCCGGGGCCGGACGTGGGCGACGATGGCGTTCGCCTTCTCGGCGACGTCCACCCATTCGATCACCGTGGCCCGGTCGACACCGAGCACCCGACGTCATTCCGTGGTACCGAGCACGCCTCCTCCTCACCTCGCTCATGGACCTCTGGACGGCCCAGAAGCGTAGGTGAGCGGCGGCGTTGCTCACGTCAGGGCTCGCTGCGACCCACGGGATGGGTCACAAGAGCCGGCTTGTTTCGGTCGTGAACCGCCCCGGGTTCCTTGGAGGCTCCAACTCTTGAGTGGAGGACGGGGCCATGAGCAGGGGAAGGTATCCGAAGGAGCTACGCGAGCGGGCCGTCCGGATGGTGTTCGAGCACCAGGAGGAGCACCCCTCGCAGTGGGCGGCGATCTGCTCGATCGCCGGCAGGTTCGGCGCCTCCCACGAGACGTTGCGCAAGTGGGTGCGCCGCGCTGAGGTCGACGAAGGAACCCGACCCGGTCTCACCACCTCGGATTCGTCTTCAGCTTCGAGATCAGGGGTGCTCGCGGCAACCGCCTACCCTATCGGGTCGCCGTATCGGAAGCCGTGCTGTTGACGGCGGTGCCCGGCTGAGCACTCGAGGTCCCACGGCGGACGGCCTTCGTAAGCCGTGTCGAAGAAGGACGACACGATCCATCCTCGGTTGCGGCTCGGCCCGCGTGGGAGGAGACTGACAGTGGCCATGGGCGTGCACGTCGCGGATCCACGGCGCCTCGCGGCGCTCGTCCTCATCGTCCTGCTGATCGTCGCCCTCGTCCTCGCGCTCTCGACCCTCACGAGCCCCGAGCCCGTGCCCGTCGGGCGGTCCTGAGCCTCCCCCGGGCCCGGCCGGTTCGCCCCCGGCGGCCTCGGCGGGCTCGGTCAACCGGGCGGAGGCGCCTGCCGATGATGCCGGTGGGAACCGCGGCGACGAGGGAAGCATGGGATCGATCCTGGCCATCGAGGACGACCGGACCGTGGGGCTCGTGCTCGAGCACATCCTCGAGACGGCCGGCCACGAGGTCCGCCTCGCGCGCGGGGTCTCGGAGGGGCGCGGTGCGCTCGCCGAGGGTCGGTACGACCTGGTCATCCTCGATCTCAACCTTCCCGACGGCAGCGGGCTCGAGCTCCTGCGCTCGATCCGGGAGGAGGTCGGCGAGGGTACCCCCGTGGTGGTCCTCTCCGGGATGCGGCAGGAGGAGGTCGTGGTGCGCGGCCTGCGCCTGGGGGCGGACGACTACGTGACGAAGCCCTTCAGCCCGCAGGAGCTCCTCGCGCGCGTGCGCCGCTGGATCAAGGGGTAGCGCCGTGTGGCGGCGGTTCGGCGATCTCGCCTTCGCGGCGCTCGTGGCCGTCGTCATCACGGTCGAGGCCATCCCGCTGGTCTGGCTCACCTGGGTGGTCGTCGGCCACGTCGGCGAGGCCGGGCCGACGCCGGGCCTCCCGTGGGTGCTGCTCGGGGCCGTGTCGACGGCGGGAGCGGGGCTCGTCGTGATCACGGCCTACCTGCTCGCGCTCCAGTCGATGAGCGCGCGTCGGGAGGCCGCGGCGGCCGAGGCCCGCGCCCGCTGGGTGGCGAGGTGGCTCGGGGTGCTCGCGGGGTCAGCGGCCCCGCCGGCGCCGCCCGTCCCCCGGGAGGCCGTCGTGGCGCTGCTCGAGCTG
>CAZXJB010000079.1:0-12289 GCA_964640965.1 uncultured Actinomycetes bacterium | reverse complement strand
AGCCGGGGGCGGGGCGGCCGCCGGCGCGGGGGCCGGAGCCGGGGTCGGAGCCGGGGCGGCCACCGCCGGCGGCGCGATCGCGGGCGCCGCCTCCTCCGCGGGGAGCTCGGCGCCCTCCTCGAGCATCGGCGGCGGCAGGACCGTGTACGTCCACTCCTCCAGCCGCTCCTTCTCGTGGGTGAGCTCGCGGATGTCGTGGACGGCGTACTCGAACTCCGGGCTCCAGAACAGCGCGTCGAACGGGCAGACCTCGACGCAGATGCCGCAGTACATGCAGAGGGCGAAATCGATCGCGAAGCGGTCGAGGACCTTCACCGACCGAGCCTTGCCGCCCGAGGCCGGCGGATGCGCCTCCTTGTGCGCCTCGATGTAGATGCACCAGTCGGGGCACTCGCGTGAGCACTTGTAGCAGACCGTGCAGTTCTCCTGCTTCAGCGCGATGACCCCGCGCGAGCGCGGCGGCAGGTCCGGCTTGACCTCCGGGTACTGCTGGGTGACCGAGCGCCGCAGCAGGTGCTTCATCGTGACGCCGAGGCCCTTCACGAGCCCGAGCCCCGTCGGGGGTCCCGGCCGCTCGGTCTCGACGATGTCCCGTTCCTCGCTCGCCATCCCGCCCCCTAGACCGCGACCTTCACGATGCCGACGACGAGGACCTGCGCGAGCGCGAGCGGGATGAGCAGCAGCCAGGAGAAGCGCTGGAGCTGGTCCTCGCGCAGGCGCGGGTAGGTCGCCCGCAGCCAGATGATGAAGAACGACAGCGCGCCGACCTTCGCCGCCATCCAGATCGGCGCGGGGATCGCCTGCAGCAGCGGCGGAGCCTGGTAGCCCCCGAGGTACAGCACGGAGGCGATCGCGGAGAACGCCACGATCCCCCCGTACTCGGCGAGCAGCATGAACGCGAACTTCAGGCCCGTGTACTCGGTGATGTGCCCGAAGATGATCTCCGAGTCGGCGATCGGCATGTCGAAGGGCGGCCGGGAGAGCTCCGCCACCGCCGCCGTGAGGAAGATCAGGAACCCGATCGGCTGGCTGAGCACGAACCAGTACCGATCCTGTGCCTCGGTGATCCCGATCATCGAGAGCGTCCCCGCCTGCATCACGACGCTCGCGGCCGCGAGCACGAGCGGGAGCTCGTAGGCCATGAGCTGTCCGGCCGAGCGCAGCGCGCCCATGAGCGAGAACTTGTTCGCCGAGGACCACCCCGCCATGAGGACCCCGATCACCGAGACCGAAGACATCGCCATCACGAAGAAGATCCCGATGTCCAGGTTCAGCGCGAAGATCTGATCCGAGAAGGGCACGACGACGAACAGGACGATGTACGGGATCATGACCACGCCCGGCGCGAGCGAGAAGACCCAGGGATCGGCCGCGGCCGGGATCACGTCCTCCTTCTGCACGAACTTGACGCCGTCCGCCACGAGCTGCGCCCAGCCGTGGAACCGCCCCGCGTACATCGGTCCGAGCCGCGCCTGCATGTGGGCGAGCACCTTGTGCTCCATGTAGCCGACCAGCAGCGGTGCGACGAGGAAGAAGACGAGCACCACCGCGGCCTTGGCCACGATGACGAGCCAGTAGTTGGCGATCCACCGCTCGAGGATGCTCACGCCGGCCTGGGCGATCACTCCTCTTCCTCCTCCTCGCCCTCGACGGCGCCCGGCCAGGGCTTGGCCTCGCGCGTCATCAGCGGGAAGTCCTTCCGCAGCGGGTGCCCCTCGAACGGCTCGGACAGCAGCAGGTTCACCGGCTGCGGGTGACCCTCGAAGGTGATGCCGAACATCTCGGCCGTCTCCCGCTCGTGCCAGTTGGCGCCGGGGAAGATGTCCGAGATCGTCGGGCAGACGGGCTCCTCGTGCGGCAGGCGGACCTTGACCCGGACGTTGTGGTGGCGCGAGGTCGAGAACAGGTGCGTGACGACCTCGAACCCGCCTTCGGGCCCGAGGTCGACGCCCGTGGTGAAGTCGCAGTAGTCGCAGGCGAGCTCCGGCTCGTCCCGCAGGAACGTCACGATCTCGCGGTAGCGCTCGGCCGAGACCGTCGCCACCGCATGGCCGTGCTGCTCCTCGAAGGCGAGGACGTCGTCGCCGAACTGCGCCCGCAGCCGGGCCTCCACCTCAGGAGCGGGCAGCGGGCGCGGTGAGCTTGCCACGGAACTTCTCCCTCACGCTCTCCTGAGCGATCTTCTCCTGGAGCTTCACGATGCCGTGCAGCAGGCCCTCGGGCCGGGGCGGGCAGCCCGGCACGTACACGTCGACCGGGATGATCTGGTCGACCCCCTTCGTGACGGCGTAGGAGTCCCAGTACGGGCCGCCGCAGTTCGCGCAGGACCCGAAGGAGATCACGTACTTCGGGTCGGGCATCTGGTCGTACAGCCGCTTCACGGCCGGCGCCATCTTGTCCGTGAGCGTCCCCGAGACCACCATGAGGTCCGCCTGCCGAGGCCCGTGCGCGAAGGGGATCACGCCGAAGCGGATGAAGTCGTGCCGGGACGTCGAGGCCGCGATGAACTCGATCGCGCAGCAGGCCAGCCCGAAGTTGAAGACCCACAGCGAGTACCGCCGCCCCCAGTTCAGGACGAACTTGATCGGCTGGATGTCCCCGAGCCCCAGCTGCTCGGTGATCAGACCCACCGGAGCACCCCCTTCCGCCACGCGTAGACGAGACCGAGGGCGAGCACCCCGATGAAGATGGCCATCTCGACCACCGCCGTCATCCCGAGCCCCTCGAAGACCCGGGCCCAGGGGAACAGGAACACCGACTCGACGTCGAAGATCACGAACAGGAACCCGAAGATGTAGTAGCGGATCTGGGTCTGGGACCACCCCTCCCCCACCGGGTCGATGCCGCACTCGTACGTGAGGAGCTTCTCGGGGAGCGGACGGCGGGGTGCGAGGAGCGCCGCGGCCCCGAACGCGACCGCCACGAGCCCCACGCCGGCGATCAGGACCGCGAGGACGACCCCGTAGGACTGGTAGTAGGTCTCCACGCTTGTGAACGGTTTCCCGAGCGCCGGGATTCTAGCAACATCCTCACGCCCGTCCTGCCCCGCACCGGACGGCGAGGAACTCGGCCAGCTGGACCAGGGTCGAGGTGGCCGGCCCGGGCGGCAGCCGCTCGGCGAGGGCCCGCGCGCGGTCCACCTCCGCCCGCACGACCGCCCCGGCCTCCGCCAGGGTCCGCGGGTCCCGCACGATCTCGAGCGCCCGCGCGAGCCGTTCGTCGGTCGGCGGTCCGTCCGACAGGAGCGCCGCGAGCTGCGCCCCGCGGGGGCCGTCCCGCAGCGCGAGCAGCACCGGGAGCGTGTACACGCCCTCGCGCATGTCCACGCCCGGCTCCTTGCCGAGCTCCTCGGCGCTCGAGGTGATGTCCATGATGTCGTCGGAGAGCTGGAAGGCCGTCCCGAGCGCCCCTCCGTAGGCCTCGAGGAGCGCGACGTGCTCCGCCGGGGCGTCGGAGAGCATGCCCCCCATCCGGCAGGAGGTCGCGATGAGCGCCCCGGTCTTGCGCCGGATGATCTCCAGGTACGCCTCGACGGTGTGCCCGACGTTGCCCGAGGCCTCGACCTCCCGGATCTGGCCGTCGCAGAGCGTCGCGATCGTCCGGGCGAGGAGCGCGATGACCTCCGCGCCCAGGTCCGAGCTGATCTCCGAGGCCCGCGCGAACAGGTAGTCGCCGGTGAGGATCGCCACGGTGTTGCTCCAGCGCGTGTTCACCGAGGGCACGCCGTGCCGCGAGTCGGCCTCGTCGATCACGTCGTCGTGGTAGAGCGTGGCCGCGTGCACGAGCTCGATCGCGACGGCCCCCGGGATCAGCCGGGGGTCGGTCGGGTCCCCGAAGTGCCCGGCGAGGAGCACGAGCATCGGCCGGAACCGCTTGCCCCCGGCCTCCAGCAGGTACGGCGCGGTCTGGGCGAGGAGGTCAGAGTCGGCCACCACCGCCTTGCGGAGCGCCTCCTCGACCTCCTCCAGGCGCGCACGGATGTCGGCCTCGAGCGCCGCGTCGGGAAGCTCCAGCCCGGGGATCAGCCGTCGACCCATGACCCGTAGCCTCTCACCATCTGATCACCGCCGCCTTGCCCAGGACGTCCGTCACGAGGCCCGGCAGCACGCCGAGCAGGAGCGTCCCGGCGGCCGGGAGCACGAGCACGAGCCTCGGCGCGAGCGCCGGGTCGGGCTCGCGGTCCCCCGCCGGCTCCCGCATGTACATGTGCACCATGACCCGCAGGTAGAAGAAGGCCGCGGCCACGCTCGCGAGCACGCCGACGAGCGCGAGCTCCCAGTGCCCGGCCTGCACCGCGGCCCGGAACACGCCCACCTTCGCGATGAACCCCGCCGTCGGCGGGACCCCGGCGAGGGAGAGGAGGAACAGGCCGAGCAGGCCCGCGAGGAACGGGCTCCGCCGGTACAGGCCCGCGTAGTCCTCGAGCGAGGTGCCGCGCTCGCCGTGGGAGACCACGAGCACGACGCCGAACGCCCCCACGATCATGAGGGCGTACGCGAGCAGGTAGAACAGCGCCGCGTCGATGCCGGGCGCGCCCGGGGCGCTCATCCCGGTCAGCACGAACCCCGCGTGGGCCACGCTCGAGTACGCGAGCATCCGCTTGATGTCCGTCTGTGCGATCGCGAGGATGCTCCCGACGACGACCGAGACCGCGCCGAGCGCCCAGATCACCGGCGTCCAATCCCACCCGAGGGGCTGCAGCCCGACGTCGAAGACCCGCAGGAACGCGGCGAAGGCGGCGATCTTCGTCCCGGCCGACATGAAGGCCGTGACCGCCGTCGGGGCGCCCTGGTAGGCATCGGGGGTCCACATGTGGAACGGCGCCGCCGACACCTTGAAGCCGAACCCCACCGCGAGCAGCGCCATCGCGACGAGCGCGAGCGCCGGCGCCTCGCTCCGCCCGGCCAGGGCGTTCGCGAGCCCCGCGAGCGAGGTCGAGCCCGTCGCGCCGTAGGCCATGGCGACCCCGTAGAAGAAGAAGGCGCTCGAGAAGGCCCCGAGCAGGAAGTACTTCATCGCGCCCTCGAGGGAGGCGAGCCGGCGCGAGGAGCCGGTGAGCACGTACAGCGAGAGCGAGAGGATCTCGAGCGCGACGAAGGTCGTGACGAGGTCCGCCGAGGCCACGATGAGCGTCATGCCCGAGGTCGCGAACAGCACGAGGGCGAAGAACTCCGGCCGGAGCTCCCCGTCCCGCGCGAGCGAGTGGTGCCCGAGCGGGAGCGCGAGCGCCGCGACCCCGAGGAGGAGCAGCCGGACGACGACGGCGAACCGGTCCACGGCGACCGCGCCGGCGAGCGCGGTGAGCCCGCCGTCCCACCCCCAGAGCATCACCGAGGCCGCGGCCGCCCCGGCGACCCCCGCCAGGGAGATCGCGAGCAGCGCCGCCGGGTCGGCCCGGCGCGCGGACGCCCCGACCAGCAGCACCACGATCCCGGCCCCGACGAGCAACAGCTCGGGCGCGATGGGCGCGAGCTCGATCCTCGGGGTCACGGCGCCTCCTGCGCGAGCGGGACGGGGCTCGGCGCGGCGACCGGGCTCGCGCCGACCTCCGAGACCACCCGGGCGGTGGTCGGCTCGATCCGGTCGAGCACGACCTTCGGGTACACGCCGATCGCGAGGATCGCGGCCATGACCGGCACGAGGACCAGGACCTCCCGCAGCGACAGGTCGGGATGCCCGCGGTGCTCGGCCGGCGTCGGCCCGGTCGCCATCCGCTGGAACGCCCACAGGAGGTAGATCGCCGCGAGCACCACGCCGCTCGCCGCGACCGCGCCGACCCAGGGGCTGCGCCCCACGGTCCCGAGGAGCACCAGGAGCTCGCCGACGAAGTTGTTGAGCCCCGGCAGACCGAGGGAGGAGAGCGCGACGAACAGGAACGCCGCGACGAGCCACGGCGTGACGCTCCACAGCCCGCCCATCCGGGCGAGGTCGCGCGTGTGCGTCCGCTCGTACAGCATCCCGACGAGGAGGAACAGGGCGCCGGTCGACAGGCCGTGGTTCACCATCTGGAGGACGCCGCCCGTGAGCGACTGGTGGGTGAAGGCGAACGTGCCGAGCACGACGAACCCGAGGTGCGAGACCGACGAGTACGCCACCAGCCGCTTCAGGTCGGTCTGCATGAGCGCGACGATCGCGCCGTAGACGATGCCGACCAGGGCGAGCGCGATCACCAGGCCGGCGAAGTGCCGCGAGGCCTCGGGGAACAGCCCGAGGTTGAACCGGATGAGCCCGTAGGCGCCGACCTTCAGCAGGATCGCCGCGAGGATCACGGATCCGGCGGTCGGGGCCTCGGTGTGCGCGTCCGGCAGCCACGTGTGCAGCGGGAAGAGCGGCACCTTCACCGCGAAGGCCACGAGGAAGGCGAGGAACAGCCACCGGGCCGTCGCGACCGGCAGCTCCAGGCCGGCGAGGGCCCGGACGTCGAAGGTGGGCCCCCCGGGCAGCGCGCCCGTGCGCGCGTAGAGCACGAGGATCGCGACCAGCAGGAACGCCGAGCCGAACATCGTGAACAGGAAGAACTTCACGGTGGCGTAGATCCGCCGCTCGCTCCCCCACACGCCGATGAGCAGGTACATCGGGAACAGGATCGCCTCGAAGAACAGGAAGAACAGGAGCAGATCGAGCGCGAGGAACGACCCGACCATGCCGGTCTCGAGCGCGAGCAGCGAGGCCATGAACAGCCGCGGGCGGTCCTCCACGTGCCAGGAGGCGAGCACGGCGATCGGCACGAGGAAGGTCGTGAGCACGACCATCCACAGGCTCACCCCGTCGACGCCGAGCAGGTACCGCAGGCCGATCGAGCGGACCCACCACGCCTCCTCCACCATCTGGAGCCCCGCGACGGCCGGGTCGAAGCGCCCGAGCATGCCGAGGGAGACGATGAAGGTGGCGATCGAGACCGCGAGCGCGATCCACCGCGCCGATCGGTCCGGCGGCCGAGGCCAGCCGAGCAGCGCGACCACCCCGACGAGGGGCAGGAACGTCGTGAGCGTGAGCCAGCGCGTCACCGCCGCACCCCCGCGTAGAGGAGGAGCGCGGCCGCCCCGAGCAGGAACGCGAGCGCGTAGGTCCGCACGAACCCCGTCTGCACCCGCCGTCCCACCCCCGCCAGGGTCTGCGTGAGCCGGCCGACGCCGTTCACGAGCCCGTCCACCCAGCGCGCGTCCACGACCCAGGCGAGCGCGGCTGCGGCCGTCCGCACCGGACGGTCCACGGCCGCCGCGTACAGGTCGTCCACGTACATGCCGCGGGCGAGCAGCTCCTGCACGCTCGCGAGGCGCGTCCGCAGCCTGAGCCAGTCGACCCGCCCCGAGGCGTACAGGTACCACGCGAGCCCGAGCCCGCCGAGGGCGGTCACCTGCGAGAGCGCGACGAGCGGCCCCTCGCCCGGCCCGGCCTCCCCATGGGGCACCTCTCCAAGCACGGACGCGAGGAACGAGGGCAGCGCGCCGGTGCGGGGATCGGTCATGAGCACACCGAGCCCGAGGGCCCCGAGCGCCAGGGCTGCGAGCGGCAGGAGCATCACCGGCGGCGACTCGTGCGCGTGCAGGGCCCGGTCGCTCCGCGGCCGCCCGAGCAACGCGAGCGAGACGAGCCGCCCGACGTACAGGGCGGAGCAGAACGCGCCGAGCGTCCCGAGCACCCACACGGCGCCGCGCCCCGTGCCGCTTGCGACGGCGAGGATCTCGTCCTTGGCGAAGAAGCCCGCGAGCCCGAGCACCCCGGCGAGCGAGAGCGCCCCGGCGCCCATCGTCGCCGCCGTCCAGGGCATCCGCCGCCACAGGCCGCCGAGCCGCCGCAGGTCGGTCTCTTGCTCGGTCCCGTGCATGACCGAGCCCGCCGCGAGGAACAGCAGGGCCTTGTACGCGGCGTGCGCGACGAGCATGAAGATCGCCACCGCGTATGCCCGCATCCCGGCGGCGACGAACATGTACCCCAGCTGGCTGATCGTGGAGTACGCGAGCACGCGCTTCGCGTCGTCCTGGCCGATCGCCGACAGCGCCGCGTACAGGGCCGTGGCCAGGCCCACGACGAGCACGACGGAGAGCGCCACCCCCGAGAGCTCGAACAGCAGGTGCGTGCGCACGACCAGGTACACGCCGGCGGTGACCATCGTGGCGGCGTGGATCAGCGCCGAGACCGGCGTCGGACCCTCCATCGCGTCGGGGAGCCACACGTGCAGCGGCACCTGCGCGGACTTGCCGACCGCCCCGGCGAACAGCAGCAGCGCGATCACGGTGAACACGCCCGAGGGCTGCAGCCCGGCGACGGCGGGGTCGAGGATCCGCGAGAGGTCGAGCGACCCGAGCCGGAAGAACGCGAGGGCGAGGCCGACGAGGAGCAGCGTGTCCCCGACCCGGGTGGTGACGAAGGCCTTCTTCGCCGCGGCCGCGGCGCTCGGGCGCTCGAACCAGAACCCGATCAGCAGGTACGAGCAGAGCCCGACCCCCTCCCAGCCCACGTACAGCAGCGCGAGGTTCTCGGCCAGGACCAGCAGGAGCATGGAGCCCACGAACAGGTTCAGGTAGGCGAAGAACCGCCCGTAGCGCGGGTCCCCGGCCATGTAGCCGATCGAGTACAGGTGGATCAGGGCGCCGACGATCGTGACGACGAGCATCATCGTCACCGAGAGCGGGTCCACGCGCAGCTCGGCGGCCGCCCGGAAGCTCCCCGCCCGGATCCACTCGAACAGGTGGACCACGCGGAGGCGCTCGGGCTCGGGCAGGTCGAGGAGCCGTGCGGCGATCCCCACGGCGAGCACCGCCGAGGCCGCCACCGTCGCCGTGCCGACCCAGCCCGCGAGCCGGCCGAGGCGCCGGCCGGCGAACAGGAGCACGGCCGCCCCCGCCAGGGGCAGCGCGGGCACGAGCCAGACGAGGTCCACGGCTACCACCGCAGCTCCGCGAGGTCGTCCACGTTCGCCGTCCGGCGCCGTCGGAAGACGGCCACGATGATCGCGAGGCCGACGACGACCTCGGCCGCCGCGACCACGAGGGAGAGGAACGTCAGCACCTGCCCGGTCGGGTTCCCGTGCAGGCGCGAGAAGGCGACGAGCGAGAGGTTCACCGCGTTCAGCTGGAGCTCCACCGACATGAACATCACGAGGGCGTTGCGCCGCACGAGGACGCCGACGGTCCCGATCGTGAACAGCGCCGCGGAGACCACGAGGAACCAGGCGATGGGCGTCCTCACACCCCCACCTCCTCCCGCGCCCGGGCCGCCTCCGAGGGCGCCTCCGCCTGCCTCGAGCCCGGCCCGCCCCGGCGGGCGAGCACCATCGCGGCGATCGCCGCCACGATGAGCAGGACCGAGGTCGCCTCGAACGGGAGCAGGTAGGAGCGGAACAGGGTGCGCGCGAGCGCCGGGGTGTCGGCGCCCTCGGCGAACGCCGCCCCCCTGGTGGCGAACCCCACCCCTGCGCGGATCGCCGTGACGAGCTCGGCGAAGGCGGCGAGGCCCAGGACGACGGCGCCGGTCCGCTGCCAGCGCAGCGGCTCCGCGAGGGGCTCCTCGCGGTCGACGCCGAGCAGCATGATCACGAACAGGAACAGGACCATGATCGCGCCGGCGTAGACGATGATCTGGACCGCGAACAGGAACGGAGCGTCGAGCATCAGGTAGAAGATCGCCACCGTCACGAGGTTGACGACGAGCAGCAGCGCGGCGTGGACCGCGTTGCGCTGCAGCAGCATCGCGATCGCCGAGCCCACGGAGATGGGCGCGAGGACCCAGAAGGCCACCTGGTCGGCGCTCACCGGCTCATCCCTCCCGATCCACCGGGTCCGTGCCGAGCGGCGGCGGCGGCTCGAGCAGCTGCTCCTTGGTCCAGATCGCCTCCTCGCGCGAGGTGAACGACAGCTCGTAGTAGCTGGTCAGCGTGAGCGCCCTCGTCGGGCAGGCCTCGACGCACAGCCCGCACATGATGCAGCGGAGGTAGTTGATCTGGTAGTCCTTCGCGTACCGCTCCCCGGGGCTCACCGGGTGCTCCGGGTCGTTCTCGGCCCCCTCCACCCAGATCGCGTCGGCGGGGCAGGCGAAGGCGCACAGCTCGCACCCGATGCACTTCTCCAGGCCGCCCGGATGGCGGTTCAGCCGGTGCCGGCCGATGTGCGAGCGGGGCGGCGGCTCCACGATCACGTGGGGGTACGGCTCGGTCACGTCGCGGCGGAACACCTGCCGCAGGACCGTCGCCATCCCCGAGGCGAGCGCCCCGACGGCCGAGCCGAGGTCCACGCGCGGGCGCTCGCTCACGGTCCCACCTCCGCGCGCCGGCGCGGGCGCACGAGCGGCCACGCGAGGCTCGCCGCGAGGAGCACGCCCACGACCGCCGCCATCCCGGCGACGACCGGCCGGCGCCCGTAGACGTCGGGGAGCACGACGACGGCGCCCGTGGCGAGCACCCACAGGAGCCCGAAGGGGATCAGCACCTTCCACCCGAAGGCCATCAACCGGTCGAACCGGATGCGCGGCAGCGTCGCCCGCACCCACACGTAGAGGTAGACGATCGCGAGGACCTTCACGAGGAACCACAGGGTCGGCCACAGCCAGGGCAGGACGTCGGGGGCCGGCCCCCGCCAGCCGCCGAGGAACAGCGTCACCGCCACGGAGGCCACGGTCACGGTGTTCACGTACTCGCCCAGGTAGAACAGGGCGAACCGGATCCCCGAGTACTCGGTGTGGAAGCCCGCGACGAGCTCGGACTCGGCCTCGGGGAGGTCGAACGGCGGGCGGTTGGTCTCCGCGAGGCCGGCGATGAGGTAGATGACGAAGGCGGGGAACTGCGGGATCACGTTCCAGATCCGCTCCTGGGCGGCGACGACCTCGGACATGCGCAGCCCGCCCGAGTACACGAGCACCGCGACGAGCGCGAGGCTCATCCCGAGCTCGTAGCTGATCATCTGGGCCGAGGACCGGACGGCGCCGAGGAGGGGGTAGTTCGAGCCGCTCGACCACCCGGCGAGCACCACCCCGTAGACGCCGAGCGAGCCCATCGCGAGGATCCACAGCACGCCGATGTTGGGGTCGGCGAGCTGGAACGGCACCTCGCGCCCGAACAGCGTGACGCCGGTGCCGAAGGGGATCACCGAGAAGGCGAGGAACGCAGGCAGCATCGCGACGATGGGCGCGAGGAGGTACACGGGCCGGTCGGCCATGGCCGGCACGATGCCCTCCTTGAAGAACAGCTTGATGCCGTCGGCCATCGTGATCATCACGCCCCGCGGACCCGCCCGCATCGGCCCCATCCGCGTCTGCATGTCCGCGATCACCTTGCGCTCGACCCAGATGAGCAGCATGACCGTCACGAGCAGCCCGGCGAAGACCACCACCACGCGGGCCGCGAGCAGCGCCCAGTCCAGGAGGTCCATCACGCCGCCCCCTCGGCCACGACCGGCTCCGCGGCCGGCGCGGCCGCCGCCGCGAGCTCCACCGGGACCGTGAACGAGCCGGCGAGGAGCTCGTTCGCCGCGAACCCGGGCTGGTTGAAGGGCGCGAACACCGCCCCGGGCGCCACGCTCTCGCCCACCCGGGCGCGCAGCACCGCCTCCCCCGCCGGGGTCCGCAGGCGGACCCACCCGCCGTCCTGGATCCCGGCCGCCGCCGCATCCTCCGGGTGGATCTCGGCGAAGGGCTCCTCCTCGAGCGCGGCCTTCAGCTCCGTCGCGCCCTCGGAGAGCCGGCCCTCGTCCACGAGGAGCGGGTAGGTGAACAGCACGCGCTCGGCGATCCACTGGGGCGGGCCCGCCGCCGCCCAGGCCGTCGAACGCTGCGGGACCTCGCGGGGGGAAAGGAGCGGCGCGGCCTCCGCCCGCAGGCCCTCGAGCGAGTCGAACCCGAGCCCCGGTCCGATCGCCTCGGCCAGGCCCACGAGGATCTCCCAGTCGGGCCGCGCGAGGCCGAGCGGGGCTCGTGACGGCCGCAGCGGCTGCGGCCTGCCCTCCCACGTCGACAGGTGCCCCTCGCGCTCCGCAGCCGCTGCGGCCGGCAGGAACGCGTCGGCGTAGGGCGCGAGCGACCCGAGCTCGAGCGAGAGCACGACCTTGTACCGGGCGTTCTCGAGCGCCCGCCGCGCGAGGGCCGCGTCCGGCAGGTCCCGCAGGGGGTCGACGCCGACGAGGAAGAGCACGTCGATCTCGCGCGCCGCCGCGGCCCGGCAGATGCCCATCGCGTCCCGCCCCGGCGTCGTCGGGACCTCGCCCCAGACCGCCTCGACCTCCGCCCGCTCGGCCGGCTCCGAGAGGCGCCGTCCCCCGGGGAGCAGCAGGGGATGGACCCCGGCCCGCAGCGCCCC
>CAZXJB010000078.1:0-12343 GCA_964640965.1 uncultured Actinomycetes bacterium | reverse complement strand
AGCGGGCGGCGGGCCGGGCGTGCAGCCCGTGGGGGTTGTGCACCACGAGGCGCAGCGTCCGCGCGGCGGCCCGGTCGAAGGCCTCGGCGCCGGGGGCCGGGGACGGCGGCGGCGGGCCCCCGAGGTGCGCGAGCTTCGGCTCGAGCCCCCCGGTCGCCTCCGCGGCCACGCGCTCGAGGGGCGCGCCGAGCTTGGCGGTCACGGCCGCCGCCACGGCGCCCTCGACGAACGGGGCGGCGCAGAGCCGGACCCTGGCGCGCCGGTCCTCGGGCAGCATCTCCAGGGCCATCTCGGCCGAGAGGATCGCGCTGCCGAGGTCCATCAGGACGAGCACCCCGTCCTCGGACCACGCGCGCTCGATCGCCCCCAGGACGAGGACCGCGTCGGTCCCGACGGCCTCGGGGGCCTCCAGACCTCCGGCGGTCTCGATCCGGACCTCGGGCCCGCCCATCTCGCGGGCGAGCTCGGCCGCGCCCTCGGCGAGCTTCCGGCTGTGCGAGACGAGGACGAGGCCGACCACGGCGGCCGCCTCAGGCGCGCGAGGCGAGCGTGCCGACGAGGAACAGTCCGTAGGCGACGGTCGCGATGCCGAGCGCCCACAGCGCCGCGTCGATCCGCCGCCGCGCGCGAGGTCCGGGGCCGAGGTCGAGCAGCACGCCGCGGAGGCCGAGCAGCGTGTGGGCGGTGACCGCGATGAGGAAGGCGGACTCGACCACGAAGATGGCGGGGTTCGCGACGTAGGCGAGCACCTGCCGGTACGTGCGGAGCCCGCCGACCTCCTCGACCACGAAGTGGTGCGCGACCATGTGGACCCCGACGAGCACGAGCAGGGCGATGCCCGTCCCCGTCGTCCAGCGCCAGGCCCGGGCGGTGCGGAGCTCGGACGGCGCGCGGTGGGCGGCCCGGCCGGGCCTCGTCGGGGCGACCCTCGGGGGCGTCGGGGCGACCTGCATCGCTCAGCCCTCCCCCAGGATCCGGACGGCGCCGACGGCAAGCGTGAGGGCGCCGACGACCGTCGCCGCCCAGAACAGCGCCCGCTGCCGGTCGGGCACGACGCCGCTGCCGACCAGGGCGACCCGCACCCCGTTCAGGCCGTGGAACAGGAGCCCGAACAGCAGCAGGACGTCGAGCCCGAGGAACGCCGCGCTCGTCGCGAGGCGCAGGAAGTCGCTCCAGGCCCGCTCGCCGGAGAGCAGGAGCGAGAGCACCCCGAGGTGCAGGTACAGGTAGAGGACGAGGCCGAGGGCGGTGATGCGGTTCAGGGCGAAGGCGAAGCCGCCGAGCGCCCGTCCCCGTGGGTCGAGCCAGGCGGTCGGCCTCGCGCCCGCCCCCTTGCGCAGCACCGGCCCGGGGCGTTCGCGCTCGGCGAGCCACGGCAGGTCGTCGGGACGGCTCATCTCGCCTCCTCCCTCGAGGGGCGGCCGCTCGCGAGCGCGCCGCGGAGCGCCATGATGCGCTCGGCGGGGCGCACGTCCGAAGGGCACGCCCGCGTGCACTCGAAGATCGCGTGGCAGCGCCAGGCCCCGTCCGGATCGTCGGCCCACTCCAGCAGGGCGGGCAGGTCGGCGCCGCGCGGCTCCTCGAGCATCCGCTGGGCGGCGGCGAGGGCCGCCGGCCCGACGTACCGGTCGGTCGTGCCGACGATCGGGCAGGCCGAGACGCACAGGGCGCACTCGATGCAGTCCTCGTACCGGACGTAGCGGTCGATGCCCTCCGGCGGGTGGGCGCCCGGGTTCCACTCGCTCTCGCGGACGAAGGGGTGCTCGTCGGGGTACCGGGCGTAGAACGCCCGCATGTCGACGACGAGGTCCGCGAGGACCGGGACGTTCGCGACCGGCTCGACGGTGATCTCGCCCGCGAGGTCCGCGACGGCGGTGACGCACATGAGGACCTCGCGGCCGTTCACGCGGACCCCACACGTGCCGCACGAGGCGTGGAAGCACGAGTGCCGCAGCATGAGCGAGCCGTCGAGGTGCAGCTGGATCCAGCGCATCGCGTCCAGCACGGTGGTGCGCGCCTCGACCGGCACCTCGTAGATCTCGTAGCGGGGCGCCCGGTCGCCGCGCTTGTAGCGGAAGACGCGGAACCGGCGCGTGGCGGCGGGCCGGTCGTCGGTCTCCGCTCCCACGGTCTCGGTCTCGGTCCGCACGGTCGTCTCCTCAGGCCCCTTGGGCGTAGTAGGCGGTGTGGGGCAGCAGGACGGTCTCGCGCGTGCGGCACTCAACCTCGATCCCGAGCTTGGCGCAGACGACGTTCGCGCAGAGCTCCGCCATGCCGCGGAGGGTCGTCCCCTTCCCCCCGGTGATCGTGACGAACCCCTCCACGCCATCGGTGTCGGCGTGATCGAAGGTCTTGAAGGTCCTCGAGAGCTCGCGCCCGGTCTCGGCCTCGCCGCGCGAGCCGATGAGGGGTCGCGCCGCCGACCACGCGGCCCGCTGCTGCGCGTGCGCGACCGCCGGCACGAGCTTCGCGCCCTCCTCGTACATCTTCCGGACGTGGTCCTCGGGCACGCCGAGGTCGTCGGGATCCTCCACCGTCCACGAGGAGGTCCCCACGACCGACAGGCCGCGCTGCGGCACGATGATGTCCCCGTCCCCCGAGCGGTGGAGGCGGTTCAGGACCATGTTGCAGAGCCTCCCCCGCAGGGCGAGGAGGACGCCGGGGGAGGGTCGGATCGGCACGTCCACGCCGGCCATCCGCGCGATCCTCTCGGACCACGGCCCGGTCGCGTTCACGACGACGTCGGCGTGGATCTCGCCCTCCCGCCCCGTCACGTGGTCGCGCACCAGGGCGCCGGAGACGACGCGGTCGTGGACGATGAGGTCGAGGACCTCGGTGAACGGCAGGATCCGGGCCCCGTGGTGCTTGGCGGTGGCGAAGAAGCGCAGCGGCATGCGCATCGCGTCCATCGTGGCGTCGGGCACACGGACCGCCGCCTTCACCTCGGGGTTCAGGTTCGGCTCGCGCGCGAGGGCCTCCGCGGGCGAGAGCACCTGCGTGGGGATGCCGCACTCGGCGCAGCCCTTGAGGAACGGCTCGAGGTAGTCCATGTCCTCGTCGGTGACCGCGACGAACAGCCCGTCGTTCTCCTCGAAGGAGCCGGGGCAGATGCGGCGCAGGATGCGGTTCTCCTCGATGCACTCGATCGCGGACTCCTGGTCGTTCACGGCATAGCGCGCGCCGCTGTGCAGGAGTCCGTGGTGCCGCCCCGTCGTCCCCGAGGTGATCTCGCCCCGCTCGACGAGCGTGACCGCGAGGCCGCGGAGCGCGAGGTCGTGGGCGAGCGCGCCGCCCGTGCCTCCACCGCCCACGATGAGCACGTGCGCGGGAGCGCTCCTCACGACGTCACCTGCCTCCCCGGTCTGCGGTCGGGCGCCTCACGGACCGAGTCTCGCACGTCGGCCGGCGGATGTGGCGGGCCGATGGGGGGCGGGTGCGGATCCCGCCCCCCATCACGACCCTACTGCTGCTCCACCCAGTCGAAGGTCCGCGTGACGGCCTTCTTCCACTGGCGGTACTCGCGCTCGACCTCCTCGCGGGGCATCTGCGGGGCCCACTCCTTGTCCTTGCCCCAGTTCGCCCGCAGGTCCTCGACCTCCTTCCAGAAGCCGACCGCGAGGCCGGCCGCGTAGGCGGCGCCGAGCGAGGTCGTCTCGGCCACCTTCGGCCGGATGACCGGCACGCCGAGCACGTCGGCCTGGAACTGCATGAGGAGCTCGTTGTAGACCATGCCGCCGTCCACCTTGAGGGCGGTGAGGGTCACCCCGGAGTCCTCGTGCATCGCGTCGAGGACCTCCCGCGTCTGCCACGCCGTGGCCTCGAGCGCGGCCCGGGCGATGTGCCCCTTGTTGATGTACCGGGTGAGGCCCACGATCACGCCGCGGGCGTCCGAGCGCCAGTACGGGGCGAACAGGCCCGAGAAGGCCGGGACGAAGTAGATCCCGCCGTTGTCCTCGACCGTGGCGGCGAGCGCCTCGATGTCCGCCGACTTCTCGACCAGGCCGATGTTGTCCCGGAGCCACTGGACGAGCGCGCCCGTGATCGCGATGGAGCCCTCGAGGCAGTACACGGCCGGCTGGTCGCCGATCTTGTACCCCAGCGTGGTGAGCAGGCCGCTCTTGGAGGGCACGGGCTTCGTGCCCGTGTTCAGCAGCATGAAGCAGCCGGTGCCGTAGGTGTTCTTCGCCTCGCCCTCGGAGAAGCAGGTCTGGCCGAACAGCGCCGCCTGCTGGTCCCCGAGGTCGCCCGCGACGGGCACGCCGGCGAGGTCGCCGACGGCCGTGCCGTAGACCTCGCTCGAGGGGCGCACCGCCGGCAGCATCGCCCGCGGGATGCCCATGAGGTCGAGGATCTCGTCATCCCAGTCGAGGGTCTCGAGGTTCATGAGCATCGTGCGGCTGGCGTTCGAGACGTCGGTGACGTGCACGCCGCCGTCGGGACCGCCCGTGAGGTTCCAGATGCACCACGTGTCGATGTTGCCGAACAGGACCTCCCCCTTCTCGGCGCGGGCCCGGACCCCCTCGACGTTGTCGAGGATCCACTTGATCTTCGGTCCCGAGAAGTAGGTCGCGAGCGGCAGGCCCGTCTTCGGGCGCAGCCGGTCCTGGCCGCCGTCCCGGGCGAGGTCGTTGCAGATCTGGTCGGTCCGGGTGTCCTGCCACACGATCGCGTTGTAGACCGGCTTCCCGGTGGCCTTCTCCCAGACGACCGTGGTCTCGCGCTGGTTCGTGACGCCGACGGCGGCGATGTCGCTGGCGGCGATGCCGGCCTTCGACAGCGCTCCCTTGATCACCTCCTGGCTGCGGGTCCAGATCTCGTTCGGGTCGTGCTCCACCCAGCCCGGCTTCGGGTAGATCTGCTCGTGCTCCTTCTGGTCGATCGCGACCACCTGCCCGGCGTGGTCGAAGATCATGAAGCGCGTGCTGGTCGTCCCCTGGTCCAGGGCTGCCGCGTACTCCGCCATCGATCCTCCTTCCCCGGGTCGGGCGCTACCCCGTGCCCCAGGTCTCGGCCGCCGTCCTCACGAGCAGGTACGAGGACGTCGCGCCGGGGTCCTGGTGGCCGGCGCTGCGTTCCCCGAGGTAGCTCGCCCGACCCTTCCGAGCCACCAAGGGGATGGTCGCCTTCATGCCCTCCTCCGCCGCCGCGGCCGAGCGACGCAGGGCCTCCGCGAACGAGGCGCCCTCCTCGAGGGCCTGCCGGTACGCGTCGCGCGCCGGGATGAGGGCGTCGACCATCGTCTTGTCCCCGGGCTCGGCCTTGCCCCGCATCTGGACCCCCTCGACCCCCTTCTCGAGCGCGAGGGCCCAGTCCGCGGGCTCGAGCTCGGCCTTGCCCGCCGCCGCGATGCCGAACTGCAGGAACAGCGTCCCGTAGAGCGGTCCGCCGGCTCCGCCGACCGTCGAGACCAGCGTCATGCCCACGGTCTTCATGAGGGTGCCGATGTCCCCGTCCCCCACCTGCTCGATCTTCGCGAGCGCGGCCTGCATGCCGCGGTCCATGTTGATCCCGTGGTCGGCGTCGCCGATCGCGGAGTCGAGCTGCGTCAGGTACTCCTTGTTCTCCGCGATCACCTCCGCGTACCGGCGGATGAACCGGACCGCGTCCTCGTAGGACACGCTCACCCCTCACCTCCTCCAAGCGCGGGCCCCTCCCCCGCCAGGGGGGCGGGGGAGGGTGTCGCGCGCATCGATCTCAGACGCCCCAGCGCAGACCGGCGGTCTTCACCGGTGCGTCCCAGAGCCGGATGAGCTCGTCGTCCAGCTTCAGGAGCGTGATCGAGCACCCCTGCATCTCCAGCGAGGTGATGTAGTTCCCGATCAGGTTGCGGGCGATCTCGATGCCCTTGCCCTCGAGGAACCGGTGCAGCTCGTTGAAGACGACGTAGAGCTCGATCAGCGGGGTGCCGCCCATGCCGTTCACCATGGCGAGCACCCGGTCGCCGGCCTTGTACGGGAGGTCGTCGACGATCGCGGTCGCCATCATCTCGACGATCTCGGAGACGGGCTTGACCTTCATCCGCTCGCGGCCCGGCTCGCCGTGGATGCCGATGCCGATCTCCATCTCGTCGTCGCCGAGCTCGAACGTCGGCTTGCCCGCCTGCGGCACGGTGCAGGAGGTGAGCGCCATGCCCATCGAGCGCCCGTTCTCGTTCACCCGCCGGGCGATCTGGGCGACCTCGGCGAGCGGGCGGCGCTCCTCGGCGGCGGCGCCGGCGATCTTCTCCATGAGCACCGTCGTGCCGACGCCCCGGCGTCCCGCCGTGTAGAGGCTGTCCTGCACCGCGACGTCGTCGTCCACGAGCACGGACTCGACCTCGATCCCCTCGGAGCGGGCGAGGTCCGCCGCCATCTCGAAGTTCATGACGTCGCCCGTGTAGTTCTTCACGATGTGGACGACCCCCGCGCCGCCGTTCACGGCCTGCGTGGCGAGGTGCATCTGGTCCGGGGTCGGCGAGGTGAAGACCTCGCCGGGGCACGCCGCGTCGAGCATGCCCATGCCGACGAAGCCGCCGTGCATGGGCTCGTGCCCGGACCCGCCGCCGGAGACCAGCCCGACCTTCCCCTGGATCGGGGCGTCGACCCGGATGATGACGTTCGGGTCGAAGTTGACCCGCACGAGGTCCGGGTGCGCCGCCGCGATGCCCTGCAGCTCCTCCCGGACGACGTCCTCCGGCCTGTTGATGAGCTTCTTCATCTGCCCGCTCTCACCTCCCTGCTTCGACCTGCCGCTCCGTGGACGATCCCGCCTACCAGGTGAGCTTCGTGAGGAGGGCGTCCGCCGCGTAGGCACCGATGAGCCCGCCGACGATGGGCCCCACGACCGGGATCCAGCTGTAGCCCCAGTCCGAGTCGCCCTTGCCGGCGATCGGCAGGATGAAGTGCATGATGCGCGGACCGAGGTCGCGAGCCGGGTTGATCGCGTACCCCGTGGGGCCGCCGAGCGACAGGCCGATCACCAGCACGAGGATGCCCACGGCGAACGGAACCCCGATGTCCACGCCGCCGCCCGCGAGCGCGATCACTCCGAACACCAGCATGAAGGTCCCGATGATCTCGGTGATGAGGTTCGCGGCGGGGTTGCGGACCCCGGGGCCCGTCGAGAAGACGGCGAGCTTGAGGCCGGGATCCTCGGTCTCCGGCCAGTGCGCGAGGTAGGCGAGCCACACGAGCGTCGCGCCGATCATCGCCCCGACGAACTCGCCGAGGACCAGCTGCGGCACGTCGGCCCACTCGATCCCTCCGAACCCGACGGCGGCGAAGGCGATCGTCACGGCGGGGTTCAGGTGGGCGACCCCGTCCGTCACCGCGATGCTGGTGACCACGCCCATGAACACCGCCATGCCCCACGCCCAGGTGATGACGATCCAGCCCGAGTTCTGCGCCTTCGACTTGCTGAGCAGGACGCCGGCCACGACGCCGTCGCCGAGCAGGATCAGCACGGCCGTGCCAACCACTTCGCCCAAGAACATGGTGACCAACCACCCCCTTCCCGGTGCCCAGGCGGGCACCCCTGGATAGCCAAACCCGTTCGGTGCCGCCTGTCAAATCCGATGGTCCCGGAAACCTTAGGCTGTAGCGCCGTCCGTTGTACGACTCTATCGAACGACAGAGCTCGTTCCATCGTGCCAGGTGCGCCGAGCGGGTTGACAGGGAGGGCGCGGAGCGACAGGGTTGCACCCGTGGGCGGTTCGGCGCTTCGACGCGGCGGGGCCGGGATGAGCGCGGGGCTCGCGGTCCTCGATGCCGGGTTCGTTCGCTCGTGGATCCGCGCCGCGGCCGAGGAGCTCGCGGCGGCGCGCGACCACCTCACCCAGCTCGACGCGGCGATCGGCGACGCGGACCACGGGGTGAACATGGACCGCGGCATGCAGGCGGCGCTCGCCGCGCTCGAGGAGGACGGCGACGCGCCCCCCGGTCGGCTGCTCCTCGCCGTCGGGAACGCGATCGTGCTGAAGGTCGGGGGGGCCGCCGGGCCGCTCTACGGGACGGCCTTCCGCGCCGCGGGCGCGACGATCGGGCAGGACCTCGTCTTCGACGGCGAAGGCCTGCTCGGTGCGCTGCGCGCGGGCCTGGAGGGGATCCAGCGGCTCGGGGCGGCGGTGGAGGGCGACAAGACGATCGTCGACGCGTGGCTGCCGGCCGTCGCCGCCTTCGAGCGCGAGCTCCGCAGCGGCGGCTCCACCGCCGACGCGGCCGCGCGGGCGGCCGTCGCCGCCGAGGAGGGCGCGCGGGAGACGATCCCGATGCAGGCCCGCAAGGGCCGGGCCTCCTACCTGGGTCCTCGGAGCATCGGGCACCAGGACCCCGGGGCCACCTCGACCGCGATCCTGTTCCAGGCGCTCGCCCGCGCTGCGCGCGCGCTCGGGGCGTGAGGGTGTCCCCCGCCGCTCGGTAGCTCCGCGCTCGGGGCGTTCACCTCGTCCACGCGCGGACGTCGAGGTGAGCGGCTAGGCTTGGCCGGCGATGGGGCGGAGGGTGCCTGACGGCCCGCGGGAGCGGGGGATCATCCGGTCGGTCGACCGGGCGGCGCGGATCCTGCGCGAGCTCGGCTCGGGGGCCGGGCGGCTCGGCGTGACCGAGCTCTCCGAGCGTCTGGGCATCGCCAAGGGCACGGTCCACGGGCTGCTGCGCACGCTCGAGCGACAGGAGCTCGTGGAGCAGGATCCCGAGACCGGGAAGTACCGGCTCGGCCCGGTCATGCTCCAGCTCGGCAACGCCTTCCTCGACGCCCACGAGCTCCGCACGCGGTCGCTGCTGTGGGCCGACTCGCTCGCGCAGCGCGTGACCGAGGCCGTCAGGGTCGGGATCCTGAACGGCCCGCGGGTGCTCATCGTCCACCACGTGTTCCGTCCGGACGACTCGGTGCAGATCCTCGAGGTCGGGGCCGCGATCCCCTGGAACGCGAGCGCGCTCGGCAAGGCGATCGTGGCCCACCTGGAGCCCGAGCGGCGGGCCGCGCTGCTCGCCGGCGACCTGCCGAGGCTCACGGGCCGGACCATCACCGACCCGCGGGCGCTCTCCGAGACGCTCGAGCGGGTCGGGGCCGACGGGTTCGCCGTCGAGGACCAGGAGGGCATCGTGGGCGAGGCGGAGATCGCGGCGCCGATCTTCGACCACCGGGGGCTGCCCGTCGGGGCGATCGGGATCGCGGGGCCGGTCGAGCGGCTCCTGCCCGACGGCCCCGACCCGCACCTCGTCGCCGCGGTGAAGCAGGTGGCCCGGAGCCTCTCCCGGGAGATGGGGGCCGGGCGGGCCGTCGCCCCCGGTGGGTGATCCCGCCGTGGCGGCCCGGCGCGCGCCCGCGGCGTCCCGCCTCTCGCCCCGCCTGGTGGGGCTGCTCGCCCTCGGGGTCGTCTCGGTCGCGTTCTCCTCGATCCTGATCCGGATCGCCGAGGCGCCGGCCCTCGCGGTCGCCTTCTACCGGAACGCCGCGGCCGCCGCGGTCCTCCTGCCGATCGCGCTCCTGCGCCACGGCGAGGAGCTGCGCTCGCTCACGCGGCGGGAGTGGGCTACGGCGCTCCTCGCGGGCGCGCTGCTCGCCGCCCACTTCGCGCTGTGGATCCCCTCGCTCTCGTACACGACGGTGGCGGCGAGCACCGTGCTCGTCACGACGCAGCCCGTCTGGGTCGCGCTCATCGGGCGGGCGCTCGGTGAGCGCGTCAGCCGTCGCGCCGTGCTCGGCATCGCGCTCGCGCTCGGCGGGGCGGTGCTGATCTCGGGCGGGGACTTCGGGATCTCGGCCCGGGCCGCCTACGGCGACCTCCTCGCGCTCGGCGGGGCGGTCGCGGCCGCCGGCTACTTCCTCGCGGGGCGGCGGCTGCGGCGGCGGATCTCGCTCACCACCTACACCGGCCTCGCCTACTCCACCACCGCGGCGATCCTCGCGGGGGCGCTCGCGGTCTCGGGGACGCCCTTCGCGGGCTTCGAGCCCGGGGTCTGGGGCCTGTTCCTGCTGATGGCGCTCGGCCCGCAGGTCGGCGGGCACACGGTCTTCAACTACCTCCTCGGGCACCTGGAGGCCGGGACGGTGGCCGTGGCGGTGACCGGGGAGCCCGTGATGGCATCCCTGCTCGCGCTCGCGTTCTTCGGCGAGGTGCCCTCGTGGGCCGCGCTCGCGGGCGGCGTCCTCATCCTCGCGGGGATCGCGATCACGATCTCGGCCGAGGCCCGGGGGCGTGCCGCGGAGCTCGCGCCGGTGGAGTGAGGCGCCGGGGCTCCCGCAGCCTCACAGGTCGAAGCGCGCGACGGCGTGCTCGGCGAGGACCCGTCCGATCGCGAGGCTCGCCGTGGCGGCCGGGGAGGGCGCGTTACGGACGTGGAGCATCCGGGGCGCCGCCTGCACGACGAAGTCGTCGGCGAGCTCGCCCGTGGGGAGCACGGTCTGGGCGCGGATCCCGCTCGGGCCCCACTCGACGTCGGCGGGCCCGAGCTCGGGCACGAGGCGGCGGCAGGCCGCGACGAACGCCGCCCGCGAGCGGTCGCGCAGGAGCTCGGCGAGGCCCGAGCGGAAGTGGCGGCGGACCAGGCGCGGGAACCCGGGCCAGGTGAGCGTCTCGAGGAGGTCCCGGGGATCGACCGAGGTCCGGCCGTAGCGCTCGCGCGCGAGGGCGAGCACCGCGTTCGGGCCGGCCCAGACCTCGCCGTCGATCCGGCGGGTGAGGTGCACCCCGAGGAAGGGGAGCGCGGGGTCGGGGACGGGGTAGATGAGACCGCGGACCAGGTGGCGGGCGTGCGGGCGGAGCGCGAGGTAGTCCCCGCGGAACGGGACGATCCGCATGCGCTCGGGCGCGCCGGCGGCCCGCGCGAGGCGGTCGGACTGGAGCCCGGCGCAGGCGATGAGGTTCCAGGCGAGCACGGGGCCGGCCGGGGTCTCGAGCACGAGCTCGTCGCCGAAGCGGCGCACGCCGGTGACCCGGCGGCCGAGCAGGATCTCGCCGCCCCGGCGGCGGACCTCCTCGGCGAGGGCGAGCGCCACGCGCCGGAAGTCCACGATCGCGGTCTCGGGCACGTGCAGGGCGCGGATGCCGGCCGCGTGCGGCTCGATCTCGCGCAGGCGCTCGGGCCCGATGTCGGCGAGCTCCCGCAGGCCGTTCGCCTCGCCGCGGGCGCGCAGCTCCAAGAGGCGCGGCAGCTCGGCCTCGTCGGTGGCGACGACGACCTTGCCGCAGCGCGCGAGCGGGATCCCGCGCTCCTCGCAGAAGCGCTCGAGCTCGACCCGGCCCTCGCGGCACAGGCGCGCCTTGAGCGAGCCCGCGGGGTAGTAGAGGCCGGCGTGCACGA
The DNA here is from genome assembly GCA_964640965.1 of uncultured Actinomycetes bacterium. Classification (GTDB taxonomy): domain Bacteria; phylum Actinomycetota; class UBA4738; order UBA4738; family HRBIN12; genus HRBIN12. Next base: position 1,061 of record CAZXJB010000078.1, on the reverse strand, counting down.
CGCCGGAGTTGCGGCCGGTCTGGTGCGTCGCGAGCTCCGGCTCCTTCTCGAGCAGCGCGAGCCGCAGCCCGGGTCGGCGCTCGAGCAGGCGGTAGGCGGTGGCGAGGCCGACGATGCCGCCGCCCACGACCGCGACGTCGTGGCGCTCGGTCACCCGCACAGCCTACGCGGGCGGCGGCGCGTGACGGCCGGCCGGGGCGTCTGGGACCATCCTGCGGATGCCCGGGATCGACCTCCACACGCACTCCAGCTGCTCCGACGGCACGGAGCCCCCGGCCGAGGTGATCCGGCTCGCGGCCGAGGCGGGGCTCGAGGTCGTCGCCCTCACCGACCACGACACGACCGAGGGCCTGCCCGAGGCCGAGGCCGCCGGGGCCGAGCTCGGCATCGAGGTCGTGCCGGGGATCGAGCTGTCGGCCGAGCACGACGGCCGGAGCGTCCACGTCCTCGCCTACTGGCCCGACCCCACGGAGCCCGAGCTCCGGGTCGAGCTCGAGCGCCTGCGCGACGAGCGCCTCGGCCGGGCGGCCGGGATGATCGACAAGCTCCGCAAGCTCGGCATCGAGATCTCGCTCGAGCGGGTGCGGGAGATCGCGGGCGGCGGGCCGATCGTCCGTCCGCACATCGCCCAGGCCCTCGTCGAGGCGGGGGCCGTCGCGAGCGAGCAGGAGGCGTTCGACCGCTACATCGCCGACGGCGGGCCCGCCTACGTCGAGAAGCACGCGCTGCACCCGGTGGACGCCGTCGGGCTCATCCTGCGGGCGGGCGGGGTGTGCGTGCTCGCCCACCCCGGCCTGTGGGACGACCGCTCCGGCGGGAGCGGGGTCCCCGAGGAGGTCATCGAGGCGATGGCCGCGGCGGGGATGCACGGCCTGGAGGTGGAGCACCCCGACCACGCGCCCGAGGACCGTGAGCGCTACCGCCGCCTCGCGGAGCGCCTGGGCCTGGTGCCGACCGGTGGCTCGGACTTCCACGGCGAGCGCCTCGAGCGGAGCCCGCTCGGCGGCGCCCGCTGCGACCCGGAGGCCTTCGCGCGGCTCCGGGCGCTCGCGGCTCGCTCG
>CAZXJB010000077.1:0-12659 GCA_964640965.1 uncultured Actinomycetes bacterium | reverse complement strand
GCGGCGAGAGCAGCGAGAGCAGGTGCAGGCACTCGCTCGGCCCGTGCAGGTGGGGCAGGTCGAACGCGAGCACCTCGACGTCGGGGAGCAGCTCACGCAGGGCGGCCACCCCGGCGTCGTTCGTCCGGTACCCGCGCCCGACGGCCAGGGTGCGCTCGTCCAGCCAGAAGAGGTCCCCGCCCTCCGCGCACGCCGGCTCCTCGAGGGCGCCGAGCACCCGCATCCCCGCGTCCTCCAGGTCCTGGGCGACGGCCGCCGGCTCGCCGCGCCGCCCAGGCTTGCCCGGCCGCAGGAGGATGAAGCCGCGGTCGGTGGGCAGGACGGGGTCGTAGGCGTAGATCGCGTCGGGGTCGCCCTCGACCGGCGTCTCCCCGATCAGGACCTCGGCGCCCACCCGCTCGAGCTCGGCCCGGAGGGCCCGGTGCTCCTCGGCCGCTCGCTCGGGGTCGGGCTCGGCGCGCCAGCCGTACTCGCGCCAGCGAGCGAGGTCGGCCGCGCGCGGCGGCCGCACGTACACCCGGCGGATGGGTCGGACCTGATCCTGCGCGGTGGGCATCGCGCGGAGGGTATCCGATGCGCGCTCAGGTGACCCCGCGGCCGAGGGGCGAGACGAGGGCGACCACCACGACGACGTCGGCCAGGATGCCGAGGCGGACGCCCGGGGGCATCGCGTCCCACCAGGGCACCATCGCGGCGAGGGAGACGACGGCCGAGCTCACCGCGAGCGCCGGCCACCACTCGGCCCCCGCGATGGCGCCCGCGCCGGCGATCACCCAGCCGACGAGCGCGACGAGCCACACCGCGCCGAACGCGCTCCCGATGGGGCTGCGCAGCCGGACCCGGCCGGGCAGGAGCCACAGCGCGTCCCGGAACCCCACGTCCACCCGCGTCCACGTGGCGAGGATCCCGACGGCGTGGGCGAGGCCGTGCAGCACGAAGAAGACCCCCATGAGCGTCCGCACGCGGGCATCACCTCCGCCGCACATCCTGCCCGCTCGCGGGCGGGCGCGCCACCCGACCCGGGCTCGGGCGGCCGACCGGGCTTGACCCGGGGGTCGCGCTCGCGGGAGGCTGGATGCAGGCGGACCGAGGGAGGCGATCGCGATGTCGCTCGTCACCGAGTACCTGGAGCGCAAGGGCGTCCCGTTCGAGGCGATCTCGCACGAGAAGACCTACACGACGATCGACGAGGCGCGGGCGCTCGGCATCGAGGCGGACGCGGTGGTGAAGACGCTCCTGCTCGACACGTCCTCCGGCCACGCGCTCGCCGTGATCCCCGGCGACCGCCGGCTGGACATGCGCCTGGTCGAGGACGTGGTCGGCGACAAGCACGCGCACCTCGCGACGGAGCAGGAGATCGAGCGCGACCTGCCGGGCATCGAGCTCGGGAGCCTGCCGCCGCTCGGGGGGCTGCTGAAGATGCACGCCTACGTGGACCCCGAGGTGCTCCAGCACGAGACGATCGTGTTCGCGGCGGGGGCGCAGACCGAGTCGATCAAGGCGCGCGCGGAGGACGTGTTCCGGGACGAGCCGATCACCGTCGCGAAGATCACGAAGGACTTCGCGGAGCAGTACGGGTAGCCACTCGTCCGGAGCGACGCGCGTACCCGAGCGCGAGCGCGAGCACGATCGCGCCGGCGAGGAGCAGGGCGATCGGCATGCCCGCCGTGCCGCCGAAGGCGTCCGCGAGCACCGCGACGAGGTACCCGAACAGCCCGACCCCGCCGAGCCCGAGCAGGATGGGCTCGCGGCGCCACACGCTCATCGCGAGGAGGGCGGCTGCGGTCCCCAGGCCGAGCCACAGCCCCCAGCCCTCGCCCGCGGCCGAGAGGGGCGCCGGCGCGTACAGCGCGACGAGGGCGCCGGCCGCGGCCGCGGGGCGGTCCGGGCGCAGCACGCCCAGGGTCGCGGCCGCGACCCAGACGGCGCCGACGACCCACACGGCGGTCGGTGAGCTCGGCGGCTCGCCGAAGGCCGTCGCCACGAGGGCGACGAGGCCGGCGAACAACGCGATCTGCTGGAGCGCCCTGCGGCGCAGCGCGAACAGGATCGCTCCGCAGACGGTCGCCGCGGCGGCGGCCGCGAGGAGCGGCACCCGGCCGCCGTGCTCGAGCACCTCGCCGGCGATCAGCCCGGCGAGCCAGGCGACGAGCCCGGTCCCCGCGAACCACAGGACGCTCGTGGTCCGGGCGAACGCGGGCTCCTCGCTGCGACGGAGCGCCCACCCGCCCGCGAGGGCGATCGCGGCCCCCGATCCGACGGCGGCGACGTGGACGGTCGGGGCGAGCTCCTGCCAGCGATCGCCGAGGAGCACCGCCGCGGCCGCCGCGGCGAGGGCGGCGCCGAGGTAGGCGAGGGCCTCGGTCACGAGCGGCACGCGACGCGCGGCGATCGGAGCGCTCCGGGACTCGAAGTCCTCGATCGCCTCGGCCTCGGCCGCGGTGATGAGCGAGGCCGCGACCCAGCGATGGAGCTTCGCGTGGAGGGCGGGGTCGATGGGCTGGTGGTGGCCGGGATCCGTGGGCATGGCAGGCCTCCTTCCCCTCGGCCGCATCATCGTCCTGCGGGGGTCGCCGCCCAAGCGGCATACTCCGTGCCCATGGAGCGCGAGCTGGTCCTCATCCGCCGCGAGGGGCCCGTCGCCGTGCTCGTGCTGAACCGGCCGGAGAAGCTGAACGCCCTGTCCGGCGCCCTCGAGGGCGAGCTCGCCGCGGCGCTGGAGGCCGAGGAGGTGCGCTCGGCCGGGGCGGTCGTGCTCGCCGGGGTGGGCCGGGCGTTCTCGGCCGGCGCCGACGTGCACGAGATGCGAGAGCAGACGCCCGCCGCGATCCTCGCCTACTACCGCGGGACCGGTCGCGTGTACGAGCGACTCGCCGCGCTGCCGACGCCCACGATCGCGGCGATCCACGGCTACTGCCTGGGCGGGGGGCTCGAGCTCGCGCTCGCGTGCGACTTCCGCGTGGCCGATCGGACGGCGGTGCTCGGGCTGCCCGAGGTGGGCCTCGGCATCGTGCCCTCCTCGGGCGGCACGCAGCGGCTCGTGCGGCTGGTCGGGGCGGCGCGGGCGAAGGAGCTCCTGCTGCTTGGCGATCGCGTCGATGCCGAGGAGGCGGAGCGGCTCGGGCTCGTCACGGTCGTCGTTCCGGAGGGCGAGGCGGAGGCCCGAGCCGTCCGGATGGGGACCGAGCTCGCGGCGCTGCCGCCGCTCGCGGTGGAGGTGGCCAAGGCGGCCGTCGAGGCCGCCGCGGAGTCCTCGCGCGAGGCCGGCCTGCTGATCGAGCGCCTCGCGTACGGGATGCTCGCGCAGACAAAGGAGCACGGAGCGGCGACGGCCGCCTTCGAGGAGCGCCGGCGTCAGTCCCGCGGCGGCGGGTAGCCGAGCCCCCAGGCGTCGTTCCCGGTGTCCACGACGATCGTCGTGCCGGTGATCGAGGCGGCGGCCGGGGTGGCGAGGAAGGCGATGAGGGCGGCGACCTCCTCCGGGGCGATGAGCCGGCCGAGGGGGCTCGTGCGCAGCGCCTCCTCGACGAACGCGTCCCCGTAGGCGCGGAAGGCCTCGGTGTCGATCGCGCCGGTCGCGACGCACACCGCCCGGATGCCGTACCGGCTCCACTCGATCGCGATGCCGCCGGCCAGGTTCTCCAGCGCCGCCCGCGCCGCCGCCGAGTGGATCATGAGCGGCACGCCTCGCCGGGGGCTGAAGCCGATGAACACGACCAGGCCGCGGCGGTTCGGGATCATCGAGCGGGTCGCGACGGTCCGCGTGAGGTCCCAGACCGCGTCCACGTTCAGGCGGTGGACCGCCCGCCAGCCCTTCAGCGAGATCTGCTCGGCGGGCGCCGCGAACTGCCCGCCGGCGTTGTTCACGAGCACGTCGATGCGGCCGAAGCGCTCGAGCGCGGCGTCGACGAGGGCCTGCACCTGGTCGGGCTCGCGCACGTCGGTGGGGACGGCCAGGCACGCGGTGCCGCGCGCCTCGAGCTCGGCGCGGGTGGCCTCCAGGGGCTCGGGACGGCGGCCGGCGATGACGAGGCTCGCGCCGGTGCGGGCGTACTCGCGGGCGATCGCGCGGCCGAGGCCGGTACCCCCGCCGGTGACGAGCGCGACGAGGCCGGCGTTCGCGTCCTCCGTGAGCACGGGTCGGAGCTCGGTCATGGGCCCCATGATGCCCGATGCGCGGGGCCCGTGAGCGCGGTACGGTTCGCCCGGGGCCCGCCCGGGCTCCCTGGGGAGGAGCCGTGCGCCCGAGCCGACTCGACGAGCTCGCCGCGAGCACCCCGGCCACGCGGGACCGGTACGTGGACCTGCTGCGCGCGGCGAGCATCTGCGCGGTCGTCCTCGGGCACTGGTTCATCGGGCTGATCTGGTGGGAGCGCGGCCTGATCGGGGTCCGCAGCGCGGTCGGGGTGACCTCGGGCATGTGGCTCGCGACCTGGGTCTTCCAGGTGATGCCGATCTTCTTCTTCGTGGGCGGCTTCTCGAACCTCGTCGCGCTCGACGCGTTCCGGCGCCGCGGCGCCTCCACGTGGGCCTTCGTCCGGAGCCGGATCGAGCGGCTGCTGCGGCCCTCGCTCGTGTTCCTCGGGCTCTGGCTCATCGTCCAGGTGCTCCTGCACCTCACCGACACCGGTCGCCCCGCGGGTCCCGAGCTGTGGGGCGGGACGCGGCTGCTCCGCGGCGTGCTGCCGCCCGCCGCGACGCTGCCGTTCGGGCCCCTGTGGTTCCTGGGCGCGTACCTCGTCGTGGTGGCGATCGCGCCGGCCACGGTTCGGCTGCACCGCCGCTTCGGCCTGTGGGTCCCCGCCGTCATGGCGGCCTCGACGGTGGTCGTGGACGTCGTGGGCTTCGGCCTCGGACACCCCGGGGTGCGGTACCTGAACATCGTGCTGGTGCTGCTGTTCCCCCATCAGCTCGGGCACGCCTACGCGGACGGCTCCATGCTGCGGTGGCCGCGGCGCGCGCTCTGGGCGATGGTGGCCGTCGGGCTCGGCGGCCTCGTCCTGCTCACCAACCCGTGGGTGTTCCGTCCCTTCGGCGAGGCGCGGTTCGACTGGTTCCCGACGATCGGCCACTACCCGAAGAGCCTGCTCGGCACCGACGTCGAGCCGATCTCGAACGCGTACCCGCCGACGGTCTGCTTCCTGCTCGCCGGCGTGTGGTCGATCGGCGCGGTGATGCTGCTGCGGCCGGCGCTCGCGCGGTGGGTCGCCCGGCCGGGCCCGTGGAAGGCGACGATCTTCGTGAACGGCATCATCATGACCCTCTTCCTGTGGCACATGACCGCCTACCTGCTCGCGGTGCTCCTGCTGTGGCCGCTCGGCTTCGGCCGCGAGGCCGACTCGACGGCCCGCTGGTGGCTCGAGCGCCCGCTGTGGATCCTCGTCCCGGGGCTCGTGCTCGCCGCCCTCGTCGCGATCTTCGGCCGCTTCGAGCGGCGGCCGCCGCCCCGCGGCTGAGGTCGTACCCTGGTCGCGTGGCCAGCACGGCACCGGTCGAGGTCGACCGCCCGACGGGCGAGCGGGACGTCGAGCCCGACGTCCCGTGGGTCGTCATCGTCTGGAACGACCCGATCAACCTGATGTCCTACGTGGTGTGGGTCTTCCAGAAGCTCTTCGGCTACAGCCGGGAGAAGGCGACGAAGCTCATGCTCGACGTGCACCACAAGGGCAAGGCCGTGGTCTCGCACGGCACGCGCGAGAAGTGCGAGCACGACGTGGCGCGCCTGCACGCCCACGGCCTGTGGGCCACGATGCAGAGGGACCGCTGATGGCGCCCCGCATCAAGCGCAGCCGCCGCGGCGGGTACCTCGTGCGCCTGCCGGCCGCCGAGCGCGAGCTGCTGCGGACGGTGCCCCGGCAGCTGCGGACGCTCCTCACCGAGGGCGATCCCGCCGCCGATCCGGCCCTGCGCCGGCTCTTCCCACCGGCCTCGCTCGAGGACGAGCGCCTGCGGGCCGAGTTCGAGCGCCTGACCCGGGACGAGCTCCTCGCCGGGCGCCTGGCCGCGGCCGAGACGATGGAGCGGACGGCCGACGCCGAGCGCCTGACCGAGGAGGAGCTGCTCGCGTGGCTCTCGGCGATCAACGACGTACGCCTGGTGCTCGGCACGCGCTTGGACGTGACGGAGGAGACCACCTTCGAGGACTTCGCCGCGCTGCCCGAGGACGACGAGCGCGTCCGGATGTACGCGGTCTACGCCTACCTGACGTTCCTCGAAAACCAGCTCGTCGAGGCCCTGTCGGCCTGAGGTCCCCGGCGCGGCGGACGTGGCTACAGCACGGCGGCCTCGACGACGAGGTCGCCCTCGGCGAAGCGCTCGGGTCTCAGCGGGTGCAGGTCGAAGGTCTCACACCGACCGAGGGTGATGAGCTCGGCGACGGCCCGGCCCGCCGCGGGCGCGTGCATGATCCCGTGCCCGCCGAAGCCGACGCAGAGCACGAACCCCGGGATGCCCGGGGCGTGCCCCACGATCGCGTGGTGGTCGGGCGTCTCCGGGTACAGGCCGGCCCACGAGCGGGCGCGGTCGATCGGGAGCTCCTCGAGGAAGGGGAAGCGGTTGCCGACGCGGGCGGCGAGGTCCTCGAAGAAGCGGGGGTCGACCGAGGTCTCGCGCCCCGGCGGATCGTCGGGGTTCGAGTACGCGATCACGTACCCGCCGGCGCGCTCGCGCCGCACGAGCACCCCCGTGTCGAGGTCCACGCACATCGGGATCGGCTCGCCGGGCGGCGCCGGGGCGAAGGCGAGGTTGCGGCGCACCGGCTGGACCGGCACCTCGACCCCGAGCATCGCGGCGACCTCGCGCGCGTCGGGCCCGGCGGCGTCCACGACCCACCGCGCGCGCTCGCGCCCGCCGGCGTGCTCGAGCTCGAACCCGCCGTCCAGGCGGCGGATCCGGCGGACCTCCGCGCCGCAGGCGATCCGGACGCCCGCCGCCCGGGCCTGCTGCTCCATCGCGCGGGCGACCCCGTACGGGTCGAGCAGGCCGTCGCGCGCGTGGAACGTCCCGGCGCGCAGGCCGTCGGGGCGCACGAACGGTGCTCGTGCGAGGACCTCCTCGGGCGAGAGCCACTCGGTCGGCACGCCGAGCGCGTGCTGGAGCTCCACGGCCGCCCGCAGCCCCCGCTCGCCCTCCTCGGTCCCCGTCATGAGCAGGTACCCGACCTGCTGGAGCGAGCACAGCCCGGTCTCGGCCTCCAGGCGCTCGAGCTCCGCGATGGACCACCGCGAGAGCTCGATGTTCGGGCGCGTGGTGAACTGCGCGCGGAAGCCGCCGTTCGCCCGGGACGTCGAGCCCCGGGCGCCGGCGGCCTCCCGCTCGAGCACCACGACGTCGGTGAGCCCGGCGCGGGCGAGCTCGCGGGCGACGGCGAGGCCGATGACGCCGCCGCCGACGACCGCGACCTCGGCCACGGCCTCAGGCGGCCGGGCGGCCGACGCGCTTGCGGACCTCCTCGGTGACCTCCTCGAAGGTGGCGCCGAGGGCGTCGGCGAACGAGCGCGCCGCGGCCTTCAGCTCCCCCTTCGCGTGGGGGTCCCGCAGGGTGTCGCCGAGCGAGGTGAAGGCGCGGTCGAGGGTCCGCGTGACGGCGCGCAGCGCGTCGCGGGCCTCGCGCTCCTCCTCGGCCTCCTGCTCCTGCTCGAGCTGCTTGTAGCGGGCCGCGAGCGCCCGCCCGAAGGTGGCGAAGCGCTCGCCGACCTCGTCCCACTTCTGCTTCGCGCTCTCGGCCATCTCCGCTCCCTCCCTCCGATGCTTCCTCGGAGAGTCTACGAGCGGTCCCGTCGGCGATACTGGGATCGATGCGCGCGATGGTCCTCGAGGCGCCGCGCACGCCGCTCGTGCTCCGCGAGCTCCCCCGGCCGGAGCCCGGGCCGGGGCAGGTGCGCGTGCGGGTGCACGCGTGCGCGGTCTGCCGGACCGACCTGCACGTCGCCGACGGCGAGCTGCCGGAGCCGAAGCTCCCGCTCGTCCTCGGCCACCAGGTCGTGGGCGAGGTCGAGGCGCTCGGCCCGGGGGTGGAGGGCCTCGCCGTGGGGGACCGGGTCGGCGTGCCCTGGCTCGGCTGGACCTGCGGGGGGTGCCGCTTCTGCGCGAGCGGGCGCGAGAACCTCTGCCCGCAGGCGCGGTTCACCGGCTACCAGCTCGACGGGGGCTACGCCGAGGCCCTCGTCGCCGACGCGCGCTCCTGCTTCCCCGTGCCCGAGGGCTACCCGAGCGAGCAGGCCGCGCCCCTGCTCTGCGCCGGGCTGATCGGCTGGCGGTCCCTGCGGTTCTGCGGCGAGGCCGAGACGATCGGCTTGTACGGCTTCGGCAACGCCGCGCGCCTGGTGGCCCAGGTCGCGACCTGGCAGGGCCGGCGCTGCTTCGCGTTCACGCGCCCCGGCGATGCGGCCACGCAGGCGGAGGCGCGCAGGCTCGGCTGCGTCTGGGCGGGGGACTCGACCGAGCCGCCGCCCGAGCCGCTCGGCGCCGCGATCTGCTTCGCCGCGGCGGGCGAGCTGGTCCCGCTCGCGCTCCGAGCGGTGGAGCCGGGGGGCACCGTGGTCTGCGCCGAGATCCACATGAGCGACATCCCATCCTTCCCCTACGCGATCCTCTGGGGCGAGCGGGTGCTGCGCTCGGTGGCGAACCTCACCCGCCGCGACGGCGTGGAGTTCCTCGAGATCGCGCCGAAGGCCGGGGTCCGCACGGCCGTCACGACCTTCCCGCTCGAGCGCGCGAACGAGGCCCTCGCGCACGCCCGCTCGGGCGCGTCCACCACCGCCGTCCTCGTCCCCTGACATCCTCGTTCCTTGCCACTGGTCCCTGGACGGTGGATGGTTGACGAGGGTGTTGTCTTGATTTACCGTGTTGCACGCGATGCGCAACAGAGCTTATCTAGGCAACGACTGGGCGGAAGCCATCCTGGCTTTCCTCAAGGATCGGCTCCCTGCCTCCTGGCCTGTGGTGTTCGAGCGACCGTCGGGCCTGGCGTCCTTCGCCGACGCCCTTGTCCGCCTCACCGCTCCGGACGGGAGTCGGGCCACGCTCGGCCTCGAGCTGAGGGCCCGGGTCGAGCCCCGGGACGTGCGAGCGTTCCTCGATCGGTTCCGCGGGCGGGCGGGGGTCAACCCCGTGGTGGCCGCTCCGTTCCTCGCGCGGCGGACGCGGGAGCAGCTCCGGGACGCCGGCATCGCCTACGTGGACCTGACCGGCAACGTCTGGCTCGCCCTCGACCGCCCCGCCCTCTGGATCGAGGCGGAGGGGGCCGACCGCAACCCCTGGCGGGAGGAACGTCCCGCCCGGACCCTGCGCGGGGCGAAGGCGGCGAGAGTGGTTCGCACGCTCGTCGATCTCCGTCCTCCGCTCGGGGTGCGGAGGCTCGCCGTCCTCGCGGGGGCTGATCCCGGATACGTGTCCCGGGTCCTTTCCCTGCTCGAGCGCGAGGATCTCGTGCGGCGCGAGCGTCGAGGGCCCGTGGCGGACGTCGACTGGGCGAGGCTGATCCGTCGATGGGTGGAGGACTACTCGCTCCTGGGCTCGAACCTCGCTGCATCCTTCCTCGAGCCCCGAGGGCTCGACGCCCTGCGGGACAAGGTCCGCTCCTTGCGGGCGCGCTACGCGATCACGGGCTCTCTCGCCGCCTCGCAGGTCGCCCCGGTGGCGCCCTCGCGTCTCGCCGTGCTCTACGTGGACGATCCTGAGGCGATCGCCGGCGAGCTCGACCTGCGGCCCGCGGAGACCGGGGCGAACGTCCTGCTCGTGGCGCCCTTCGACCCGGTGGTCTACGAGAGGGCCTGGGAGCGGGAGGGCCTCACGTTCGCCGCCCTGAGCCAGGTGGCGGCCGATCTGTTGACCGGTCCCGGACGCGGGCCGGCGGAGGCGGAGGAGCTGCTCGGCTGGATGGCGGAGCACGAGGATGCCTGGAGAGCCTGACCCCGCGTACGTGCTGGCTCGCCGGGTGCTTATCGACGCGCTGGAGGCTCTCGGGTCACAGCGCAAGGCCGTCATCCTGGTCGGAGCCCAGGCCATCTACCTGCACACGGGCCCGGCCCGGCTGGCCGTCGCCGAGTTCACCTTCGATGGCGATCTGGCGATCGACCCCGGCGCCCTCGAGCCCGTTCCGCGGCTGGAGCACGTGCTCCGGACCGCCGGCTTCGAGCCGGACCCCCGGGACGTGGGGCGTTGGGTCGCTCGGGTGACGGGGGATCCTTCCCGGGAGGTGAGGATCGACCTGTTGGTCCCGGAGGCCCTCGGCGGAGCTGGCAGACGGGGCGCGCGGCTCGGCGAGCACGGCAGGCGTACGGCCCGTAAGGCCAAGGGGCTGGAGGGCGCCCTGGTGGACCGGGCCCCGTATCGGGTGGAGGCGCTCGAGGTCGAAGACCCGCGGTCGTTCGTCGTCCAGGTGGCCGGGCCAGGAGCGCTGCTCGTCGCGAAGATCCATAAGATCGCCGAGCGGGTGGAGGCGCAAGGTCGCGCGGTCGACAAGGACGCGCTTGACGTGCTCCGCCTGCTTCGGGCGACACCCACCCGGGTGCTGGCCGACCGACTGCGCGTCCTGGCCTCGGACCAGGTCAGCGCCGGGGTCACCCACGAGGCCTTGGATCTCCTCGATGAGCTCTTCGCGCGGTCGGACGGCAGGGGGTCCGAGATGGCGGCGCGGGCGGCCACGCCCCTGGAGGACGAGGCGACCATCCGGGCGTCCTGCGCCGCGTTGGCCAGGGACGTGCTGGACGCGCTGACCGACTGATGCGGGAACAACCGCCCGCGGTTCGGCCCCGCCGGGAGCGCTACGCGTGGCGGGCGCGAAAGTCGTCCATGAAGTCGCGCAGCGCGCGCACGCCCTCGAGCGGCATCGCGTTGTAGATCGAGGCGCGGACGCCGCCCACCGAGCGGTGGCCCGCGAGCTCGAGGAGCCCGTGCTCGGCGGCCTCGGCGAGGAAGGCCCGCTCGAGATCCTCGCTCGGCAGGCGGAACGTCACGTTCATGAGCGAGCGCGCCTGCGGCGCCGCGTGGCCGCGGTAGAAGCCCTCGCTCGCATCGATCGCCCCGTACAGGAGGGCGGCCTTCTCGCGGTTGCGCGCGTGCATGCGCTCGAGCCCGCCGACCTCGTCGCGGAGCCAGCGCGTGACGAGCAGGAACACGTAGATCGCGAAGGTCGGGGGCGTGTTGTAGGCCGAGCGGTGCTCGACGTGGGTGCGGTAGTCGAGCATCGTCGGCAAGCCCTTCGGGATCCGCTCGAGCAGGTCCTCGCGGATCAGGACGATGGTGAGCCCGGCCGGCCCGGCGTTCTTCTGGGCCCCGGCGTAGAGGAGTCCGTAGCGCTCGATGGGGATCGGGCGCGAGAGGAAGTCCGAGGAGGCGTCGCACACGAGCGGCGCGCCGCCCTCGGGTTCGAACCCGTCGGGCAGCTCGACGCCCTGGATCGTCTCGTTCGAGGTCACGTGGAGGTACGCGGCATGCGGGTCGAGCGCGAGCGAGCCGAGGTCCGGCACGGTCGAGTAGCCGTCCTCCGCGCCGTCCCAGACGACGCGGGTGCGGCCGACCCGCTCCGCCTCGGCGAGCGCCTTGCGCGACCAGGAGCCGGTGAGCACGTACTCGGCGGCCCGGTCCCGGCCGAGGAGGTTCAACGGCGCCATCGCGAACTGCAGCGAGGCCCCGCCCTGGAGGAAGAGCACGCGGTGGGTCCCCGGCACGCCGAGGAGCTCGCGGAGGTTGGCCTCGGCCTCCGCGGCGATGGCCTCGAAGGTCGGGCTGCGGTGGCTGATCTCGAGCACGGAGGCGCCGACCCCGGGCAGCGCGAGCAGCTCGTCTCGGGCCTGCTCGAGGACCGAGACCGGCAGCGCCGCCGGCCCGGCCGAGAAGTTCCAGCGTCGCTCCACGGCGCCCATGTTCCCGGCGGGCGACCCGACCGTCATCCGGACAGGCCGGGCCGGTCGCCCGACAGCCCGTGGGCCGAAGGACCCTCCGGGCGGTACGTTCGATCCGGGAAGGTGCACGTGAGGTCGGTCGACGGTCTCGGCCCGGAGGAGGTCCTGGAGATGCAGTGGCGCAGACGGCTGTCGCACCTGGCGCTCGCGGGTCTGCTCGTGGCGCTCGCCGCGGGGACGGCGACCGCCTGCTCCGGCGGCTCGGCCCCGGTCGGCGGCCCGACGGGCGGCGGGGCGACACGAGCGACGGGCGGCATGAACGAGGTGAACGGGATGGGCTACATGGTCCACACCGACCACGTGGCCGATCCCGCGACCGTGCTCCCGGCGTTCGCGAGCGCGCCCGAGCTCGCTCGCCTCTACACCTTCGCGATGCAGCGCCCCGAGGTCCTGACGTACATCCCGTGCACGTGCGGCTGCGGCCCGATGGGGCACAACAGCAACTGGAACTGCTACGTGCGGAGCATCGGCGCCGACGGCACGGTGGTGTTCGAGGAGCACGCGGTGTACTGCCAGATCTGCCAGGACATCACCTCGGACGTGATCCGGCTGTGGCAACGGGGCAGCCCGCTGTCCGAGATCCGCGACGCCATCGACGCGACGTACACGGGGCCGCAGACGCCGACCGACTACCCCACGGGGATGTGAGGTCGCCGGTCGGGCCCGGCGGGTAGTCTGCGGCGGGTGCAGCCCTCCGTCCTCGACCTCGTGCTCGCGACGCTCGCCGCGCTCGTCGGCGGGGCCGTGAACGCG
>CAZXJB010000076.1:0-12738 GCA_964640965.1 uncultured Actinomycetes bacterium | reverse complement strand
CGAGCTGCCGCCCGGCGCGCGGTTCGTCGGGCCGGTCCCCGGCCGCGCGCCCGGCTGGCGCGAGGGCGACCACCCCACCGAGGCCGACCTCGCCGCGTGCGTCGCCTGCGGCCTGTGCCTGCCGCACTGTCCCACCTACCGGCTGACCGGCGAGGAGTCGGCCTCGCCGCGGGGGCGGATCGCCGCGATGCGCCTCGTCGCCGAGGGACGGGCGGCGCCCGACGCCACCTTCGCCCGCTTCCTCGATCTCTGCCTGCTCTGCCGGGCGTGCGAGGACGCCTGCCCCTCGCACGTCCCCTACGGCCGGATGGCCGAGGCCGCCCGCGTCCAGATCGAGCCGATCCGTCCCGGGCCCGAGCGCTGGCTGCGGCGGCTCGGCCTCGGGGTGCTCGCCCACCCGCGGCTGCTCTCGCTCGCGGTGCGGCTCCAGCCGCTCGCGAGGCCCTTCCTCCCGGCGCGCACGCGGTCCCTCCTCCCCGCCCCGAGCCGCGAGCGCCCCCTCCCGCCGGTGCTGGCGCCCGCCGGCGAGCCGCGCGGGACCGTCGCGCTCCTCACCGGGTGCGTGCAGGATCGGTGGTACCGCTCGGTGAACCTCGCCGCCGCACGCGTCCTCGCCCGCAACGGCTGGCGCGTGCTCGTGCCGCGCGGCCAGCGGTGCTGCGGCGCCCTCCACGCCCACCACGGGCGGCTCGACGCCGCGCGCGAGCTCGCGCGGCACGCGCTCGCGACGTTCCAGGGGGCCGACGCCGTGGTCGTCACGGCGGCCGGCTGCGCCGCGCACCTCTCGGAGGTGGGGGACCTCCTCGGGACCCCTGAGGCGCACACCTTCGCCGGGCGCGTGCACGACCTCGTCCGCTTCCTCGCCCGCGAGGGCATCGAGGCCCCCGCGACGAACCCGGGCATCCCCCGCGTCGCCGTCCACGACGCCTGCCACGCCCTGCGCGTGAGCAAGGTCCGGGACGAGCCCCGCGCGCTGCTCTCGCTCGTGCCCGGTCTCGAGCTGGCCGAGATCCCGGGCGGCGAGGTCTGCTGCGGCGCGGCCGGCCTGTACACCGTGCTCGAGCCCGAGACCTCGGACGCGCTGATGCGGGCCAAGGCCGAGGCGGTGGCCGCCACCGGGGCGACGGTGGTCGCGAGCGCGAACCCCGGCTGCACCCTCCAGATCTCGGCCGGCCTGCGGTGGCTCGGCCACGAGGCCGAGATCCTCCACCCGGTCGAGATCCTCGACCGGGCCTACGCGGCCGAGGCCCAAGCCGCGACCCAGGGCGAGCGGCCCCCGCGCTAGAGGCCGAGCGCGGCGCGCGCCTTCGCGTTGTCGCTCGTCGCGAGCACGATCCGGTCGTGGGTCGCGACGCAGGCGACCTCCACGTTCACACCGGCGTCGGCCACCTTGCGGGCGAGCTCCCCCGCCGCGCCGGGCCGGTCGGCGTCGGCCGCGACGTCGAGCACGATCGCCTCGAGCTCGGCGTCGATCGGCACGCCCGCGCCCTCGAGCGCGGACCGGGCCCCGGCGGCGTCCTCGACCGCGAGGCAGACGAAGCCCCGCCCCTCCACGCCGAGGCCGCAGAAGCCCTCGATGTTCACACCGGCCCCGCCGAGCGCCTCGGCGACGCGCGCGAGCTCGCCGGGGCGGTCCTCGAGCGTCACGCGGAACACGGTCGTCATGCGATCACCCCCTCGGCATGCATCTACGCCCCGCCGCGCGGCGCGTCAAGGGCGCCAGACCTCGCCGTACGGGCGAACCGACCGCCCGGGCGTGCGCCGCCCGGTCCCGGGAGCGGGCGGGCGGCCACGGGCTAGGATGCGTGCATGGAGGTCGCCGAGCGCTGGTTCGAGCACCGCGAGGTCGACGAGGGCGTCATCCTGATCTCCGAGCCGCACGTCGATCCGTGGATCCGCGGGAACATGTTCCTCGTCCGCGGACGGGACCGGGACATGCTCGTCGACGCGGGGATGGGGATCGGCCGGCTCCGCGGGGAGCTCGCGGATCTGCTCGAGCGGCCGGTCGTGGCGGTGGCGACCCACCGCCACTACGACCACATCGGCGGGATGCACGAGTTCGAGGAGGTGCTCGCGCACCCGGCCGACGCCCACGTGCTCCGCGAGGGCGGCAAGCTCGCCACGCTGTTCGCCCACGACTTCGAGGAGTCGTTCCTGCGCGAGATGGCCGAGGCGGGCTACGAGATCCACGACATGCTCATCGACGCCTACCCCTACGAGGGGTTCGACCCCGGGGCGTGGACGATCCCGCCGGCGCCCCCGACCCGCCTGGTCGACGAGGGGGACGTGATCGACCTCGGGGACCGGCGCTTCCAGGTCCTGCACCTGCCCGGCCACACCCCCGGGGAGATCGGCCTGTGGGAGCCGGAGACCGGCACCCTGTTCTCCGGCGACTGCGTCTACCGCAACCCGCCGTTCCTGGACGAGCTGCCCGAGTCCAACATCCGGGACTACCTCGCGAGCATGCGGCGCCTGCGCGAGCTGCCCGTGCGGATCGTGCACGGCGGGCACGACGAGAGCTTCGACCGGGGCCGCCTGCTCGAGGTGATCGACGCCTACCTCGAGCTCCGCGGGCAGTGAGACCCGGCCTCAGCCGGCGAGCACGCGTGAGAGCTCCTCGAGGCTCTCGAGGTTGTGGCCGGGCAGGAACACGTCGATCGAGGGCAGCGCGGCCGCCATCCCGCGGGCGAGCGGCTCGTACCGCGGGCTCCCCTTCAGGGGGTTCACCCACACGACCCGGTGCGCCAGGCGCCGCAGCTTCGCCATCTGGGAGCGCAGCAGATCCGGCTTCCCGCGCTCGAGCCCGTCGGAGCAGATCACCACGACCGAGCCCCGGAGCGCCGCCCGCTGGCTCCAGCCGTCGAGCAGCGCCTTCAGCGACTCGCCGATCCTCGTGCCGCCCTCCCAGTCGGCCACGCGGCGGCCGATCTCGTGCATGGCCCGCTCGGGGTCGCGGCCGGCGAGGACCCTCGTGACGCGGGTCAGGCGCGTCCCGAAGCAGAAGACCTCGACCCGCCGGCCCGCGGCCATCGCCGCGAACCCGAACTGCACGAGCGCCCGCGAGTACGGCGCCATGGAGCCCGAGATGTCCAGGATGAGCACGAGCGGGCGTCCCCGCGTCCCACGCGCACGCCACGCGCGGTGGAAGGGCTCGCCCTGGGTCCGCAGCGAGCGCCGGAGCGTCCGCTTCACGTCGAAGCGGGAGCCGGTGGGCGAGGGACGCAGCCGCCGGCTCCTCCGCAGCGGCACCCGGACCGCGAGGCTCCGGATCAGCCGCGCCACGCGCTCGCGCTCCTCCTCGGTCAGCTCCGCGAACGACTTCTGCCGCAGGATCTCCGAGGCGCTCGCGACGATCCGGATCGCGGCCTCCCCCTCGACCGCCTCCCCCTCGCCGAGCTCGTGCCACTCGCGGGCGAGCACGCGCTCCTCCTCCGCCTCGCCGCCGTCCGCCCCCGCCGCGCGGACCACCGCCGCCGCCTCGTCCTCCCGCGCGGCCTCCGGTGGGAGGTCGAGGACGAGGCGGATCCCCGCGCCGAACCAGTCCCGGAAGGCCTCCTCGAAGGTCGGGAGGTCCTCGGGGCGGGAGATCAGGCTCGAGCGGGCCGCCCAGTAGAGGTCCTCGCGGTCGAGCGCGCCGAGCGCGGCTGCGGCGCGGCAGAAGGTCACGATCCGACCGGTCCCGACGGCGAGGCCCCGGCGGCGCAGGTCCCGGCCGAAGCCGATCAGGTGCGCGAGGGCGGCCTGCTCAGGCCCCGGCGGCGTCACCCTCGAGCACCTCCGAGAGGTGCGCGGCCGCGAGCTGCTGATCCTCGTGGTCCTTCAGCACCGCGCCGAGCGTGGCCCGCGCGGTCTCGGCGTCCAGGCGCTCGGCCCCGAGGAACGCGAGGGCGTTCGCCCAGTCGATCGTCTCGGCGACCCCGGGGCGCTTGGCGATGTCGAAGGTGCGGAGGCGGTTCACCGCCGCGGCGACGTCCCGGGCCAGGGCCTCCGGCACCTCGGGCGCCCGGGCGCGGACGATCTGGACCTCGCGCTCGAGCGCGGGGTGGTCGATCCAGTGGTACAGGCACCGGCGCTTCAGCGCGTCGTGGAGCTCGCGCGTCCGGTTGGAGGTCACGACGACCGCGGGAGGCTCCTCCGCCGCCACCCGCCCGATCTCGGGGATCGTCACGGCGAACTCCGAGAGGATCTCGAGCAGGAACGCCTCGAACTCGTCGTCGGCGCGGTCGAGCTCGTCGACGAGCAGCACCGCCCTCGAGCCCGCCCGGATCGCCGCGAGGAGCGGTCGCTCCACGAGGAACGACGGTCCGAAGAGGTCCTCGACGTGCGCCTCGGCCGTGACGTCCTGCATCGCCCGCACGGCGATGAGCTGCTTGGAGTAGTTCCACTCGTACAGCGCCTGCGAGGCGTCGATGCCCTCGTAGCACTGCAGCCGGATCAGCTCGCGGTCGAGCAGGCGCGCGAGCACCTTCGCCACCTCGGTCTTGCCGACCCCGGCCTCGCCCTCGAGCAGGAGCGGCTTGTCGAGCGAGACCGCGAGGTAGATCGCGGTGGCGAGGCCGCGGTCCGCGAGGTAGCGCTCGCGCTCGAGCGCGCGCTGGAGCTCCTCGACCGACTCGAACGGCAGCCGTCCCATGGTGCGCACCAGGGTACCGCCCCCGCGGGCCTACGCGCGGGCCTCGCCGGGCCGCGGCACGGGCGGCAGCGGCACCCGGATCCCCTCGGCGTCCAGGCGCCCCGCGATCCGCTCGCGCAGGGCTCGCTCGGTGTCCCAGCGCTTCGAGGGGCGGGTGTCGGCGACCACGCGGATCACGATCGCGTACTCCCCGAGGGTCTCGATCCCGAGGACGCTCGGCCCCTCGCGGATCCAGTCCGAGAGCGTCTCGTCCCGGCGGAGCTCCTCGAAGAGCTCCTCCAGGACGCCCCGCACGCGCTCCACGTCCTCGCCGTAGGCGATCCGCACGTCGACGATCGCCCGCGCCCACCCGCGGGACTTGTTGCTCACGACCTGGATGTTGCCGTTCGGCACGACGTGCAGGGTCCCGTCGAAGGCGCGGAGCGAGGTCACCCGCAGGGTGAGGGCCTCCACCTTGCCCGAGACCGGGCCGGCGGTCGTGTGCAGCTCGAGCACGTCCCCCACGCCGAACTGGTTCTCGAGCAGGATGAAGAAGCCCGCGAGCGTGTCCCGCACGATCGCCTGGGCCCCGAAGCCGAGCGCGACGCCGGCCACCCCGGCCGAGGCGACGAGCGCGCCGAGGCTCACGTTGAGCTCGTCGAGGACCACCAGGGCCGCGACGACCCAGACCACGACGAGGCTCGAGCGGGACAGCGCGCCGGTGAGCGTGGCGACCCGCTGGACGTTGAGCTCCTGGGTGACGTTCGCGCTGCCCTCGAGCCGCCGGCGGAAGCGCCGGACGGCGAGCTCGACGAGGACGGTGGCGAGCACCGCGACCGCGAGGGTCGCGATGATCGTGACGCCGTGGTCGTCGAACCACCGCCCGACGTCGACGCGCTTGGCTGCGAGGAGCACGTTCCCCATCTACGCAGGAAACGCGCCCCGCGTCAAAGCCCGCCCGGCGCGGAGCCCGCCCTAGCGGGACATCGCCTCCTCGAGCGCGCGACGGACCAGCACCTTGACGACCTCCCGTCGGTAGTCGGCGCTCGCGAACGCGTCGGAGGGCGGGCTCGTGCCCTCGGCGGCGCGCTCGGCCGCGGTCGCGGGGTCCGCGCCGCCCGCCAGGGCCTCCTCGACGCCCGCCGCCCGGATCGGCCGGTCGGCCATGTTCGTGAGCGCGACCGCGGCGCCCTCGCCGTCGGGCGCGAGGGCCGCGACCCCGACGAGCGCCCAGTCGATCGCGCGGCGGTGGAACTTGAGGTAGCTCCAGCCCCGGGAGCCCGTCCGCGGGACGCGGACCTCGGTGAGCACCTCGTCGTGGGCGAGGTCGGGCTCGAACAGGCCCCGGAAGAACCCCGAGGCGGGCACGGTCCGGCTCGCCCCGTTCGGCCCCCGCACGACGAGCTCGGCGCCGAGCGCGAGCAGCACCGTCCCCATGTCCCCCGCGGGGTCGGCGTGCGCGAGCGCCCCGCCGATCGTGCCCATGTGGCGGACCTGCGGGTCGCCGATCAGGCTCGCGGTGTAGGCGACGATCGGGCACTCGACCCGCAGGAGCTCGGAGGTCGCCACGTCGTGGTGGCGCGTGAGCGCGCCGATCGCGATCTTCTCGCCATCCTCCCGCACGTAGGAGAGGTCCCGGATGCGCGAGATGTCGATGAGCTTCGACGGGCGCGCGAGGCGCAGGCGCATCAGCGGCAGGAGCGAGTGCCCGCCGGCGAGGAGCTTCGCCTCGGGGTCGTCGGACAGCAGCTGGATGGCGTGGTCGACGAACTCGACCCGCTCGTACTCGAACGGCGCCGGGATCATGCCCCACCTCCTTGCGCCTTCGCGTCCTGGATCGCCCTCCACACCTTCTCCGGGGTCGCGGGTTTGGGCACGTCGGTCACGCCGAGGTGCGAGAGCGCGTCGACCACCGCGTTGATCACGGCCGGCGGGGCCGCGATCGTGCCGGCCTCCCCGATCCCCTTGACCCCGAGCGGGTTCGTGCTCGAGGGCGTCACCGTGCGGTCCAGCTCGTACGACGGCACGTCGGCCGCCGCCGGCACGAGGTAGTCCGTCATGCCGCCGCTCAGGAGGTTCCCGTGCTCGTCGTAGATCCCCTCCTCGAAGAGGGCCTCCGCGATGCCCTGGGTGATCCCTCCGTGCACCTGGCCCTCGACGATCATCGGGTTGATGACGTTGCCGCAGTCGTCGACGGCGACGTAGCGGACGATGTCCACGGCCCCGGTCTCCGTGTCGACCTCGACGACGCAGACGTGCGCCCCCGAGGGGAAGGTGAAGTTCCCCGGGTCGTAGACGTGCGTCGCCTCGAGCCCGGGCTCGGTGTCCGGCGGCAGGTTGTGCGCCGTCCAGGCCGAGAACGCGATCTCGGGGATCGTGCGCGCTCGGTCGGGCGCCCCGCGGACCGAGAAGCGCCCCGACTCGTACTCCAGGTCGTCCTCGGCGACCTCGAGCTCGTGGGCGGCGATCCGCCGGGCCTTCGCGACGATCTTCTCCGCCGCGTAGTGCAGCGCCACGCCTCCGACCGCGAGGCTTCGGCTCCCGTACGTGTCCATCCCGAGCGGCGAGACCGCCGTGTCCCCGTGGAGGACCTCCACGTCCTCGACGGGCACGCCGAGCTCGTCGGCGACGATCTGGGACCAACTCGTCACGTGCCCCTGCCCGTGGGGGGAGGTGCCGGTGACCACCACGACCTTGCCGGTCGGCAGGCAGCGGATCGTGGCCGCGTCCCATCCCCCGGCCGCGTACCGCAGGGCCGAGAGGACCTGCGAGGGCGCGAGGCCGCACATCTCGATGTAGGTGGAGAGCCCGATCCCGAGCTGCTTCACATCGCCCCGCGCCCGGCGCTCGGCCTGCTCCTTGCGGAGCTGGTCGTAGCCCACGAGGTCGAGGGCCCGGTCGAGCTGCTTCGCGTAGTCCCCCGAGTCGTACTTCAGCCCCGACACGACGTCCGTCGGCTCGCTGAAGGGCGGCATGAAGTTCATCCGCCGGATCTCGGCCGGGTCCTTGCCCACGCGCCGCGCGAGCGCGTCCATCGCCCGCTCGATCGCGAACGTGGCCTCCGGCCGCCCCGCGCCTCGGTACGCGTCGGTCGGCGGCTTGTTCGTGAACACGCCGGTGCACCGGAAGTCGTAGGCCTGCGGCGTGTAGACGCCATGGTAGAGGAACGCGCCGAGCAGCGGGATCCCCGGGGTGACGAGCTGCAGGTACGCCCCCATGTCGGCCACGAGGTGCGCCCGGATCCCGAGGAGCTTCCCGTCCTCCGTCGCCGCGAGCTCGACATCCTGGTAGACGTCGCGGCCCTGGATCGTGGACAGGTAGTTCTCGTGCCGCTCCTCGACCCATTTCACGGGGCGCCCCGTGCGCCGGGCCGCGGCGAGGACCATCGCCTCCTCGGCGTACACGTTCAGCTTCGAGCCGAACCCCCCGCCGACGTCGGGGGCGATCACCCGGAGCTTGGACTCCGGCATGTTCGCCATCGTGAAGGCCGTGAGGGCGGTCTTCAGGATGTGCGGGATCTGGGTGGCGGAGTAGAGGGTGAACTCGCCCTGCGCCGGCACCGGCACGGCGATCGCGCCCCGCGGCTCGATGGCGTTCGGGATCAGGCGCGGGTGGTAGTAGCGCTCCTTCACCACCACCGGGGCCTCCGAGAACACCCGGTCCACGTCGCCCGCCGCGAGCGTCCACGTGTAGCACTCGTTGGTCCCGAGGTCGGCGTGGACGACGGGCGCCCCCTCGGCGAGCGCCGCCTCGGCGTCCACCACGACGGGGAGCTCCTCGTAGGAGACCGATACCGCCTCGGCCGCGTCCTTCGCCTGCGCCCGGGTCCCGGCGACGACGACCGCGACGGCCTCCCCGAGGTGACGGACCTCGTCCCGCGCGACCGGCCAGTGGGTCGGCATCCGGATGTCCTCCGTGACGGGCCAGGCACAGGGCAGGCTCCCCTGCCACTCGCTCGCGAGGTCCTCGCCCGTCCACACCGCGAGGACCCCCGGCATGGAGGCCGCGCGGCTCGTGTCGATCGACGTGATCCTCGCGTGGGCGACGGGGCTCCGGACCACGTGCAGGAAGACCATGCCCGGGAAGGTGAGGTCGTCCACGTACCGGGCCTGGCCGGTGAGCAGCTCGGGGTCCTCCTTGCGGAGGACGCCGCCCCCGACGTACTTCTGAGCCGTGGCCATCTCCCCCCTCCTAGGCCATGGCGCCGCTCATCTGCGAAGCGGCGTCGAGGATCGAGCGGACGATGTTCTGGTAGCCGGTGCAGCGGCACAGGTTCCCCTGCAGGGCCTCCCGGACCTCCTCCTCGGAGGGGCTCGGGTTCTCCCGCAGGTAGGAGAGGGCCGCCATGATCATGCCCGGCGTGCAGTACCCGCACTGGAGGCCGTGGTTGCGGTGGAAGGCCTCCTGGAGCGGGTGGAGCTCTCCGTCGCGGGCGAGCCCCTCGATCGTGGTGACCTCGCGACCGTCGGCCTGCGCGGCGAGCACCGTGCAGGACTTCACGGACTCGCCGTCGAGCAGCACCGTGCAGGCACCGCACGTCGAGGTGTCGCAGCCGACGTTCGTGCCGGTCAGCCCGAGGGTCTCCCGCAGGAAGTACACGAGGAGCGTGCGGGGCTCGACGTCGGCCTCCCGCAGCACCCCGTTCACGGTCACGGCGACGTGCGTCACGGGCGTCCCCCTTTCCGCGCTGGCGGGCAGGTCCTAGATGGTAGGACAAGCCGCGCCGTCGCGCGAATCGGCGCTCAGAGCTCGGGCCAGCCGAGCGCCTCGGCCCGGCTCGCGGCCTCGGCGGTGCAGTCGCCGCCGGGGATCGTGCCGCGCTCGACGGCGCCGCCCGCGAGCACCCGCACGAAGTAGCAGGCCCCGGAGTCCGCCCTCGCGGCCCCGGTCCAGGCCTCCTCGGTCGCGAGGACGCTCACCACGAGCGGCTCGGTGGAGGCGACCTGGGCGGGCTGGAAGCCGAGATCCTCGGGGGCGACCTCGTCCAGGCGCTCGGGCGTGGCCGCGGCCAGGCTCCCCTCGAGCCGTCGCACCTCGTCCACGACGCCGACGACGACCTCGAGCTTGGTGGTGACCAGGATCGCGGCGTTGCGCCGGATCGTCGGCCGGAGCGCGAGGTAAGCGACGACGAGCCCGATCGCCACGGCGAACATCGGGACCACGACGAGCAGGAACCGCCCGAGGGAGCGGCGCGCGGGATCGCCCATGACCGAGCCGAGGATACCCGGCGGGCCGGGCGCCGCTCGCCGGCGCCGGTCGAAGGTCCCGATGACCGCGGGTCCCTCGTCCGAGGCGGTCGTTCCGGGACCGGCCCGTAGACTGGCTCAAGCGCGTGCGGCGAGGGCTCGCGCACGCGGCTCGGGAGGTGCACGTGGACGCGCTCGACCTCGCGCGGTGGCAGTTCGGCATCACCACCGTCTACCACTTCCTCTTCGTCCCCCTCACGATCGGGCTCTCGCTGCTCGTCGCCGGCCTGCAGACCGCCTGGGTCCGGACCGGCCGGGACGCGTACCTGCGGGCCACGAAGTTCTGGGGGAAGCTGTTCCTCATCAACTTCGCGATGGGGGTCGTGACCGGCATCGTCCAGGAGTTCCAGTTCGGGATGAACTGGAGCGAGTACTCGCGGTTCGTTGGCGACATCTTCGGGGCGCCCCTCGCGATGGAGGCGCTGATCGCGTTCTTCCTGGAGTCGACCTTCCTCGGCCTGTGGATCTTCGGCTGGGACCGGCTCTCGAAGCGGCTCCACCTCGCGACGATCTGGGCGGCGGCGGTCGGGACGGCGATCTCCGCGTACTTCATCCTGGCGGCGAACTCGTGGATGCAGCACCCCGTCGGCTACCGCGTCGAGCCCGGCTTCAACCCGCTCGACCCCGTCGGCCGCGCCGAGCTCGCCGACATCGTGGCCGTGCTCACCAACGTCACGAACCTCGTCGCCTTCCCGCACGTCCTCGCCGGCGCGTTCCTCACCGCCGGGGCGTTCATGGTGGGCGTCGCCGCGTGGCACCTCGTGCGGCGACGCCACGAGGACGTGATGCGACCCTCGCTCCGCCTGGGCGCCTGGGTCTCCCTCGTCGCGGGGCTCGCGCTGGTCGTCACCGGCGACCTGCAGGCCCGGGTCATGACCGACCAGCAGCCGATGAAGATGGCCGCGGCCGAGGCCGTCTGGGAGACGCAGCGGAACGTCGGGTTCAGCCTCTTCACGATCGGGACGCTGGACGGCCGCCGCGAGGTCTTCTCGATCCGCATCCCCGGACTCTCCTCGTTCCTCGCGTCGGGCTCCTTCCGGGGCACGATCGAGGGCCTGAACGACCTCCAGGCCGAGCTCGAGCGGCGGTTCGGCCCCGCCGAGTACCGACCGAACATCCCCGTCACGTACTGGTCGTTCCGGCTCATGATCGGGTTCGGGGCGCTCGCGGCGGCCTACGCGGCGCTGGCGCTGTGGGCGACGCGCGGCGGCCGGACGCCGACCTGGCGGTGGTTCGCGCCGGCCGGCGTCGCCGTCGCCACCTTCCCGCTGCTCGGCAACACGTTCGGCTGGATCTTCACCGAGATGGGGCGCCAGCCGTGGGTGGTCTACGGGCTCCAGCTCACCGCGAACGGGGTCTCGCTCGCGGTGCGCGCGACCGAGGTCCTCGTCTCGATGATCGTCCTGACGCTCCTGTACGGCGCGCTCGCGGTGATCGAGGTCGCCCTCCTCGTCCGCTTCGCGAAGGCCGGCCCGCCCGAGATCACGACGGCCGAGGCCGAGCTCGCCTACGAGCAGCGGTCGGCGGAGCGACCGCTCACGTTCGCCTACTGAGGGGTGCTGAGGAGGCCGAGATGGAGCTGCCGACGGTCTGGTTCATCCTCATCGCGATCCTGTGGACCGGGTACTTCTTCCTCGAGGGGTTCGACTTCGGCGTCGGGATCCTCCTGCCGGTCGTCGGGCGGGACGAGCCGGGCCGCCGGGTCGTGATCAACACGATCGGCCCCGTGTGGGACGGCAACGAGGTCTGGCTGCTCACCGCGGGCGGCGCGACCTTCGCCGCGTTCCCCGAGTGGTACGCGACGCTGTTCAGCGGGTTCTACCTGGCGCTGCTGCTCATCCTCGTCGCGCTCATCCTCCGCGGCGTCGCCTTCGAGTACCGCGGCAAGCGCGAGGACGCGCCGTGGCGGCGTCGGTGGGACGCCGCGATCGTCTTCGGCAGCGCGGTGCCGGCGCTCCTGTGGGGCGTGGCCTTCGGCAACATCGTCCGCGGGGTCCCGATCGGCGAGGGCTTCACGTACGCGGGCGGGCTCCTCGACCTGCTGAACCCGTACGCGCTGCTCGGCGGGCTCGCGACGTTCGCGCTGTTCACCACGCACGGCGCGGCGTACCTCTCGCTCAAGACCACCGGCGAGGTGCGCGAGCGCGCCCATGCGCTCGCGCCGAGGCTCGGCCTCGTGGCTGCCGTGCTTGCGGTGGCGTTCCTCGCCTGGACCCTGCTCGATGCCGGCGAGACCGTCCCGTGGATCACCGGCGCGGTCGCGGCGCTCGCGCTCGTCGGTGCGCTCGGGGCGGCCCGGGCCGGGCGCGATGGGTGGGCGTTCGCGCTCACCGGGCTCACGATCGTCGCGGCGACCGCGACGCTGTTCGTGGTCCTGTACCCGGCCGTGCTCCCGAGCAGCACCGACCCCACGTGGACGCTCACCGTCGACAACGCCAGCTCGAGCCCCTACACGCTGCGCGTCATGACGGTGGTGGCCGTGATCATGACCCCGGTGGTCCTCGCCTACCAGGCCTGGACGTTCTGGGTCTTCCGCCGGCGCATCGGCACCCGCGACCTGCCGCCCGCGGACGCGGCGCGCCTGGCCCGGTCGAGCTGAGCCCGGCCTGCGGGAGGATGGCGGGGTGCGACCGCTCGATCCCCGGCTGCTCCGCCACGCGCGATCGGCGCGGGCCTACCTCGCGCTGACCGTCGCGCTCGGCTGGATCACCGCCGGCCTCGTGCTCGCCCAGGCGCTCTTGCTCGCCCGAGCCATCACCGACGTCTTCCACGGCGGCGCCGGGCTCGCCGAGCTGTCGGGGCCGCTCGGGCTCCTGCTCCTCGTCGCCCTCGCACGGGCGGGCATCGCCTGGGCGCAGGGGTCGGCCGCCCACGCCGCGG
>CAZXJB010000075.1:0-13099 GCA_964640965.1 uncultured Actinomycetes bacterium | reverse complement strand
CGACATCGTCATGGCCTCCTCCTGGTCGTGGGTCACGTAGATGAACGTGATCCCGACCTCGGACTGGATGCGCTTGAGCTCGAGCTGCATCTGCTTCCGGAGCTTGAGGTCGAGCGCCCCGAGCGGCTCATCCAGGAGGAGCACCTTCGGGCGGTTCACGAGGGCCCTCGCGAGGGCGACCCGCTGCTGCTGTCCGCCGGACATCTGCGACGGCCGGCGCCTCTCGAAGCCCACGAGGTCGACGAGCTTCATGACCTCCTTCACGCGCGCGTCGATCTCGTGCTTGGGGACCTTGCGCCGGCGGAGGCCGAAGGCGATGTTCTCGTACACGTTCAGGTGGGGGAACAGGGCGTAGGACTGGAACACCGTGTTCACGTCGCGCTTGTAGGGCGGCAGGTCCGTCACGTCCCGCCCCTTCAGGTAGATCGTGCCGCGCGTCGGCTCCTCGAACCCCCCGATCATGCGCAGCGTCGTGGTCTTGCCGCACCCCGATGGTCCGAGGAGGCTGAAGAACTCCCCCCCGGGGATGTCCAGGGAGACGTCGTCCACCGCGACGACCTCCCCGAAGTCCTTGGTCACCCGATCGAGCCGAACGTCGATGTCCGACACCCCGTTACCCCTTGGTTCGATACCCCTCGGTTTGAACGCCGTTCAGGCGGGATTATGCCGCACAGGAGCCCGCATCATCACCCCCTGGGTCGCCCGGAGGGAGTTCCCCCGGGCAGCGTATGCGCGCACCCTGTTGTACGGGGTGGAGTACGGCTCCGGTTCACGCTCGCCCGCCCTGGTTGCTCGGACGGGGAGGCCGGATGCGCGGTCACCCCGCCGCGGCCCCCGGCCCCGCGACCCCGGAGCCGGTGACCGGCGCGGCCGCATCGGCCTGCGGCGCGGTGGTCTCGATGGGCCCCGGAGCGGGCGACGGGCCCTCGGCTCCCGACCGCGCGTCGCTCCCGCGCGGTGAGCGGTCGCGCAACAGCCTCGGGAGGACGGCCGCGAGGAGCACGGCGCTCGCGACGATGGCGAGCACGAGCAGCCGCCCGTCGATGAAGGCGACGGCGAGCGCGCAGCCGGAGATCAGGGCGCTCCACAGGTACATGAGCAGGACCGCCTGGCGGTGCGAGTGCCCGATGTCCATGAGCCGGTGGTGGATGTGCTCCTTGTCCGCGTGGTGGATCCCGAGGCCCCGCCGCATCCGCCGGACGATCGCGAGCAGGACGTCCAGGAACGGGATCGCGAGCACGAGCAGCGGGAGGACCACGGGGATCGCGATCGCGGCCAGGTCCCCGCCCGAGGGTCCGAACGGGTTCCGCCCGACCCCCGCGACCGTCGCCGTGGCCATGAGGACCCCGAGCAACCCCGAGCCCGTGTCCCCCATGAAGACACGCGCGGGATGGGTGTTCCAGGGCAGGAACCCCAGCGCCGCGCCGGCGGCGATCGCCGAGAGCACGGCCGCGCTCGAGGGCTCGCTCGCCGCGGTGGGCCCGAAGGCCAGGTACGCGAAGAACGAGAGCGCCCCGATCGCCACGATCCCCGCGGCGAGCCCGTCCAGCCCGTCGATGAGGTTCACGGCGTTCACCATCGCCGTCACCCACAGGACCGTGAGCGGCACCGCGAGGTCGGGCGGGAGCGAGAGCACCCCCTGGCCCGGGAAATAGAAGTAGAGCAGCTGGACCCCGGCCAGCACGAGCAGCCCGGCGGCGAGGACCTGCCCGGCGAGCTTGCCGAGGGCCGAGAGCCCCCGGACGTCGTCCACGAGCCCCACCGCCGCGACGACGACCGCCGCGAGCGCGGCCGCCTCGAGCTCTGAGCTCGCCGCGCGGAGGGGCGCCAGGGCGGGCAGGACCCGGGCGACCCCGAGGGCCGCCGTGACCCCGAGGAACATCGCGAGACCGCCCGCCGTCGGGGTCGGTCGGGGGTGGACCTTCCGGTCCGAGGGATGGTCCACCCAGCCGAGCCGGAGCGCGATCCCCCGCACCAGGGGGGTGGCGACCACCGTCACGCCGGCGCTGACCCCGAAGACGATGGCGTACGGCAGCACGGCTCCGATGGTACCCCCGGCGGACCTCGGAGGGATCAGCCTGGGTAGGCGGGGAACCGGGCCGTGAGCGCGGCCACCCGCTCCCTGCAGGCCGCGCGGACGGCCTCGTCGCGGGGGCTCCGGAGGACCCGGCCGATGATGGCGCCGATCTCCTTCATCTCGGGCTCGTCCATGCCGAGCGTGGCCGGGCCTGGCGTGCCCACCCGGATCCCCGAGGGGTCGAGCGGCGGCATCGGGTCGAAGGGGATGGCGTTCTTGTTCAGGGCGATCCCGATCTCGTCGCAGACGGCCTCCGCCTCTCGACCGCCGATCCCGAGGGGGCGGAGGTCGGCGAGCGCGAGGTGCGAGTCGGTGCCGCCGGCCACGATCCGCAGACCCTCCTCGGCCAGGGCGGCGGCGAGCGCCCGCGCCGTGCGCACCGTGCGCTCGGCGTAGGCGCGGAACCCCGGCGTCG
The DNA here is from genome assembly GCA_964640965.1 of uncultured Actinomycetes bacterium. Taxonomy (GTDB): domain Bacteria; phylum Actinomycetota; class UBA4738; order UBA4738; family HRBIN12; genus HRBIN12. Next base: position 10,607 of record CAZXJB010000075.1, on the reverse strand, counting down.
AGGCCTCCTTCAGGGCCACGGCCTTCGCCGCGATGGCGTTCTCGATCGGACCGCCCTGCATCATCGGGAACACGGCCTTGTCGATCGCCTTCGCGTGCTCGGCCCGGCACAGGATCATCGCCCCGCGGGGCCCGCGGAGCGTCTTGTGGGTGGTGAAGGTGACGACGTCCGCATACGGGACCGGGCTCGGGTAGACGCCGCCCGCGACGAGCCCGATGAAATGGGAGGCGTCGACCCAGAGCAGCGCGCCGACCTCGTCGGCGATCTCGCGGAAGGCGGCGAAGTCGATCGTCCGCGGGTAGGCGGTGTAGCCGGCGAGGACGATCTTCGGCCGGTGCTCCTTGGCGAGATCGCGGATCCGGTCCATGTCCAGCTGCTCGGTCTTCGGGTCGACCTCGTAGGCGACGAAGCGGAACCACATCCCTGAGACGTTCACCGGCGAGCCGTGGGTGAGGTGCCCGCCGTGGGGCAGGGCGAGCCCGAGCACCGTGTCGTCCGAGCGCGGCTCCAGGAACGCCCCGAACACCGCGAGGTTCGCCTGGGCCCCGGCGTGCGGTTGGGCGTTCGCGTGCTCGGCGCCGAACAGCGCCTTCGCGCGCTCCACCGCCAGGCTCTCCACGACGTCCACGTAGGCGCAGCCGCCGTAGTAGCGGCGGCCCGGGTAGCCCTCCGCGTACTTGTTGTTCATCGTCGAGGCGAGCGCGGCGAGCACCGCCGGGCTCGCGTAGTTCTCCGAGGCGATGAGCCGGATCGTCCGGCGCTCGCGCCCGAGCTCGGCGGCGATGGCCTCCGCCACCTCCGGATCGGTGGCCCGCAGCGCGTCCCAGTCGGCAACCCAGTCCCTCATGACTCCTCCCGCTCGATCTCCGCGATCAGCCGCACGCGACGTTCGTGACGCCCGCCCTCGAAGGGTGTGGCGAGCCATACCCGGGCGATCTCCCGAGCGAGCGCCGGCGCCACGATCCTCCCGCCCATCGTCAGCACGTTGGCGTCGTTGTGCTCCCGCGCCAGCCGGGCCGTGAACAGGTCGTGGCAGAGGGCCGCGCGGATCCCGTGGACCTTGTTCGCCGCGATCTGCTCGCCCTGGCCCGAGCCCCCGAAGAGGATCGCGCGATCCGCCCGACCGGCCACCACCTCGCGGGCCGCCGCGGCGCAGAGCGGGGGGTAGTCGACGGGCTCCTCCGAGTCCGTGCCGAGGTCGATCACCTCGTGCCCCTCCTCGAGGAGGAACCGCTTGATGTCCTCCTTGAGCCGGTACCCGGCGTGGTCGCTCGCGAGCGCGATCCGCATCAGCCGCCCTCCGCCGCCCGGGCGGTCGACGCCGCCGGCGCGAGCGCGTCCACGAGCCGGGTGCACCACTCCCGCAGCTCCCAGGCGACCGCGCGGTAGACCTCGAGCCCCTGCCCGATGGGGTCCACGACGCCCGTGTCGAGGGGGTTCCGCGGCCCGCCCCGCCGGCGGAGCTCGTGCGCCTGCCGCACGCGCGCCCGGAGGGTCTCGCGCGGCGTGGCGCCGACCTCGGGGTCGGGGACGGCCTCGAGCAGGCGGACGAGCTCCTTGAGGGTGAAGGCGCGCTCGGCGGCCGAGGGCTCGAGCTCGACGGCCGCCTCCACGTGCTCCTCCGCCATCGCGATCACCAGGTCGGCCGCCCGGAGGTGCTCGGCCCGCAGCCCGCGCGCCCGGTGCCCGGCGATATCGATGCCGAGCTCGGCCGCCGCCGCGATGGCCTCCGCCGTCGCGGTCCGGGTCCGTCCGTCACTCCCGGCCGTCCCGGCCGAGGCGACGAGCGGCGCCGCCTCGCCGAGGCGCTCCTCGAGCATCGCGCGCAGCATGCCCTCCGCGATCGGCGAACGACACACGTTCCCGGTGCACACGACGAGGATCGAGCCAGGCATGGGACCCGGAGTCTACCCGGAGGAGGAGACTTGCTCGAGCGCGGCGCGGAGCTCGCCCTCGGCGAGCGCACCCGCCCGGAGGACCCGGGGCTCGGGCCCGGTCAGGTCGACCACGGTCGAGGGGGAGCCCGCGAGCGGCTCGGCCTGGCACAGGTACACGGCGACGGCGTCCCCGAACACCTCCTGCAGACCCTCGCACGTCGTGGGGGTGGGCTCGCCGCTGCGGTTCGCGCTCGTCACGGCGAGCGGCCCGGTCCGCGCGAGCAGCGCGAGCGCGAGCGGGTGGTGCGGCATCCGCACGGCGATCGTCGAGGGCTCCTCGCCGAGCGCCCAGGGCAGGCTCAGCTCGGTCCGGGGGAGCACGAGCGAGAGCGCTCCGGGCCAGAAGCGCCCCGCGAGCGCCCGGGCCCGCTCGTCGAAGGCGGCGATCCGCTCGGCCTGCTCGCGGGAGGCCACGAGGACCGGGAGGGCGAGCTCGCGCGGCCGCCCCTTCGCCTCGAAGAGCCGGGCCGTGGCGGCCGGGTCGTCCGGCCGGGTCCCGATGCCGTAGACGGTGTCGGTCGGCAGCACGATGAGGAGGCCCGCGAGGGCGGCCTCGGCCGCCTCGGCGAGCGGCTCGCTCACGGCCGCCACCCGATCACCACCCGGTCCCGACCCGCGAGATCCTTCCGGACGCGCACGCCCATGAACGCCCGCCGCAGGATCCCGGCGACCGCCTCCCCGGCCTCGGCGTGGATCTCCACGGCGAGCGCGCCCCCGTCGCGGAGCCAGCGCTCGGCCTCGGCGGCCAGGCGCTCGTAGACGTGGGTGCCGCCGACGAGCGCCTCCCGCGGGTCGGCCTTCACCTCGGGGGGCAGGTCCTCGTACTCCTCGGGGGGCACGTACGGTGGGTTGCTCACGACGAGGTCGACCCAACCGCGGAGCTCCTCGGGCAGCGGTGCGAGCAGATCGCCCTCGCGCACGTCGACATCGAGGCCGAGGCGCGACGCGTTCGTCCGGGCGAGCTCGACCGCCTCCGGCGCGAGGTCGGTCGCGAGCACGGTGGCGTCGGGCCGCTCGTCCTTGATCGCGAGGGCGATCGCGCCGGTGCCCGTGCCGACGTCGACGACGACCGGCGCCTCCACGTCCCGCACGGCCGCGAGGGCTGCCTCGACGAGGATCTCGGTCTCGGGCCGGGGGATGAACACGCCCGGACGCACCTCGAGGGTGAGACGGCGGAAGGCCTGCTCGCCGGTCAGGTGCTGCACGGGGACGCCGGCGCAGCGCTGGCAGAGGGCGCGACCGAACTCGCGGGCCTGGCGGGCGTCGAGCCGGTCGTCCCGCGCGTGCAGGCCCGCGCGGTCGGTGCCGAGCACGTGCATGAGCAGGATCTCCGCCGTCGTCCGGGGGCTCTCGACGCCGTGCCGTTCGAGGTACGCCGCGGCCCGTAGGAGCAGCTCGGCCGGCCGCACCCCTCACGCCTCCCCCGCGAGCTGGGCCGCGCGCTCGGCGGCGAGCAGCGCGTCGACGAAGACGTCGATGTCCCCCGCGAGCACGTCCTGCAGCTGGTGCACCGTGAGCTTCACCCGGTGGTCGGTCACCCGGTTCTCGGGGAAGTTGTACGTGCGGATCTTCTCCGCCCGCTCCCCCGTCCCGACCTGCTGCCGCCGAGCGGCCGCCTCCTTCGCGGCCGCCTCCTCGCGAGCGCGCTGGAGCAGCCGCGCGCGCAGGTAGCGCATCGCCTTCTCCCGGTTCTGCAGCTGGGAGCGCTCCTCCTGGCACTCGACCTTGATGCCCGTGGGCTTGTGCACGATCCGCACGGCGGAGTCCGTGGTGTTCACGCTCTGCCCGCCCGGGCCGCTCGAGCGGAACACGGTGATCTCCAGGTCCTCGGGACGGACCTCAACGTCGACGTCCTCGGCCTCCGGCAGCACCGCCACGGTGGCCGTGGAGGTGTGGATCCGCCCGGAGGACTCGGTGACCGGGACGCGCTGCACGCGGTGGACGCCGGACTCGTGCTTCAGCCGCGGGTAGGCACCGCGGCCACGGACCTCCAGCACGACCTCCCTGAACCCACCGAGGTCCGAGGGCGAGGAGGAGATCACCTCCGTCTTCCAGCGGTGCCGCTCCGCGTACTGCCGGTAGAGCTCGAGGAGGTCGGCCGCCCAGAGGGCTGCCTCCTGCCCGCCGGCGCCCGCGCGGATCTCGAGGAGCACGTCCTTGTCCGCGAACGGATCCCTCGGGACGAGGAGCTCCTCGAGCCGCTCGCGGAGCTCCCGCGCCCGGGCCTCGGCGGCCTCGGCCTCCCCCCGCAGGAAGGCCCGCATCTCGGGGTCGGCCTCGGCGGCGGCGAGCTCCCGGGCCTCCTCGGCCTGGCGACGCGCGTCCCGGTACGCGCGGTAGGGCACGACGAGCTCGCGCAGCTCGGCGAGGCCCTTGCCGAGCCGGCGCAGGCGCTCCGGGTCTCGGGCCACCTCGGGCGAGGCCGTCTCGGCCTCGAGCGCCCGGTAGCGCTCCTCGATCTCCTCCAGGCGGGCGTCGACGTCCACGCCTCGATCATCGCAGGTGGATCCCCCGATCGCCGAGGTGGCGGGAGAGGCGCTCAGTCGTCCTCGGGGACCTCGCCCCAGTCCAGGTCGAGCGGCGGGATCTCCGGGACCTCGAGCGAGCCCGCCTCGCCCCATGGGTCGCCGAAGGAGGCGTCCAGCAGGGCCGCGCGGGCCTCCTCGCCGAGCTCGCCCGGATCGTCGAGGGCGTCCCCCGGCTCGGCGCTCGCCTCGGCGAGCACGATCGTGCGCTCGACCTCGGCCACCCTCCCGCCGACCTCCCCGCCCGACTCGCCATCCCGCGGAGCCTCGGGGGCGCCGACCGGCGCGGAGATCGTCGACTCCAGCTCGCGGGCCACGCCGACCAGGCGCTCCTGCATCGCGGCGAGCTGCTCGACGAGCTCGTCCCGCTTGGTCGCGAGCCCGGCGATCGTGCGGTCGGCCTGCTCCCTGGCCTCGCGGAGCGCCGCTTCCGCCTCCGCCCGGATCTCCTCGGCCGTGGACTGCGCGTCGAGGCGGATCCGGTCCGCGTCGGCCCTCGCCTCGGCGAGGACACGCTCCGCCTCCCGCCGAGCCTCCCGACGGATGCGCTCGGCCTCCTCGTCCGCCGTGCGCAGGAGCGTCGCGAGCCGACGGGCAAGCTCCTCGTAGGGGTCGGTCCTGGGTCCGCTCGCGGCCCGCACGGCGGCGTCCGCCTCGAGGCGCGCCTCGCGAAGCATCCCCTCCAGCTGCTGGACCTGGTCCGCCACCTGCTCGAGGAAGTCGCGAACCTGGCCCGGGTCGTAGCCGCGGCGGACCGCCACGAACTCGCGCCGCCGGATCTGGTCGGCGCTCATCAGCACCGGCAGGTCGAGGTGCGAAGCGGACATGGGGAAGCCTCCTGTTCGAGGGGTGTACCCGGGATGCTATCCCCTGGATCGCGCGATGCAACGACCTGCGGGGTCTCAGCCCTCGGGCGGGCGCGAGACCTCCCGGTCGCGCTCAGCCTCGCGGCGCAGGACCTCCCGGAAGGAGGCGATCGCGACCTCGATCATGTCGCGCTCGGGCGGGCGCGTGGTGATCCTCTGGAGCCAGAGCCCCGGCGCCATGAGCGCGCGCATCAGCACCGAGTCCGGATAGCGCGCCCCGAGCCGCAGCATCTCGAAGGCCAGGCCGGCGATGAGCGGGATCGCGAGGATCCGCGACCCGATCCGCCACCAGATGCCCGGGTCCCCGAAGAGGGCGAACACGAAGATCGTGATGACCATGACGATGAGCAGGAAGTTCGTGCCGCACCGGACGTGGAGGGTCGAGTAGCGGTCGACGCGCTCGGGGGCGAGCTCCTCGCCGTGCTCGTACGCCGCGATCGTCTTGTGCTCGGCCCCGTGGTAGGCGAAGACCCGGCGGATCTCCTGCGTCCGGCCGATCAGCGCGAGGTAGCCGAGGAACAGCCCGACGCGGAAGACGCCCTCGCCCGCGTTCACGAGCACGCTCGAGTCCACCCGGTGTCCCACCCATCGGAAGGCCACCGCCGGCACCACGATGAAGATGCCGATGAACAGGCCGACGGCGATCGCCATCGAGACCGCCATCTGCCGGGAGCTGAGCCGCTCCTCCTCCGGCGCCGACTCCCGGGCCGAGATCGCGAGCGCGCGGAACCCGATCGCGAGCGCCTGCCCGAGCGCGATCACCCCGCGCAGGAGCGGCTTGGTGAGGACGGGATGGCGCCGGGCGACCGAGTCGATCTCGTGCGACTCGATGTGCAGGGCCCCGTCGGGGCGCCGGACGGCGACCGCCCACACGTCCCGCCCGCGCATCATGACCCCCTCGACGACGGCCTGGCCGCCGTAGAAGTGGTCCGCGCGCGTCGGTGACCCCGCCGCCATGGGGCGGCCGCCCCTACGCGCCGGCCTGCCTGCCGTAGCGCCGCTGGAAGCGCTCGACCCGGCCGCCGGTGTCCACGAGCTTCTGCTTGCCCGTGTAGAACGGGTGGCAGCGCGCGCAGATCTCGACGCGCAGCTCCGCCTTCGTGCTGCGCGTCTGGAACGTGTTCCCGCACGAGCAGTGGACCGTGGCGAGCACGTACTCGGGATGGATGCCCTGCTTCATCGTCGCTCCTACCTGATCGACCGGCCTGGTCGGGCCCGACAGCTTACGACGCCGGCGCCTTCGCGATCTCCCGCAGGAACTGCTCGTTCGACTTCGTCGCCCGGATCTTGTCGATGAGCAGCTCGATCGCGGCGGCCGGCTCGAGCGCGTGGAGCACCCGCCGCAGGCGCCAGACGAGCGCGAGCTCCTCGGGCGGCATGAGCAGCTCCTCCTTGCGCGTCCCGCTCGCCTCGACGTTGATCGCGGGGAACAGGCGCTTCTCGGCCAGGGCCCGGTCGAGGCGGATCTCCATGTTGCCGGTGCCCTTGAACTCCTCGAAGATCCCCTCGTCCATCCGCGAGCCGGTCTCCACGAGCGCGCTCGCGATGATCGTGAGGCTCCCGCCCTCCTCGATGTTGCGGGCCGCGCCGAAGAACCGCCGGGGCGGGTACAGCGCGGTGGAGTCGATCCCGCCCGAGAGGATCTTCCCGGAGGCCGGCGCCGCCAGGTTGTAGGCGCGGGCCAGACGCGTGATCGAGTCCAGGATGATCACGACGTCCTTGCCCATCTCGGCCAAGCGCTTGGCGCGCTCCAGGACGAGCTCGGTCACCTGGATGTGCTGGTCCGGCGGCTTGTCGAAGGTGGAGTAGACGACCTCTGCCGGCTGGACGGTCCGCTGCCAGTCCGTCACCTCCTCCGGCCGCTCGTCGACGAGGAGGATGATGACGTGGGTCTCCGGGTTCGAGTGGATGATCCCGTTCGCGATGTTCTTCAGCACGGTCGTCTTGCCGGCCTTCGGGGGGGAGACGACCATCCCGCGCTGGCCCTTCCCGATCGGCGCGACCATGTCGATGATCCGCCCGGTCACGTCGGCCGGCCCCGTCTCCAGGCGGAACCGCTCGTTCGGGAACAGCGGCGTCAGCTTCTCGAACACCGGGCGGCTCTTCGCGGTCTCCGGGTCGAGCCCGTTCACGCTCTCGATCTGCAGCAGGGCCCAGTACTTCTCGCCCTCGCGCGGCGGACGGACCTTCCCCGTCACCAGGTCGCCCTTGCGGAGCGCGAACCGGCGCACCTGCGAGAGCGAGACGTAGATGTCCTCGGGCCCGGGCAGGTAGCCCGAGGTCCGCAGGAACCCGTACCCCTCGGGCAGGACGTCGAGCAGGCCCGTCGCGGTCGGGGCGTTCTGGATCTCCTCCTCGCGCATCTCGAGCTCGCGCTGCCGGCGCTCCTCGCGGAGGCGGCGGCGCTCCTCGCGGGAGAGGCGACGTCGGCCCTCGGGCCGCGGCCCCTCCGGCCGCTCGATCCGCTCCGGCGCGGGCGGGCGCTCCGGGACGGGCGCCCGCTCGGGGGCGACGGGGGTCTCGGGTCGCTCCTGGGTCCGCTCGTGGGTCCGCTCCCCGACGTCGGTCCGCTCCCGGACCTCGGTTCGCTCCCGCGCCGAGGGGGTCTCCTGGGCCGCGGACGGCTCGGTGCTCGTCCGGACCTCGCCGTTGCCCCCCGGCTCGGCCCCGGCCCCGGGCGCGGGCTCGGCGGCCGCCGGGGCCGCGCGCTCGCCGTTCGCGTGGGCGAGGATGCTCTCGATGAGCTCCGCCTTCTTCAGGCGCTGATGCCCCTCGATCCCGAGGTCGCTCGCGAGCTTGTGCAGCTCGGCCGCGACCTTGCCCTCGAGGGTGCTGCGATCGATCGTCGCCAACCTAGGCTCCTTCCTCCAGCTCCTCCTGCAGGCCCTTCCAGTCCTGGAGGAACTTCTCCAACCCGATGTCCGTGAGGGGGTGCCTCACCAGCTGTCGGAACACCGCGTACGGCATCGTCGCGATGTCCGCCCCCGCCGCCGCCGCCTCCACCACGTGCATCGGGTGGCGGAGCGAGGCGGCGAGCACGTTCGTCTCGTAGCCCTGGACCTGGTAGATCTCGCAGATCCGACGCAGCAGGTCCATGCCGTCGGAGGCCACGTCGTCCAGCCGCCCGAGGAACGGCGAGACGATGAACGCCCCGATCTCGGCAGCAAGGATAGCCTGCGCGGGCGAGAACACCAGCGTCACGTTGATCTTGATCCCGTCCTTCACCAGCCGCGACCCGGCGGCGAGCCCCTCCGGGGTCATCGGCACCTTCACGACGGCGTTCGGGCCGAGCCCGGCGAGCTCGACGCCCTGTCGATACATCCCATCGGCATCGAGCTCCGTCGTCTCGAGCGAGACCGGGCCCGGGACCTCCGCCAGGATCTCCTTCCAGACCGCCGTCGGGTCCGAGCGCTCCTTGGCCACGAGCGACGGGTTCGTCGTGACGCCGCCGAGGACGCCCCAGCGGTTGATCTCGCGGATCTCCTCGATGTTGGCCGTGTCCAGGAACAGCTTCACCTGCCACCTCCCCTCGCCGCGCGGACGGCCGAGCCGACCCGCGTGGCGTGATCCATCGCCCGCTCCATCACCAGGTCGATGACGGCCGCGAGCGTGAGGTCGAAGTCGTAGTTCGGGACGACCGGCACCCCGTGCGAGAGCGCCTGGCTCTTGATGAACCGCTGGATCCGGCGGATGTTCTCGAACCCCTCGAGGTACCGAGCGGCGGGACGCCCCTCGTGGTCGGTCCAGCGGGCCACGAAGTGGCTGCGGTGGACGTCCTCGTCCTCGACCGTGATGACCACGGGAACGGCGAGGACCCGATCCTTCCACGCCTCCTCGTTCAGGAAGCCCGGCACGATGTGCGCGCCCTCCAGGATGATGTCGGTGCCCTCGATCGCCGCCCGCTCGACGAGCGCCTGCAGGCCGACGGCGACCGCCGAGGTCTGCTCGCGGAACCCGACGATCGCGGCGTCGCGCCCGGGCGGCTCCCGGAGCGCGGCCCCAGCCTCGAAGGAGGAGGCGTGCAGGGCCGGCATGAGCTCCTTGGAGAACATCGCCCGCATGACCTCCCGGACCGCGTCGCTCGCCACGACCCGCACGATCCCGAGGCGCGCCGCGAGCTGCGTGGCGATCGTGGACTTGCCGACCCCCGTCGTGCCGCCGATCAGCACGACGAGCGGCACCTCCAGCGCCTCGACCTCCCGCCAGCGCAGGTAGTTCTTCGCGTACCGCTCGCCGGCCAGCTCCTCGAGGACCTCGAGCGTGAGGCGATCGAGCGTCTCGCTCGTGGCCGTTCGCCCGCCGAGCGCGAGCAGCCGCTGCTCGATCTCCTCGGCGACCTGGTAGGCACGCACCGGCGACAGGCCGGTGACCATGACCTGCGAGGCCATGAGGCCCTTCGAGTAGGGCAGCCCGGGCTCCCGATCCGAGATCAGGATGTGCGGGCTCTTCGCGTCCCTCGTCATGTCCCTTCCCGCCGCTTCCCGGACCGCCGCTCGGCGAGCTCGATCGTCCGCTCGAGCTCCCGCCGGAGGTCGGGCTCCCCCTCCAGGGCGACCGCTCGGTTGTCGCAGAAGACGACCTCCGCGCCTCGCCGGAGCGCCAGGTCGCACGCCACGTCGACGGCCGCGGCCTTCAGCTCGGTGAGGAGCACGTCGTACCTGGGCGCTGCCTCCATCTCCTCGGCCAGCCCGGCTCGGTCCGCCAGGCGGGCGCTCCACCCCACCACGCGGCACCCGTGGGCCTCCTCCAGGCGCTCGGCCTGGCGGGCGGCCACCGGCGCCGTGGCCGTCGTGGTGAAGAACACGTCCCGCCCCCGCACGTCGCCCAGCGGCAGCGGCTCGAAGACCGTTGCGACGAGCCGGGCATCGTCGCGCAGCCGCCGAACGTGGGATCTGAGGGTAGGGAGGTTCTCGTGCCCGGCTGGGCCGGTCGCCATCGTAACAACCACCAGGTCGGATAGCAACAGCCGCAGCGGCCCCAGATACCCCCCCACGTACTCGGGGTTCACCGAGGCGGGGACGACCAGCACGCCCGCGTCCCACGGCACCGGGGGCACCGCGGCCCCGCTGCCCTCGAGCACCACGAGCCCCGCACCCAGGGAGACGGCGAGCTCGGCCGCGGGGCGCACGCTCGAGACGTACGGGGCGCCGGCGAGCCCGCCGCCCGCCCGGCGAGCCCCGACCGTGGTCACCCCGGTCGTCACCGCGTCCTCGAGGTAGTCCGAGGCGGCGTGCTCGCCGGCGCGGACGAGCTCGAGCAGGCGGGCGAGCGTGACCGAG
>CAZXJB010000074.1:0-13453 GCA_964640965.1 uncultured Actinomycetes bacterium | reverse complement strand
ACCGAAGGGAGGTGCAGCCGGAGTACGCGGGCGAGTTCCTGCGGACCTTCGGTGAGCTCGGACCCGGGCCGGTGGAGGTCCCCTTCGAGGCTACGTGATAGATGACTGGTTCCTCCCGAGCCTCAACGTGGTGAAGGCACCAACCAACCCGCACCGAAAGGGGACGGAGATGACTTGACGCCGCGAGCTCCTTCATAGATGAGGTGATGCAACCAGCCGCTGCGGCGGTCGTCACTTGCCATAACTGCCGTTATGGGCGTTCCACGCCCGCGCAGGAGAGAGCGGCATCGCGCCCTGCGAAGCCTCGGGATCCCTCGGGATCAGTCGCGCGACGCGGGGTTCTGGCTGGCGCCGTGGGGCGCAGGGGGCACAGAGCCGTCGAGCGCTGGGCGCAGACGGTCGCGGAGGCCCCACCGCGCCACCAGGCAGAGCGCCTCGAGGACGATCCGTCGGGAGATCTTCGACCGGCCGTGCTCGCGCTCGTGGAAGGTGATCGGGGTTTCGCCGACGGACCACCCCCCGCGCCAGGCGCGGTAGGCGAGCTCGATCTGGAACCCGTACCCGTCCGAGCGCAGGGGCTCGGCGGTCAGTCGCTCGAGGAGGGGCCGTCGGTAGACCCGGAACCCGCTCGTGGCGTCGTGGATGGGCAGACCGAGGAGCAGGCGGGCGTACAGGTTCCCCGCCCGGGAAAGGGCGAGGCGCGCGCGGCTCCAGTTCCGGACCCCACCCCCCGGCACGTACCGGCTGCCGATCACGAGGTCGTGGCGGCGGGCGGCGGCGAGGAGCGCGGGCAGCTGCTCGGGGCGGTGCGAGAGGTCGGCGTCCATCTCGACGACGAGGTCGTAGCCCTCGGCGAGGCCGAGGGTGAAACCCGTGAGGTAGGCGCTCGCGAGGCCCGCCTTGCCGGGGCGCTCGAGCAGGCGGACGCGGGGGTCGCCCGCGGCCAGCTCGCGCACGACCTCCGCGGTCCCGTCGGGCGAGGCGTCGTCGACCACGAGCACGTCGAGCCGCTGTGGCAGCGCGAGGAGCCCCGCGAGGACCTCGCCGATCGTGGCCCGCTCCTCGTAGGTGGGCAGCACGACGAGCGTGCGGGGACGCTCCGGGAGCGGGGCCGCCTCCCGGTCCGCCCCGCGCCGGCGCCGTGGCAGGGCGAGGGCCCCGAGCGCGAGCGCGCCCGCCACCCACACCGCCCAGTCCCCCCAGCGCACATAGGGCGTGGTCGCGCTCGAGGCGCGGATCCGTGCTCGCGTCACCGCGGGCTCGAACAGGCCGCTCGCGGCGAGGACGCGTCCGCTGGGATCGATGATCGCGCTGATGCCGGAGACGGCGGCGTGGACGACGTACCGCCCGGTCTCGACCGCCCGCAGGCGGCTCATGACCAGGTGCTGGCGCGAGGCGGCCGTCTCCTCGTAGGAGGCGTTGTTCGTCGTGAGGACGAGGAACGCGGCCCCCTCGCGGACCATCTGCCGGGGGATCTCCGGGAAGCTGTTCTCGTAGCAGATCGGCGTCCCGAACGCCGGGAGGCCCGGCGCGCGGAGCGGGGACACGCGCTCCCCCGGCACCCGGTCGACGGGGATCTGCGAGATCGCCCCGATCCAGTCCAGTCGCGACCGCCAGGGCACGTACTCCCCGAACGGCACGAGCTTGACCTTGTCGTAGCGACCCAGGTACCGGCCCCCCCCGTCGTACAGCAGGGCGCTCGTGTGCTCGCTCCCGTCGGGGTCGTCGACGACGGCGCCGACCAGGGCCGGGGCCCCCACCTCGGCGATCGCCTCGCGCACCGCGGCCATCGTCGCGGGGTCCGCGGTCGCGGCCGGATCCAGCGCTCCCTCCCCCCAGACCCCGAGGTCGGGCGGCGAGGCCGCGAGGGTCCGGTACAGCTCGACGTTCATCCTCGCGGCGGCGAGGTCCTCCTCGGCGGGTGGGAGCCCGCGCGCCAAGCGCACGTCCACCTGGATCGCGGCCACGTCGATCCCCCGCCCCTCCGGCTCGGCGAGCGGCACGAGGGCGGGGCCGAGCACGAGGGCGGCGGCGAGGGCGACGAGCGCGAGCGCCCGCGGGGGCGCGCGGCGGGCGCGCTCCAGCGCGAGGAGCAGCAGACCCGCGACCGCGACGACGACGAAGGAGATCGCCCACACGCCGCCGACCGAGGCGAGACGCAGCAGCGCCGGGTTCCCCGTCTGCGTGCTGCCGAGCTGGCCCCACGCGAAGCCCCCGAGCGGCCAGTGGCCGCGGGCGAACTCGAGCACCGTCCACAGTCCGGCGAGCCCGAGGACCGACACGACGGGGTGCCGCTCGCGCCACAGCGCCGGCGCGAGGGCGCCGAACGCCCCGAGGAACAGCGCGGAGGCGAGGACGAGGGCGGTCCAGGCAAGCTCCCCGAACAGCAGGATCCAGTACAGGACGAGCCCGAAGTACGCGAGCCCGAAGGCGAGGCCGAGCGCGAACCCTCGGCGGGGCCGCGCCCGGCGCACGAGCGCGAGGAGCGGGAGCGGCGCGAGGAGCGCGACCCAGCCGAGGTCCGCCGGCGGGAGCGCGAGCGAGGTCGCCGCGCCGGCCAGGGCGGCGACGACGAGCTCCCCGACGCGGCCGAGGCGGATGCCGTTCAGGCGCAGTCCCGGCAGAGCATCTTCGCCTTGTCCTTCAGCTGGCTCCGATGCTTCACCAGGTGGCACTTGCTGCATGTGAACTCGTTCGACCGGGGCGGCTCGACCTTGACCGTGAGCGTCTCGTCGGTGATCTCCTCGGGCGTGAGTGCGAGGAGGGAGCCCTCGGCCTCGGGCTCGGCCTCGCGGGCCTCCTGTCGGACGAGGAGCTCCTGGATGGACTCGACCTCCTCCCCCTCCGCCGGGGCGACGGCCGCGGTCGGCTCCTCCTCGAGCTCGGGCTCCTCGATCTCCTCGTCCAGCTCGTCGTCCAGCGTCTCGTCGATGTCTTCCACGTTCATCCCCTCGTCGGTCCCATCGGGGCCCTCGGTCGGCGCCGGCGCATCGTACAGACCGGTGACCGCGGCCGCAACCGACCACGGGGTCCCGAGGGTGATCCGCAGAACGCAGCGGGGATAGAGAGGACCCAAGAGACCTTTGGGGCCGTAGCGCCGGGGCGCCACGTTCTCTACTCAGCCTCTTGGGTCCTGCTCGCACGGCCGCCGGAGCGGCCGCGCATCCGAACGCTACGACCGGCGCCGCGCGCTGTCAAACGAGCAGGTCCCGGCACACGCCGGGGGGGCCCAGCCGCCGGGGAGGCCTTCAGGCGGCGAAGACCTCGCGCCCGAGCGAGACCGTCAGCACCGGGCGCAGCCCCTCGACGTCGACCTCGGGGTCCAGCGGGTCCGCGGGGTAGGCGACGAGGTCGGCGTGGGCCCCCGGCTCGAGCGCGCCCTTCTTCCCCTCCTGGTGCGCGAGGCGCGCGCTCCCGATCGTGCACACCCGGAAGGCCACCTCTCTGGTCAGGCGCTCGGCGGGGTCGTGGTGGCGCTCGAAGGCGAGCAACCCGGCCAGCGGGTCGATGGTCGTGATCGGCGAGTCCGAGCCCGCCCCCATCTCCATGCCCCGCGCGAGGATCGTCCGGAACGGGTTCATCGCCGCGGCCCGCTCGCGGCCGAGGGCCCGCTCGTACAGTCCGCCGGGGCCGCCCCAGGCCGCGTCGAAGGACGGCTGGACCGACGCCGCGAGCCCCAGCATCGCCGCCCGCTCGATCAGCTCCCGGTCCACCATCTCCATGTGCTCGATCCGGTGGCGGCGCGCACGGAAGTGCCGCCGCCCGCGGGAGTCGAGCGCGCGGTACACGCGCTCCCACGCCGAGACGACCCGCTCGATGGCGGCGTCGCCGATCGCGTGGACGCCGACCTGGAGCCCCGCGAGGTGCCCGTCGTGGAAGAACCCCGCGAGCGTGTCCTCGTCGAGGTACGCGACCCCCGCATGGTCCGCATCGGCGTAGGGCTCGCGCAGACAGGCCGTGCGCGCCCCGATCGAGCCGTCGACGGGGAGGTCGCCCCCGATGCGGGGGATCCCGAGCTCCATCGCGAGCGGGACGTCCGTGGTGCCGAGGTAGACCACCACGTCGACCGGCAATCGCTGCCGCTCCGCGAGCAGCACCTCGAGCTCGCGGGTTCCGCGCTGCTGCACGAGCGACATCTCGTGCACGGTCGTGACGCCGAGCGAGGCGGCGAGCGCTGCGCCCACGAGCTGCAGCTGCTCGAGGTCGTGCTCGGACAGGTGCTCCGTGAACCACCGCTGGAGCGCGGCGTTGGCCTCGGTGCGCACCACCCCGGTGGGGCGACCCGCCGCGTCGAGCTCGACCCCGGGGAAGCCGGGGCCGAGGCTGGCGGCGGCCAGGGCGGCCGAGTTCGCGACGCTGAGGTGCCCGTCGACGCGCACGACCGCGAGGGGCCGATCGGAGACGGCGTCGAGCTCCGCGATGCCGGGCGGCTCGCGCCGGGGCCAGCCGGACTCGTCGTAGCCGTGCACGAGCGTCGGCCCGGTCCGGTGCCGGACCAGCGCCCGGAGGGACTCGAGCAGCTCGTCGACCGAGCGCGCCCGGGCGATCTCGGGCGCCTGGTGATGGATGCCGGTCCCCGTCAGGTGCACGTGGGCGTCGACGAACCCCGGCACGATCGTGGCGCCGGGGAGCTCGACGATGCGGTCGGCCGCGGGGGGCTGGCCGGTCCCGACCCGCTCCACGTGCCGGCCGTCGACGAGCACCCACTCCCCCGCCTGCGGGTAGGAGAGGGTGCGCACGCGGGAGGCTCGGTACAGGGTCCGCATCGCGCGCCGAAGCCTACCCGGTCGCGGGCCGCCCGCGGGGTCGTGGGACCGGCCCCGACCCGGCGGCGGCCCCCCGGATCGCCGCGGGGTCCACGATGACGCGCGTCTTCTCGGAGGCCACCGAGAGCCCGAGCCGGGTCACGGCCGCGGTGAAGCGCTCGAGCGCCGCGCCCGCCGCGTCGGGCCCGTCGGTGAACACGATGACGTCGTCGACCCACCGCAGGTGGCACCATCCCCCGTCCCGCAGGGCCCGATCGACGGCCGCCAGGACGGCGTTCGCGAGCACGGCGGAGGGCTCCGGCCCGATCGGCAGCCCCCGCACCCCGCACGCCGCGAGACGCTCCAGGACCCGCACGACGGCCGCGATCTCGGCCTCGGGGCAGCCGAGCGCGCCGAGGCAGGCGGCGACCGTCGGCGGCGAGATCGACCCGTAGCAGTCGTGGACGTCGGCCATGAGCGCGGCGCCGGCCCGGGCCGCGCGCTCGCGCACGAGCCGCCGGAACCGGGCCCGGGCGAGCTCCCACGGCTCGAGCTCGATCCGAGCCGGGCTCCCGTGGACCGCCGCCACCCGGTTGGCGAGCACCTCCGGGGACAGCGAGGCCTCGATCGCGGGGACGAGGGGCGCGACCGCCGCCGCGTACGCCTCCGCAGCGGCCGGGCCGAGCACGGCGAGCCACCGGACGCCCCCGCGCTTGGGCTCGGCCCGGAGGCGCACGTGCAGGTCCTCGAGCACCGCTCCCCTCCCCCGGCCCGGGGGAGGGTGGGCCGCAACGACGACGGCGGGATGCTCGCACGGCGGGCCGGGCCACGCAATCGCCCGAACGGGCGGAAGCGGCGTGGGCCGCTCGGGCGCCGGGGTAGGATGCGGGCGTGCTCGACGAGCGGGATCTCGCGATCCTCGCGGCGCTCCAGGAGGACGCCCGGGCGACCTATGCCGACATCGGCCGCCGGGTCGGCCTCTCCCCCTCCTCGGTCCACGAGCGGGTGCGCAAGCTCGAGCAGGCGGGGGTGATCCGCGCGTACCGAGCCGAGGTCGACCCGCACGCGCTCGGCCTGGACGTGACGGCCCTCATCGCGGTGACGCCGCTCGATCCGAGCGCCCCCGACGACCTCCCCGAGCGTGTGGAGGCCTTCCCCGAGGTCGAGGACTGCTACAGCGTGGCCGGCGAGGCCAACTACGTCCTGAAGGTGCGCACCCGCACCCCCGAGCGCCTCGAGGATCTCATCCGGCGGCTGCGGGAGAAGGGCGGCGTGCAGACCCGGACGACCGTGGTGCTGTCGATCCCCTTCGAGGGGCGGCCCGTCCGTCCGCCGGATCAGCCCCCCGCGAGCTCGACGAACCGCGCGTAGGCCTCGCGGTACTCGGCCCACAGGCGCGACAGGCGCCCGCTCGGGTCCAGGAGCCTCGCGGTCTCCGGGTGGAGCCGGTGGCGGCCGCCGAGGCCCGGCGCGGGCGCGGGCGCGAGCCCGAACTCCTCGAGCACGGGGTCGAGCGCGCGCGCGACCAGGCTGAGCGCGATCCACACGCGGTTCGCCGGGTCGTCCAGGCGCTCGGGGCGAGCAGCGGGCCGGCCGCGGGGACCGAGCACGCGCGCGAGCCAGGAGGGCACGAGCGGGCTCCAGCCGTCCTCGCGCGCGGGCTGGCCCCCGGGGAGGACGAGGGGCTCGAGCCACAGATCCGGGTCGGCCAGGCGCTCCGCCGCGGCCGCGACCCCGCGCTGCAGGGCCCGCTCAGCGGCCGCGAGCAGCGCCGCGGCCTCCCCCTCCGGGAGGCGCGCCTGCGCGACGAGCGCCTCGAGCCGACCCCGCACGGCCCGCGGGACGACCTCGAGGGCGGTGCGTGAGAACCGCTCGGCGACCGCGAGCACCCCCGCTCGCGCCGCGAGCGCGCGACCCGCCCGATCCTCGGTCGTCACCGCACCCACCCCCCGGTGCCGCACCCTCCCTGGGCTTCCGGCACGACCCGTCGTATGCTCCTGATACCCCCCGACGGCCGGAGGACGCCATGGAGCAGTATCGACGCTACGGCAGATGGGCCAAGCGCGCCATCGGGTTCCTCATCGCCTACGTCGCCATCGCGTACCTGTTCATGGGCGTGAGCCCGAGGCAGGCGCTGCTCGACCCCGGGGTGACGCTCGCCCAGTACCGCGGGCTCGTCATCTACCTCATCTTCATCATGTCCTTCGTCGTCCTGCAGTTCGTGGCGATGTTCTGGTTCCTCGCCCGCGGGAACAGCTACGTCATCTACCCGAACGAGTACGACGTCACCTTCGACGACGTCCGCGGCCAGCCGGCGGCCGTGGCCTCCACCAAGGAGGTCCTGCGGCTGTTCCAGGGCTTCAAGGACTTCCGGCAGATGGGCGGCTACCCGCCCCACGGGATCCTCTTCGAGGGACCGCCGGGCACGGGCAAGACGCTCATGGCCAAGGCGATCGCCGGGGCCTCGGGCGTGCCCTTCCTGTACGCCACGGGCTCGGGGTTCGCGAACATGTTCATCGGGATCGGGAACCTGAAGGTCCGCCGTCTGTTCACGAAGGCCCGCGCGCTCTCGGACAAGTACGGCGGGGCCGTGATCTTCATCGACGAGCTCGACGCGCTGGGCGGCTCCCGCGGCCTCGTCTCCGAGCGCTCGGCCCCGGCCGAGGAGGGCCCCGCGAAGGTGATCGTGGGTGGGCTCGGCATGGGCGGCGGGCTCGGCATCGTGAACGAGCTCCTCGTGCAGATGGACGGGCTCATCGTGCCGCGCGGCATCTGGCGCCACGTCCGGCGCATCGTCTTCCGCGCCAAGCCGAAGGTGCCCTTCTACAACATCCTCGTGATCGGGGCGACGAACCGCGCCTCGACGCTCGATCCGGCGCTCCTGCGGCCGGGGCGGTTCGACCGCAAGATCCACGTGGGGCTGCCGGACGCCGAGGGCAGGGAGGACATCGCCCGGTACTACCTCGCGAAGGTCCGCCACGAGCCCGTCGACTACAAGAAGCTCGCGCGGATGACCAAGGGCTACTCGCCCGCGATGATCAAGAACATCGTGAACGAGGCCCTGATCTTCGCGCTCCAGGACGGCCGGGACGCGCTGCGGTGGGACGACCTGTGGCAGGCCAAGCTCGCCGAGGAGATCGGGCTCAAGCAGCCCGTCACCTACACCGAGCGCGAGAAGGTCATGGTCGCCACCCACGAGGCCGCGCACGCGGTGGCCTCCTACACGCTCGAGCGGGGCGAGCGCCAGATCCAGGTCATCACGATCCAGAAGCGCGAGGGTGCCCTCGGCCTGGTCCACGGCCAGGAGGTCGAGGACATGTACCTGAACACCCAGAAGCAGCTCCTCGCGCGGATCCAGGTCTTCCTGGCGGGGCTCGTGGCCGAGGAGGTCTGGTTCGGCCAGACGACCTCGGGGCCCTCGAGCGACCTCCAGGCGGCCACCCAGATCGCCTCGATCTACGTCGGCGTCTACGGCATGGGGCGCAGCCTCATCTCGGCGGCCGCCGCGCAGGACCCGTTCGCGGGGGGCAACGTCGTGCACACGGTCCTGTCGGACCCCGACCGCCGGCGGGAGGTCGACGAGATCCTGAACGACTGCCGCCGCCGCGTCCGGGCCCTGCTCGCGCAGAAGCGCCACGTCGTCGAGGGCGTCCGCGACGCGCTCCTCGAGCGCGAGGAGCTGATCGGCGACGAGATCGAGGCGCTGATGGCCGAGCTCGGGGAGCGCGAGCCCCTCGAGCTCCCCGTCGGCGTCCCGAGCCCCGCCCCGGGCTCGGTCTTCGGGGGCGATGGACAGGGCGACGGGCGGGGTGCCGACGGGGGACCCTCGGCGAGCCCGCCGCCCCGGCCGGACCGGACCTGAGCCCGCCGGCCCGATGCGGGCGCGCCGGTAGACTGCCTCCGTGCGCCTGTTCAACACGCTCGGTCGCCGCCTCGAGGAGGTCGTCCCCGTCGAGGACCGGAAGGTCCGCATGTACTCCTGCGGCCCCACGGTCTACCGGTACGTCCACGTCGGGAACCTGCGGACCTGGATCCTCTCGGACCTGATCCGCCGGGTCCTCGAGTTCGAGGGCTACGAGGTCACGGTCGTCGTCAACATCACCGACGTCGGGCACATGACCGACGAGCTCACCGACTCCGGTCGCGACAAGATGCTCCTCGCCGTCGAGGACGAGGGCCTGTCCCCCGCCGAGATCGCCGAGAAGTACACGCGCGCGTTCCTCGAGGACACCGCGACGGTCGGCATCCTGCCCGCGCACGTCTACCCGAAGGCGACCGAGCACATCCCGGAGATGATCGAGCTCACGCAGCGACTCATCGAGCGCGGCCACGCGTACGAGGTCGGAGGCACCGTGTACTTCGACGTCCAGTCCTTCCCCGGCTACGGCAAGCTCTCCGGCAACACGCTCGAGCAGCTCCGCGCCGGCCATCGCCAGGAGCTCGAGGTCGATCCGAACAAGCGGTTCCACGCCGACTTCGCGCTGTGGAAGGCGGCGGGTCCCGCCCGGCTCATGAAGTGGCCGAGCCCGTGGGGCGAGGGCTTCCCCGGCTGGCACATCGAGTGCTCGGCCATGTCGATGAAGTACCTCGGCGAGCGCTTCGACATCCACACCGGGGGCGTCGACCTCATCTTCCCCCACCACGAGGACGAGATCGCCCAGTCCGAGGGCGCGACCGGCCACCAGGTGGTCTCCGTCTGGGCCCACGGCGGGCACCTGCGGCTCGTCGGCCAGAAGATGGCGAAGTCCGCGGGGAACATCGTGCGGATCGGGGACCTCGCCGCTGAGGGCTACGATCCCCTGTCCTACCGGTACCTCACGTTCCAGACCCGGTACCGCAGCGAGATGGACTTCTCCGAGGAGGCGATGCGGGCGGCCGACCAGCACGTGAAGCGCCTCCGGCAGCGCGTGGCCGAGTGGGGCCCGCCCGCCGAGACGCTCTCGGAGGCCGCACGGGCTTTCGACGCCCGGTTCCGCGAGGCCGTCGCCGACGACCTCAACATGCCGCAGGCCCTCGTCGTCCTGAACGAGGTCGCCTCCTCGGACCTCCCCCCGGGCGAGAAGGCGGCGCTGCTGCTGTCCTTCGACCGCGTGCTCGGGCTCGACCTCGAGCGCGCGGCCCGCGAGCGCTGGGAGCCCACCGAGGAGGTCCTCGCGCTCGTCGCCGAGCGCGACGCGGCGCGGGCCGTGAAGGACTTCGTCCGCGCCGACGCGATCCGCTCGCGCCTGCAGGACATGGGCCTGGAGGTCATGGACACGCCGGCCGGCACGAAGGTCCGCCCCCGGATCGCCTGAGCTTCGTGGGTCGACGGCCCCCGCCGTAGTAGGCTCTGCGGCACGTCTACCCGAAGGGGGGTTCCATGGTCCGCAGGACGCCGTTGCTCGCGCTCATCGCCGTGGCCGTGCTCACGCTCGCCGCGTGCGGCGGGGACGAGGCCACCGTCGAGCTGCCCGGCGGCGGCCAGGCCCAGATCGACCAGGACGAGGGCGGGATCACGATCGAGGGGCCGAGCGGCACGGTCCAGATCGGGCAGGCTGAGCTCCCCGAGGGCTGGCCGGCGGACTTCCCGCTCCCCGAGGACGCCGAGCCCGTCTACTCGGTCGGCGCCGAGGGCGGGGACTCGGTGTGGTTCTCGACCGGACTGAGCACCGACGACCTGCAGGCGTTCTTCACCGAGGCGCTCCCGGCCGCGGGGTACCGGATCGACTCGACGATGGAGCTCGGCGGCGCGGGCGGCACCACCGTCGTCATGGTGTTCTCCGGGAACGGCATGCAGGGCAGCGTGTACCTCGGGAGCTCGGCGGGGGGTGCGGCGCCGGGGTACGACGGCGACTTCGACTTCTGGGTGACGCTCACGCCCGAGAGCTAGTCTGAGCCAGACTCGCCGCGCAGCTCGGGGACGCTGCCGCGTCCCGGAGCGCTCGGCTCACCCGACCGCGAGCAGCTCGCGCGGGGCCTCGTTCAGCCGCTCGACGCCACCGGGCGTGACGGCCACGATGTCCTCGATGCGGACGCCGAAGCGGCCGGCGAGGTAGACGCCGGGCTCCACGGAGAAGGTCATGCCCGGCGCGAGCGGCGTCGGGTTCCCCGCGACGATGTCGGGGGGCTCGTGGACGTCGAGCCCGATCCCGTGCCCGGTGCGGTGGACGAAGGCCGGGCCGTAGCCGGCCTCCTCGATCACGGCGCGCGCCGCCGCATCGACCGCCTCGCACGGCGCGCCGGGGGCGACGGCCTCCACCCCCGCCTGCTGCGCGGCCCGCACGACCTCGTGCACGCGGGCGAGCTCGGAGCCCGGCTCGCCGACGACGACGGTCCGGGTGATGTCCGAGCAGTAGCCCGCTAGGCGGCCGCCGAAGTCCAGGACGACGGCATCGCCCGGCTCGATCACCCGCTCCCCCGCCTCGTGATGCGGGGAGGCACCGTTCGGACCGGAGCCGACGATCGTGAACTCCACGGTCGCGTGCCCGTGCGCGCGGAGGGCCTCGGCGATCTCGGCCGCCACGTCGAGCTCGCGCCGCCCGGCGAAGCGCACGCCGAGCACGTCGGCGAAGGCCGCGTCCGCGGCGTGGGCGGCCCGCCGCAGCGCCTCGAGCTCCTCGGGGTCCTTCACCGCGCGCAGGAGCGGCAGCGCCTCGCCCACGGTCCGGAAGGTGAGGGCGGGCCGGACCCGCTGCAGGCGCAGGACGTGGCTCGCCCACGTCTGGTCCGAGAGGGCGACGGCGCCTTCGCCCGGCAGGAGGTCGGCGACCAGCGCGTAGGGGTCCTCCCCGTCCCGCCAGCCGACGATCTCCAGCACCTCCCCCGCCGGCGAGGCGACGGCGCCCGGGCGCTCGAGCTCGGGGACCACGAGCACCGGGTCCCGCCCGGCGGTGAGCACGAGCGCCGTCAGCCGCTCGAGCGGCATCGGCGCGTACCCGGTCAGGTAGACGAGGTCGGCGCCGGGCGTCGCCACCAGCCCCGCCAGGCCGGCGGCGGCGGCGTGCTCCCGGGCGCGGTCCACGCGGGCGCGGACGTTCACAGCTTCATCCTGATCGCGTGCGGGACCACCTCGATCGTGGCCGGCGTGGTGCCGAGGACCTCGCCGTCGGCCTCGATCGGCAGCGGCCGGTCGGCCTCGATCGTGAGCGAACCGCGCACGCGCAGCTCCTCGATGTGGTCGTGGGGCAGGTGCTCCCCGCGGTAGATCTTGGGCAGCAGCGTGAACGAGTCGGTCTTCGGCCCCTTGAAGACGAGGACGTCGAGGACGCCGTCCCCCGGGTAGGAGCGGGGCGAGATCCGCATCCCCCCGCCGTAGTACTGCGCGTTGCCAGCGACCACGAGGTACGCGGGACCCTCGTACGTGCGACGGTCGGCGACGACCCGGACGGTGGCGAGTCGGAAGCCTGGCAGCGTCCGCCAGAACGCGACGAAGTACTTGGACTGCCCGAAGCGCGGCGACATCCGCTCGGCCCGGGCGGCCACGGCCGCGCCGAGCCCCGCCTCGGCCACGTTGACGAAGTACCGGACGTCGGTCCCGCCCGAGACCGTGGTGTACGTGATCCGCCCGACGTCGAGCGGGTACACGTTGTCGCCGGTGAGGTGGTAGCAGGCGCGCGTCGCGTCGCCGGGCAGCCCGAAGGTGCGGATGAAGTCGCAGCCCGAGCCGGCCGCGACGACCCCGAGCACGGCGTCGGGCACGAACGGGCCCGCCTCCCCCATCATGCCGTTCACCACCTCGTGGACCGTGCCGTCGCCTCCGACCGCCACGAGGAAGCGCGCGCCGCCCTCGAGCGCCTCGCGGGCGAACCGCGTCGCGTCGCCGCGACCCTCCGTGCGCACCAGCGTGTATTCCAGGCCGCGGGCACGGAGCGTGCGCTCGAGCTCGGGGACCTCCTCGGCCACCCGCCGCCTCCCCGCGTGCGGGTTCACGATGATCGTGAGCGGTCCGAACGGGCTCGACATGAGGGGCATCCTACCGAGCCGCGCCTCACACGCCCGTGTACGCCACGACGCCGCGGTTCACGGCCGAGGCCGCGCGGCGGGCGATCTCGGCCGTAGGCGCGGGCGCGACCTCCGCGATCTGGCGGAGCAGGTCGAGCAGCTGCTTGCACGTGCGCACGAAGTCGCCCGGCGCCATCGTCGTCTCGTCCAGGACCTCGTCGAGGCTCCGCCCCTCGGCCCAGTGGTAGACGGGCTCGGCGAAGCCGTCCTCGAGCTCCCGGCAGAGGGCCACCTGGTGCCGGTCCTCCGTCGCCCGGACGCGCCGCCAGATCCGCTCGAGCCGCCGGTAGGCCTCGGCGGCGGCCGCCGTCGGCATCCCGCCCGGCTGGGGGGCCCGCTCGCGGGACTCGTAGACGACGGTCGAGACGACCGCCGCCGCCTCCGAGGGGGTGAGCGGCTCGAGCAGCCCCTCGGCGATGGCCTCGGCGACGAGCACGTCGCCCTCGCCGTAGATGCGCGCGAGCAGCGCCCCCCGCTCCGTCGCCTGGAAGTCCCGCACGTAGCCGAGCTCCTCGAGGACCGCGAGGACGCGGTCGAACCGCCGGGCGAGGGTCTCGGTCCGGGTGCGGATGCGGCGCTCGAGCCCGCGGATCTGCTGCTCGAGCTGGCTCGCGCGGGCCGCCCAGCGCTCGTGGGTCGACCGCTCCGGGCAGGCGGGGCAGGGGTGCTCGGC
Source organism: uncultured Actinomycetes bacterium (assembly GCA_964640965.1). Lineage (GTDB taxonomy): Bacteria > Actinomycetota > UBA4738 > UBA4738 > HRBIN12 > HRBIN12. Next base: position 55 of record CAZXJB010000074.1, on the reverse strand, counting down.
CGCCAGGCGCTCGTAGCGGGCCGCCTCGCGCTCGGCCCGGGCGTCCGGCGCCGAG
>CAZXJB010000073.1:2928-13565 GCA_964640965.1 uncultured Actinomycetes bacterium | reverse complement strand
GCTTCGCGATCCGCGAGGGCGGCCGCACCGTGGGCGCCGGGCGCGTGACCAAGGTCATCAAGTAGGGACGGGACCGTGGCCAAGACCGACAACCGCCCGAAGATCACGCTCGCCTGCACCGAGTGCAAGCGGCGGAACTACGTGACGGAGAAGAACCGCGTCAACGACCGGGACCGGATCGAGCTCAAGAAGTACTGCCGCTGGTGCCGGCGGCACACGCTGCACCGCGAGACCCGCTGAGCCCCGTCCGAGCCCGGCCGCGGGTGCTACGGTGCCGCCGATGAGCGCACCCGAGGAGATCCCCGTCGGCATCGCGGGCGTGCGCCTGCTCCGGCTCACGCGCCACCCGGACCACCGCGGGTGGTTCGCCGAGGACTACCGGGCCTCCTGGCTCGCCGGCGCGCGGCCCATGGTGCAGGGCAACGTCTCGTTCTCCCGGGCGGGCGTGCTCCGCGGCCTGCACTTCCACCGGGCGCAGGCCGACTGGTGGACGGTGCTGCGGGGCCGGGCCTTCGTCGGCCTGTACGACCTGCGGGCCGGCTCGCCGACGGAGGGCGTCGGGCTCGGCCTCCGGCTGGACGCCGAGGAGGAGCTCCGCGGCCTGTACATCCCTCCCGGCGTCGCCCACGGCTTCTACGCCGAGCGCGACCTGCTCCTGCACTACCTCGTGGACGCCGAGCACACGGGCGCCGACGAGCACGGCGTGGCGTGGGACGACCCGGACCTCGGGATCGCCTGGCCGGATGCGAGCCCGGTCACCTCCGAGCGCGACCGCTCGAACCCGTCCCTCGCCGAGGTCCTCCGGGACCCGCCGCGGTACGCGCCCTGAGCCTGAGCCCTGGGGCGCCCGCCGAGCGTCCCTGAGCCGGCGTGCCGCGGACGGGGCCGTCGGGCCGTCAGGAGACGACGTCCTGGGTCTCCTCGCTCAGGTCCACGGTCGTCACGATCCCGTGGCGGATGGCGAGGACGAGCGCCTCCATCTTCGAGTGCACGCCGAGCTTCATGAGGATGTTCTGCGTGTGGGTCCGCAGCGTGTGCGGGCTCATGCCGAGCGAGCGGGCGATCTCGCTCGATGCGGCGCCCGTCGCCATCCGCTCGAGGATCTGGCGCTCCCGGGGCGTGAGCCGCTCGAGGCGCTGCCGGGCGTCGGCGTCGGCCGCCCGGCGGTGACGCAGCCGGCGGAGGGCGCTCTCGACCTCGTCCTCGTCGTGGATCGGCTCGCCCCGGTAGGCCCGGCGCACCGAGGAGGCCACCTGGACCACGGCCTCGGTCTTGCGCAGCAGGCCGACGGCTCCCGCCTGGACGGCCCGGGCGAGCAGCAGGGGGTCCTCGTGGCCCGAGAGGATCAGCACCTGCGCCTCGGGGTCCACCTCCTTGATGCGGCGGGTCACCTCGATGCCGCTCATGCCGGGCATCGCGACGTCCATGAGGACGACGTCGGGGTGGTGGGCCTGCAAGGCGCGGATCGCCGCCTCGCCGTCGGTCGCGACGTCCACGACGACGAGGTCCCGCTCGTGCCGGAGGGCGAGCTGCAGGGCCTCGCCGAAGGTCCGCTCGTCGTCGACGATCAGCACGGTGATCGGCCGTGTGCCGGCCCTAGCCATCGCCACCTCCGTGCGCGAGGTGGGGCGTCCGCGCGCGCGCCCCGGTCCACGCGTCCGTGGGGTTGCCGTCGCCGCCCACGGCTGGCAACGTAGTCCGCGTGACCGGGCCCTGGGTATCCCGCCGATGGGAGACCGCCGCTCGCGGGACCGGCGTGTCGGACGAACGACCGGGGGGCCGCCCGTGCCGATGAACGTTGCGCTGGAAGGGAAGTCCTACCCGCCGGTGCGGTTCGTCGTCGAGGCCGAGCACGTCCGACGGTTCGCCGCGGCTATCGGCGAGGACGCCGAGGCCGTGCCTCCGACCTTCGTCACGGCGCCCGAGATCCGGGCCGGCCTGGAGCGGGTGGTCGCCGACCCCGAGCTCGGCCTGGACTTCACCCGCGTGGTCCACGGGGGACAGGAGTACGAGTGGCGCCGGCCGGTGCGGATCGGCGAGACGCTCGAGGTGCGCTCCACGATCGAGGACGTCCGCACCAAGGGCGGGCACGGCTTCCTCACGCTGCGGACCGAGATGCGGGACGCGGCGGGCGAGCTCGTCGTCCTGGCGCGCTCGACGCTGATCGAGCGGGGCGAGGTCTGAGGTGGCGCCCCGTCCGGAGGACCTCGCACCGGGGCAGGCGATCCCCGAGCTCGCCAAGGTCGTGACCCGGGAGGACGTGGCCGCGTACGCGGAGGCCTCGGGCGACCGGAACCCGCTCCACCTGGACGACGCCTTCGCCCGCTCGGTCGGGTTCCCCGGGATCATCGCCCACGGGATGTTCACGATGGCCCACCTCGCGAGCTGCCTCACGCGCTGGGCCGGCGATCCCGGGGCGCTCCGGCGGCTGCGGGTGCAGTTCCGCGCGCCGGTCCTGCTCGGCGAGACGATCGTGGCGGGCGGCACCGTCCGCTCGGTCGACCCCGTCGCGCGCCGGGCCGTGCTCGACGTGTGGGTGCGCGTGGAGCGCGACGGGCGCGTCGAGGAGGCGATCCGTCGCGGCGAGGCCGAGGTCGAGCTCGACTGAGCCACCCCGCCTCCCCGGCCTACTCCAGCTCGATCCGGTCCCCGTCGCGGTCGGACCGCGGGCCGCGACCCAGGCTCGCGAGCGCGTGCATCGCGTCGCCCATCCGGTCGATCACGATCTGGATGTCGTTGTCGTAGCGCTCGCCGATCTTCGCCGCCATCCGGTCGATCCGCTGCGCGAGCATCTCCTGCGACTTCGCGACCGACTCGGCGAGGTCGTCCATCCGACGCTGGATCGTCTCGATCACCTCCGCGGGGAGGCTCGCCTGGAGCTCCTTCATCGCCCGCAGGGCCTGCTTGGAGGCCTCCTGGTCGGCGACGATCTGCCGAGCGAGGGACTCGTTGTCCGACCGGACCATCTTCGCGAGCGCCGCGATCCGCGCGTCCACCGTCCGCACGACGGTCTCCTCCGTCTGCATCTGCGAACGCTCGATGAGGGAGGCGGCGGCGGACAGGCGCGAGGCGAGCTCGTCCAGGCGCTCGCGGATCGCGCCCTCGGCCGCGCGCGAGGCGGCCTCCGAGGCGCGGTCGCCGACGGTGCGCACGAGCCGGTCGAGCTGCCCCTCGAGCGAGTCCGACATCCGGACCATGTTCCGGTCGATCGTCGACACGGCGTCGTCGAGCCGCGCGTCGAGCATGCGGGCGTTCTCGTGCCCCTGGCGCGCGATCGCGCCGATCGCCTCCTCGCGGACCCGGCGCGTGATCTCCTCGACCATCCAGCCCGTCGCCGAGGTGAGGGTCTGGATCACCCCGTTCAGGCGCTCCTCGAGCGCCCGGGCGACGGCCTCGTCCTGGGCCTCGGCCGTGCGCACGAGCTCGTCCCGCAGCGCGATCGAGTCCGAGCGCACGAGCTCGGCGAGCGCCCGGAGCTTGCGGTCGAGCCCCTCATGGAAGGCGGCCCCGAGCCGCGCGTCGAGCCCCTCGATCGCCGCCAGGACGTCGCGGGTCTCCATGCCGACCCGGTCGTGCATGAGCTCGAGCCCCTCGTGGAAAGCGGCCCCGAGCCGCGCGTCGAGCCCCTCGATCGCCGCCAGGACGTCGCGGGTCTCCATGCCGACCCGGTCGTGCATGAGCTCGAGCAGCTCGCCGAGGGAGCGGTTCCGCTCGTCGGTCACGTCGAGCAGGTGGGCGATCGCCTCGTTCGTCGTCACCGTGTCCTGGGCGATCCGCTCGCCGATCGCGCGCAGCCGCTCCTCGATGGCGGCGATCTGGGCCTCGGCGACCTCGGCGATCCGGGCGCCGACCTGGTCCTCGCGGCCCGCGATGCGCTCGAGCTGGGCCTCGATGCCGCCCGCGAGCTGACCCATCGCTGCCACGCCCTGCTGGACGTAGGACTCGAGGGCCTTGGTGATGCGGGCGGTCTCGTTCACGACGAGCTCGCCGTGCTCGCGCACGCGCTGCTGGACGGCCTCGGTGATGGCGCGGTCGCGCTCGGCGAGGGTCTCGAAGGCGAGGGCGATCTGGCGGGTCACCTGGTCCAGGCGGTCCCGGATCTCGGCCACGCCCCGGGCGGCGGGCGAGGACTGGACCTCCTCGAGGGCCTCGACCCCGCGGGCGAGCTCCTCCCGTGCGGCCCGCATGCCCTCGGCCAGCATGTTGAGGGTGTCCTCCAGCCTGGCCGTGCGCACGGCGAGGGTCTGGAACCGCTCGTCGGTGTGCGCGAGCAGGCTCCGGAGCGTCTGGTCGCGGCTGATGGCGGCGAGCAGGCGCGCCTGCGCCTCGTCCTTGTCGCCGCCGGCGGTCCGCCAGACCTCGGCCGCGATCTCGTGCATGAGCTGGTTCGCGGTGTGCTGCAGCTCGCGCAGGCCCTCCTCGAGCTGCTCCCGGATCATCTGCTGGTAGGCCGCCATCGTGGCCTGCGTGGGGTCCATCCTCGGGGCGGACGACACGTCACCACGGCCCGAGAACAGGCCGCGCCGCCTCGTCCCCCCGAGGGACGGGGAAGGGTCCTCGTACATGTGGGCGCTCGCCTTCCGGGGCCGGCGCGGGCGTCTCGCGTCCGCCAAGTGTAGGGCCTCACAGGAGCAACATCACGTATCCGGCGTTGACATCTTCAACAGGCCGTCGCGGATCCCCGCGCCGCCCCGGCGCCCCACCGCCCGCGGCCCCGTGCTTTGCCGCCCCGGACGAGCCCCCCTATACTGGGCTTCCGGTGTCCCCGACCCCCGGTTACACCGATCCATGGAGGGGCGTAGCTCAACCTGGTAGAGCACCGGTCTCCAAAACCGGCGGTTGGGGGTTCGAGTCCCTCCGCCCCTGCTGAGGAGCAGCGATGAACAGGCAGATGAAGCGAGCGGCGCGCCGACAGGGCACGGGCATGGACCGTGCTCGGGCCGTGGCGACCGCGCGGCGGACCCGGGCCGTGGAGCAGCGCAAGCGGACCGGCGCGCGCCAGTTCCTGAAGGAGGTGCGCCAGGAGCTGAAGAAGGTGCTCTGGCCCACCCGGAAGGAGCTCGTCACCTACACGATCGTGGTGCTCGTGACCGTCATCGTCCTCACGTCCTACGTGTTCGGTCTCGACGTCCTGTTCTCCAAGTTCGTGCTGGAAGTCTTCACGTAGCCGATGAACGATCTCTCGACGATGGACGACGACGCCCCCGAGTCGATGGCGGACCTGCCCGCCGCGCCCGAGACCGAGCCCGAGCCGTCCGAGCCCGAGGCCCTGGTGGAGGAGAGCGAGATCGAGCCTGCCCCGCCGGACGTCGAGCCTGCGGGGGAGGTGGCCGCCGAGCTCGAGCCCTCCGAGACCGAGACCCTCGTGCGGGACCCCTTCCGCGGCCCCGGCGAGTGGTACGTCGTGCACACCTACGCGGGCTACGAGAACAAGGTGAAGGCCAACCTCGAGTCGCGCATCCACACGATGCAGATGGAGGACAAGATCTTCGACGTCGTCATCCCCATGGAAGACGTCATGGAGATCAAGGGCGGCAAGAAGCAGGTCGTCCAGCGCAAGGTCTTCCCCGGCTACCTGCTCGTGAAGATGATCTACGACAACGACTCGTGGTACGTCGTGCGCAACACGCCGGGCGTGACGGGGTTCGTGGCCGCCGGCACCGGCAGCAAGCCCACCCCGCTCTCGCGCCGGGAGGTGGAGAAGATCCTCGCGGTGAAGAAGGAGGAGGTGAAGCCGACGTTCCGGCTCGGCTTCGAGGAGGGCGACGTCGTGCGGATCATCTCCGGGCCGTTCGCGGACTTCAACGGCACGATCAGCGAGATCAACGTGGACCAGAGCAAGCTGAAGGTCCTCGTGAACATCTTCGATCGGGAGACCCCGGTCGAGCTCAGCTTCGACCAGGTCGCGAAGGCCTGAGCGGGAGCGACCCGCCTCAGCAGCTCCCCACGCCGAACAGCAGCACGAGGTCCCCGCGCTTCAGCGTGACCGGCGCGCCGCTCGGCGAGCGCCACTCCAGGTCGAAGGAGTGCCCGTCCGATCCCTCCCAGGTCCCGACGCGGGCCGCGAAGGTGGAGGAGAAGGAGCGGGTCCCACCCGTGGGGTCGAAGTGCGCGAGCTCCGGCTCCATGAGCCCCCCGCCGTCGATGTGGAGCCGGAACTGGGCCGGCGCCCCGACGAGGTTCACGCTCAGGGTCGCGCTCACGGTCCCCTTCGCGCAGACCAGGGTGCTCGCGAGCCCCGGCACCGGCGTCCACCCGGTGCTCGAGGTCGTCGACGCCCGGGACTTCACCACCGCCCGCTGGTGGTCCACCGGGGTGCCGTTGCGCAGCGTGAGCGCGAGCGCCGCGAGCGGCGCGGCGAGAACGAGGCACAGCGCGAGGACCAGGGTCGTGCGCGCTCGGAGCATCGGGTTCCCCCTTCCAGCGGGGCCGGGGTCGTTCCTCGGCCGTGCGGCATCGGTCGGTTGGCGGGGGAGGCGCCCCTCGCCTACCATGCACCAGACGTCCGGGTCCCCGGACGGGTTCCATCGGATGGCGGGAGGCCGGCTCGTTCCGGCCGCTGGAACCGCAGGAGGTGAAGGGGATGCCCCCCCGCAAGAAGGTCCTCGCGATCGTCAAGCTCCAGATCCGCGCCGGGCAGGCGACGCCCGCGCCCCCCGTGGGCACGGCCCTCGGTCAGCACGGCGTGAACATCATGGAGTTCTGCCGTCAGTACAACGAGCGGACCCAGCAGCTCGCCGGCCAGGTGATCCCGGTCGAGCTCACGATCTACGAGGACCGCTCGTTCACGTTCGTCACGAAGCAGCCGCCCGCGGCGGAGCTCATCAAGCAGGCGCTCGGCCTCGAGAAGGGCTCGGCCGAGCCGAACCGCACGAAGGTCGGCAAGCTCACCCAGGACCAGCTGCGCCGGATCGCGGAGCAGAAGATGGCCGACCTCAACGCGAGCGACGTGGAGGCGGCGATGAAGATCGTCGCCGGGACCGCCCGCAGCATGGGTGTGGAGGTGGTCGCATGAGCCGCCGGGGGAAGCGCTACCGCGAGGCCCTGACCCGCCTCGAGCCGGGGCGTGAGTACACGCCGGTGGAGGCCGTGCGCCTGCTGAAGGAGCTGCCGGGCGCCCGGTTCGACGAGACCGTCGAGGTCGCGTTCCGCCTCGGGATCGACCCCCGGAAGGCGGACCAGATGGTCCGCGGCACCGTTTCCCTGCCCCACGGGACCGGCCGCGCGGTGCGGGTGGCGGTCTTCGCCGTCGGGGAGAAGGCCCAGGAGGCCCGCGAGGCCGGCGCCGACGTCGTCGGCGGCGAGGAGCTCGTCGAGCAGGTCCTGAAGGGCACGATCGAGTTCGACGCCGCCGTGGCGACGCCGGACATGATGGCCTCGGTCGGGAAGGCCGGCCGCGTGCTCGGTCCGCGGGGGCTGATGCCGAACCCGAAGACGGGGACGGTCACGATGGACATCGCGAAGACCGTCCGCGACATCAAGGGCGGCCGCGTCGAGTACCGGACCGACCGCACCGGCAACGTCCACTGCGTGATCGGCAAGCGCTCCTTCGAGGAGGGCCAGCTGCTCGAGAACTACCTCGCCGTGGTGGACGAGATCCTCCGCGCCCGACCCTCGGCCGCCAAGGGGAAGTACGTGCGCTCGGCCACGATCGCCACGACGATGGGCCCCGGGATCCCGATCGACACCTCCCGCCTTCGCGAGGTCGAGGCCCAGCCGGTCGCGGTGTGACCCGCGCCGGGGCGGCGGCCGTGCCACCATAGCGCGGTGCCCCCGCTCGCGCGCCTCGGTCGCTCCGTCCGCGCGCTCTTCGGCGAGCGCGATCGCCTGTGGCCGCTGGTCGTGGTGGCGGCGCCGATCGCCTTCGGCCTCGTCGTGCTGCGGGCCGAGGCCACGCCGGTCGCCCTCCCGAACGACGCGGCCGTGCACGCCTCGATGGTGCGGTGGGCCGCGGACCGGATCGCGGCGGGCCACCTGCCCTTCGACGGCTGGTACCCGGACCTCGCGCTCGGGTCCTCCCGGTTCCACCACTACCAGAGCCTCCCGCACGTCCTGACCGCCCTCCCCGCGCTCGCGGTGGGCGCCCGGGCCGCGGTGGCCTGGTCGACGTACCTGCTGCTCGCGCTCTGGCCGATCGCCGTGTACGCGGGCGGGCGGCTCCTCGGGCTCGGGCGATGGCCCTCGGCGCTCGCCGCCCTCGCCTCCCCGCTCATCGTGAGCCAGCCGGGGCTCGGGTACGAGTGGGGCTCCTACGTCTGGCGCGGGTACGGGACCTGGACCCAGCTGTGGGGGATGTGGCTGCTGCCGCTCGCCTGGGGGCTCTCCTGGCGCGCGGTGGAAAACGGGCGGCGCTTCGCGCTCGCCGCCCTCGCGCTCGCCCTCACCGTGGCGGTCCACCTGCTGACCGGGTACCTCGCGCTGCTGTCGCTCGGGGTGCTCGTGCTCGTGCGCCCGCGCGAGCTCCCGCGACGCCTCGGTCGGGCCGCCCTCCTCGGGGTCGGGAGCCTGCTCGTCGCCGCCTGGGTGGTGTGGCCGCTCCTCGCCGACCGCACCTGGACGATCCAGGACGAGCTCTCCCGGGGCGCCCCGTACTACGACTCCTTCGGTGCGCGGCAGGTGCTCGCCTGGCTCGTGCGCGGCGCGATCTTCGACCGCTGGAGGTTCCCGGTGCTCACGGTCCTGTTCGGGCTCGGGCTGCTCGTCGCGCTCCGGCGGGCCCCGCGGGAGGCCGGGCTCCGGGCCGTGCTCGGCCTCGGGCTGCTCTCGCTCCTGCTGTTCTTCGGCCGCCCGACGCTCGGCCCCGCCCTCCGGCTGCTGCCCGGCTCGGGGGACCTGTTCCTCCGCCGGTACGTCTCCGGGGTGCACCTCGCCGGGCTGTACCTCATCGGGCTCGGACTGCTCGCGGCGCTGCGGCTCCTCGCGCGGGTGGGGATGCGGTGGCGGACGCGGCCGCTGGCCGGCCCCGCCCTCGGGGCGCTCGCGACCCTGCTCGTGGCGGGGGCGCTCGCCCCGGCCTGGATCGAGCGGGCCGCGTACGCCGCCCAGGGCGCCGAGTGGATCCGCGAGCAGCGGGCGGCCGATCGGACCGACGGCGCCGATGCGCTCGCGCTCGTCGCCATCGCCGAGCGTGAGGGGCCGGGGCGCATCTACGCGGGGATGCGCTCGAACTGGGGGGCGCGGTACCGGGTCGGCCAGGTCCCGATGTACGCGGTGCTGCTCGAGGCCGGGGTCGAGGGGGTCGGCTTCACCCGGCCGACGTGGTCCCTGTCCTCGCCGATCGAGTACCGCTTCTCGGAGCTGCGGCCCGACCACTACGACCTGTTCGCCGTGCGGTACGCGATCCTCCCGGAGGGTCGAGCGGCGCCCCCCGGCGCCCGCGAGCTCGCCCACCGCGGCCGGCACGTCCTGTGGGAGCTGCCGACCGGCGGGTACGTGGACGTGGTCGACATCACCGGGACCGTCGCCGCCGGGCGGGCCGACCTCGGGATCCAGATGTCCGGATGGCTCCGCTCGCCGGACGTGGCGGCGGGCCGGTTCCCGGGCGTCGCCTTCGAGGGGCACCCGGCGCCGCCGCTCACGACGGGTCGGGGCTCGCCGGGCCGGATGCTCCGCGAGGACGTGCGCCTGCGCGACGGGCGCGCGGCGGCCGAGGTCGAGCTCCACCGCCGCGGGATGGTCCTGCTGAAGGCCTCGTTCGACCCCCGCTGGCAGGTCACGGTCGACGGTCGGCCGGCGCGGGCCTGGATGGTCGCCCCGAGCTTCGTGGGGGTCCTCGCGCCCCCCGGCCGCCACCGGGTGGCCTTCGTCTACGAGCCGTTCCCTCGCTACGACGTCGCGTTCGCCCTCGGGCTCCTCGCGCTCGGGGCGCTCGCCCTCGGCCCACGGGTGCGTCGGCGGGCGTTGTCGGCGGCGGCGACGGCGGGTACCCTGACCGAGCCGCAGACAGCAGGGGCGCCGCCTGGCGCATGATCCCGTCCGGGTACCTGCCGAGGCGAAGGTGAGCGTTCGCGTGCGCCTCCGCGCTGTCCGCGGAGGCGTTCTGCATATCTGCAGCCTGGAGGCGTGATGCCGAGCACCGAGAAGATCGAGAAGGTCGCGGCCCTGAAGGAGCGGATCCAGGGCTCGCAGGCCCTGATCCTGACCGAGTACCGGGGGCTGTCGGTCCACGACGCGACGGAGCTGCGGCGCTCGCTCGCGGATCAGGCCCGGTTCGCGGTGGCGAAGAACACCCTGCTCCGGCGCGCGGCAACGGAGGCCGGCCTGCAGGGGCTCGAGGACCTCCTCTCGGGCCCGACGGCCGTGGCGTTCGTGCAGGGCGACGTGGTCGCCACCGCCAAGCGCCTGGTGGAGGCGGCCCGGAAGCTCCCCGCGCTCGTGATCAAGGGCGGCTTCGTCGAGGGCAAGGTCCTCACGGCCGAGGAGGCCCGGGCCCTCGCCGAGCTCGAGTCCCGCGAGGTCATGCTCTCGAAGGTCGCCGGGATGCTGAAGTCGGAGATGTCCCGGGCCGCGAGCATGTTCCAGGCGCTCCAGGGCCGCTTCGTCGGCCTCATGGAGGCGCTGCGGGACAAGCTGCCCGCGGAGGCGAGCGGTGCGGCCACGGCCGAGACGAGCGCGGCCGATCCCCCCACGGCCGAGAC